>DATIVG010000107.1:0-10044 GCA_035466075.1 Nodosilinea sp. | reverse complement strand
CCGCCTGGGGCTGCGTACGGCGGGGCCGGGGGTGTCTACGGGCGGCCTGTCCCTGTCGAATTTGGCCGGTACCCTGGCCTACGTGCTGGTGCTCATTCCCGCCGTGGTGGCGGCCCTCAACGAGCTGAATATTGACGCGATCTCGACTCCGGCCATTGTGATGCTGGAGCGGGTGCTGACGGCCATTCCCCAGGTGATTATGGCTGGGGTAGTGGTGGCGGCGGCCTACGTGGTCGGGCGCTTTGTGGCCGACCTGGTGACCAGCGTGCTGCGGGGGGCTGGCTTTGACAACATCATGGGCATTTTGGGCCTGCCGGAGCTCAACCTCAGCTCTGGGGCGACGGTGCAGCCGGGGCTCGATGCCGAGGGTCGTCCGATCGCTTCGATTCAGGCCCCTGGCCGTACGCCCTCGGAGCTGGTGGGTATCGTGACCCTGGTGGCGATCGTGCTGTTTGGGGCCGTGACCGCCACGGAGATTCTTAACTTCGCTGGGCTAACCGACATTGTGCGCGCCATTTTGCGGATTGGGGCGCGGGTGCTCAGCGGCGTGGTGGTGTTTGCGGTGGGTCTCTACCTGGCGAATCTGGCCTTTCGTCTGGTCAATGCCATGGGTACTGGCCAGGCCAGGGTGCTGGCCCAGGCGGCCCGAATTGCGATTTTGATTTTTGTGGGGGCGATGGCGCTGCAGCAGATGGGGGTGGCCCCAGATATCGTTAACCTGGCCTTTGGCCTGCTGCTGGGGGCGGTGGCAGTTGCGATCGCAATTGCCTTTGGCCTGGGCGGTCGCGATGTGGCCGCCGATCAGCTGCGAGACTGGCTAGCCGCCTTTAAGCAGCGCCAGTAGGGCGCTGGCCGCTGTAGCCCACATCCATACCTCGATCAGGCTGGAGGATTTTACTCCGGCCTGACTTGCGTTAGTATCATTAACTTAGTCTTAACAGTTCTAACTCTCTGCTCAACCCCCGACCCAGGACTGGAGATCGCCATGGACAGTAAGGACTGGGCCCAGTACATCGAGGCCACCGACGGGCTCTCCAAGCCCTGGTTGCTGGTGCAGTGGCGCCTCAAGCTGCTGCAAGAGCAACGTCCCACCCTCGCCCCGGAGGACTACGCAACAGAATTGGCCGCCCTGCACCAGGCGCTGATGGATCTGGGCGAATGGTGGCAGGGGCAGGAAGACTCTGCTTTTGGAGCCGGGGAGTCGTTTCCAGGGGAGCTTTAGCTGGATGACCACAGTAAAGCGTCGCAGCGATGCAGCGGCCCCCAACCTCAGCGATCCTCAGTACTACGTCAGCCGCGAGCTGAGCTGGCTGGAGTTTAACCGGCGGGTACTCCACGAGGCCCTCGACGAGCGCACCCCGCTGCTGGAGGCGCTCAAATTTTTAGCCATTTTCAGCACCAACCTGGACGAATATTTTATGGTGCGGGTGGCCGCCCTCAAGCAGCAGATCGAGGCCCAGGTGACCCGGTGCTCCCCCGATGGGCGCTCCCCCCAGGAGCACCTCAGCGCCATTAGCGCCACCCTGCGGCCCATGGTCGAACAGCAGCACCAGACGTTCACCGCCGGGCTGCGGCAGCAGATGGCCCAACGGGGTATCTGGCTGCTCGACTACACCGACCTCAGCGCCACCCAGCAGACCTACTGCTCCGACTACTTTGAGGAGCAAATCTTTCCGGTTCTCACCCCCCTGGCGGTGGACCCGGGCCACCCCTTCCCCTACATTTCCAACCTCAGCCTCAACCTGGCGGTGGTGGTGCAAGACCCTCAAACCCAGCAGACGCATTTTGCCCGGGTCAAGGTGCCCCGGGTGCTGCCCCGCTTCATTGCCCTGCCCGAACCGGCGGGCAGCCGGGGCGACGATACCTGCCGGTGGATAGGCGTACCCCTGGAGCAGGTCATTGCTGCCAACCTATCGGCCCTGTTTCCGGGCATGGTGGTGCAGGAACACTACAGCTTTCGCATTACCCGCAACGCTGACTTGGCCGTGGAAGAAGACGAGGCCGATGACCTGATGCTGGCCATTGAGCAGGAGCTGCGCAAGCGACGGCGGGGCGGCTCGGCGGTGCGGATGGAACTCCAGCGCCACACCCCCGCCCCGGTGCGGGCCATGCTGATGGAAGAACTGGCCCTGGCTGACACCGATGTCTACGACATTGACGGGCTGCTGGGCCTGGGCGACCTGATGACGTTTATGGCCTTGCCCCTGCCCGATCTCAAGCTGCCCAGCTGGACCCCCACCGTGCCCCCGGCCCTGGAGAGCCTCAGCCCGCCGGGGGTAGATGCCGAGGCCCCAGATTTAGAAACCGCCGAAGAACTGTTCTCGCTGCTGCGTCGCCAGGACCAGCTGTTGCACCACCCCTACCATTCCTTTGCCGCTACGGTGCAGCGCTTCATTACCCAGGCGGCCCATGACCCCCAGGTGCTGGCCATCAAAATGACCCTGTACCGCACCTCCGGCGACTCCCCCATTGTCAGCGCGCTGATTTCTGCCGCCGAGAACGGTAAGCAGGTCACGGTACTGGTGGAGCTCAAAGCTCGCTTTGATGAGGAAAACAACATCAACTGGGCCCGCAAACTAGAGCAGTCGGGGGTGCATGTGGTCTACGGGCTGGTCGGCCTCAAAACCCACAGCAAAGTGGTGCTGGTGGTGCGCCGAGAAGGGCCGCAAATTCGCCGCTACTTCCATGTGGGCACCGGTAACTACAATCCCAAAACGGCCCGACTGTATACCGATCTGGGGCTGCTCAGCGCCCACGACGACATCGGTGCCGATATTTCCGATCTGTTCAACTATCTGACGGGCTACTCGCGCCAGCAGGTTTACCGGCAGCTGCTGGTGGCGCCCCTCACCCTGCGCCAGCGCCTGGTCGATCTGATTGAGCAGGAAATTGCCTTTGAGAAACAGGGAAAGGGCGGCTACATCATCGCCAAGATGAATTCCCTGGTCGATCCAGCGCTGATTGCGCTGCTCTACCAGGCCTCCCAGGCGGGGGTGACGGTGGATCTGATTGTGCGGGGCATCTGCTGTCTGCGTCCGGGGCTGCCGGGGGTCAGCGACAACATTCGCGTGATCAGCCTGGTGGGGCGGTTTTTAGAGCATTCTCGCATTGTGTACTTTCAGCACGGGGGGCAGGAGATCGTTTTGCTGGGCAGTGCTGACTGGATGCCTCGCAACCTGGACCGGCGGGTGGAGGTGATGACGCCGGTTGCCGACGCCAATCTGCGCCAGGAGCTAAAAACCATTTTGCAGCTCTGTCTGAAGGACAATCGCCAGGCCTGGGATATGGCCGCCGACGGCAGCTACTGTCAACGTCGGCCTCAACCCGGTGAGCCGGTCTCCAGTGCCCAGGCCCTGCTGATGGAGCGGGCTAGCGGAGAGGCTTAGCCGCTCGACTCCAGCGGTACATCAGCGCGCCCAGCCCGCTCAGCAGGGTGAGCCCCAGTACCCCGGCCAGCGGGTTGCCGTCTAGCCCGGTCACCCAGGGGGGGACGGTGCCGGTGGGGGTGAGCAGGTTGCCCACCGCCAGCAGGTAGTAGCCCCACACTAGCCCGGCGTGGAGGCCGACCGGATGCCCCAGCCCGGTTTTGTCGGGCGCTACCGGAATGCGTCGGGCCCAGCCCAGCACTAGGCCCAGCAGCAGCAGCCCGGCCAGCTGGGGCAGCAGCGCCACCATGGCGTCTAGGGGTTTGATGAAATGTGCGATCGCAAACCCCCCACTGGTTAGCCCCAAGGCCACGGCCGGAGAAAACCCCTGCTCCAGCTCCCGCAGCAGCCAGCCCCGAAACAGCAGCTCCTCCGACCAGCCCACCGCCGTTGCCGCCAGCGCCCCCACCAGCCCCACCCGTAGCAAATCGAGGCCCTGCACCGCGTCGGGGCTGACCGCGGCCCACCCCAAAACCACCTGCACCAGCGCCAAGACCGCCAGACTAACCGCTCCGATCAAGGCTCCCATCGCCATGCCCAGGGCCAGGGGGCGGCGACCCGCAAACCCCACCTGAGCCCAGGGCTGGGTTTCGCCCCGCACCCGGTATTCCCAGCGGGGCAGCACCAGCAAAAAAACCACATACAGCAGCGCCGTGGGCAGCAGATCGCCCCCCGGCAGCCAGCCCTGCGCCGATAGCCAGTACAGCGGCAGGGCAAAGGGCAGCCAGAGCACCACCACAATGCCTAAAAATACCAGCACCCGGAGCAGGGGCGAATAGCCCGCTAACCTAGCCCACGCTCCTTTACTCATCGGGCTCGATGGTGCTGGTAAGCCCCAGGCTGCACAGCCCTTCGCTGTAAAACTCAGCGTGCTCCAGCTCGCAGGTGATCACCAGCGCCACCCCAGCCGTGTGCGCCTGCATCATAATATCGACCGCCTGGGGCATGGTCAGGCTGGGCACCACCTTGAGCAGCGACTCCACCACATGCTCCATCGAGTTGAACTCGTCGTTGTGCAGCAGCACGCGATAGCGCGGTGCCGGCTTGCGAATGGTGGATGTCGTAGTCCGCTCAATGGTTTCAACTGACACAGCAATACCTCCGTTTGCAAGGCTCAAGAGCACAGGTCAACTCAGCCACCGATATCCCCAGCGCCTGGCCCAGTCACTACTATAGCCACTGGGCCGAGGCTACAACCCCAAGCCCATGACCAATCGCAACGGCCCAACCCATAGCCCAGCTCACAGCGAACAGGTCCGATGGGTTCCCAGCCGCCACCGGCTCAAGCCGTTACCAGGGACGCTAATCTCCCTGGCGCTAGTCTGGCTGGCCTGGGGCTGACTGGGGTCAGCTGGCGACGATCAGAGAGGGGCTGGACTAAGAACGGCTACCTACACCGGTGGGTTGCCTAGCTCACTCACCCCATCATAAAACTTCACGATGGCTTTAGCATCGCCCGCGCCCTAACCAGGGGGAATCCGGAGGGCAGATTCCCAGGCTCCCTGTCTACCATAGGGGAAAGGCATTGGGGTGGGGGCTGAGGCCCCGAGGTCATCTACCTCGGCAACCCCGCCGCGTCACCCCTGGTATGTATCGGTGCGTTTTCCCTATGGCAACGCTAGTTCCTGGTCAGATCGTTTTTTTGGAATGTCGCCAGCTTCGCCTCTATGCCGAGGTGATTCAAATCCTGGAATCGCGGCAGTTGGGCTGGGTGCGCCCCATGGCCCTGGTCAGCCCTTTGGGGGCCCAGCCCCTGGGCGTGAGCCTGGAGGGGGGAACCCCCAGCTTGAACCAACCCCCCACCCCCGACATGCTGTGGCCCCTGGCTCAGCTACAGGCCGCCCTCGACACCGAGGTGATTCCCCTATTTGCGGCGCTGGCCTGCAAGCCCGCAGATGAGGAGGCCGCCCACAGCTCCGACCGGGCTGGCCCCCACTCGATTACTGTCAACGAGTTTATGCGGCTGCTGTGGGCAGACAGCCAGGCACAAACCAGCGGCTAGCTGTCGCTCCCGACGATCCGGACAGTTTTTGTGAAGTTTCCATAAAGCTGCCTGGGGCGGCGGAGAGTTGGCCCCGCGCGGGGGAAAAGGCAAGCTTGTCCGTGGGGCCAGGGTCGCTACATTCTGGGCCAGCCCGCCGGTCGCCGCCTACACGGGCTGGTGAAAGGGCTCGCCGTAAATGCCTAGATCCGGAACCAGGCGAATGCGGCCTTCGTCCATTTCGTACATCAGGAGCTCAAGGGCTTCGGAGTCGCCAATGGGCAGATAGCCCAGGCGGGAGAGCTCGGCATTGATGCCCTGCTCGATTTCGGGGGTGAGCAGACCGCTGTGCAGGGCTTTTTCAACAAGTCTACGAATGGAAAATGTGGGGGCCATGAACCATTACCTGAACGCTATGTCGTTAGCTTTGATTCTCTAGCCTGGGGAAGATTTATCCGGTGATAGCTCCCCGTATAAATTGTGAAGCTGACCACAAAGATCGGTGATTTACATCACAAAACCGTTAGGAGGTTGGGGCTATGTTCGGTGGATTCACGGAGGTACGGCGTTGATGCGGTCTGAATCTATATCAAGATACGACTAACAAACGGGCTCATCGTAGCCAAGGCCAGGTAAATCCGACTACCTTCAGGATGTGGCCAGCTGGTTTCAATAGTTATTGACATTATCCATTGATCTGGAGTGTACCGAGTATGCAAACTATGACTAAGGCAATGGCTATTGTGCAGGCCCAGGGCTCTCTCAACGCGTCTAACGCCCAAGCCTTTCAAACGTCTTTGATTCAGCAGATTCAGTCTGACCGCGCCAGTGGTCTGTTTGTGGACATGAGCGGGGTGGAATCCCTGGACAGCGCTGGTTTGATCTCGCTGGTGTCGGCGCTCAAGCAGGCGCGTCAGCTGCAAAAGCGGCTCTGCCTGTGCTCGGTACCCCCGGCCATTCGCATTGTGTTTGAGCTGACCCAGCTTGACCGCGCCTTTGAAATGGTCGATGAGCTGCCCCTGCCCATGGCCGCCTAGGCACCAACGCCGCCACTCAGCTACCCCCAGCTCGCTATAGTATGGGAGTCGTTCTCTCAGACGCTTGGGGCAGTTCGGGTTGTGTCTATGCCTATCAATACCTTGGTCTCCGCTGATGTCTCTAAGCCGGGGCGCTACCTGGGCAATGAGCTGGGGGCGGTGCACAAACCCTGGGCTACGGCGGCGGTGCGCTGGGTGCTGACCTACCCGGAGATCTATGAGGTCGGGGCCTCTAACCTGGGCCATATCATTCTGTACAGCATTCTCAATGCCCAGCCGCGGCAGCTGTGCGATCGCGCCTACCTGCCCGCCGCCGACCTGGCCGCCCAGCTGCGCGAAACGGGCACGCCGCTGTTTGCGGTGGAGTCGCAGCGGCCCCTGACCGACTTTGACATTCTTGGCTTTAGCCTCAGCTACGAGCTGGGGGCCACTAACATTTTGGAAATGCTCTCGCTGGCGGGCATACCGCTGACCTGGCAGGAGCGCGACCTCACCCCCCCTGCTGAGGCAGGCGCCTGGCCGCTGATTTTTGCCGGGGGCCAGACCGCCACCTCCAACCCCGAGCCCTACGCCGATTTCTTTGACTTTGTCGCCCTCGGGGATGGGGAAGAACTGCTGCCGGAGATTGCCCTGGTGCTAGAGGAGGGCAAAGCCGCTGGTCTCAGCCGCGAGGCCCTGCTGCTCGACCTGGCCCAGGTGCCGGGGGTGTATGTGCCCCGCTTTTACACCATGGCGGCGGATGGCTCGGTGCACCCCAACCGCTCCGACGTGCCGCCACGGGTGCTGCGCCGGGTCGCCACCCCGATTCCGGCCTACGCCATGGGGTTGGTGCCCTACATCGAGACCGTCCACGACCGTCTGACGGTGGAGATTCGCCGGGGCTGCACCCGCGGCTGCCGCTTTTGCCAGCCGGGCATGCTCACTCGCCCCGCCCGCGATGTGGAGCCGGAGGCGGTGATCGACGCCATTGAGACCGGCATGCGCACCACCGGCTACAACGAGTTTTCGCTGCTGTCGCTGAGCTGCTCTGACTACCTGGCCCTGCCCGCGGTGGGGGTGGAGATCAAAAATCGGCTTAAGGACGACAACGTTTCGCTGTCGCTGCCCAGTCAGCGGGTCGATCGCTTTGACGAAAATATTGCCCATATCATCGGCGGCACCCGCCTCACCGGCATTACCTTTGCCCCCGAGGCGGGCACCCAGCGCATGCGCGACATCATTAACAAGGGGCTGACCAACGAGGAGCTGCTGCGGGGGGTGAAGACCGCCTACGAGCAGGGCTGGGGCCGGGTCAAGCTGTACTTTATGATCGGCCTGCCGGGCGAAACCGACGCCGATGTGGTGGGCATTGCCGAGACCGTGCGCTGGCTGCGCCAGGCCTGCTACCTGAAGGGGCGACGGCCCCTGTCGTTTAATATCACCATTTCCAATTTCACCCCCAAGCCCCACACCCCGTTCCAGTGGCACTCGGTGTCAACGGAGGAGTTTTTGCGCAAGCAGGCCCTGCTGCGGGGCGAATTTAGGGATATGCGCTCGGCCAAGGTGAACTTTACCGACGTGCGCATATCGGCCATGGAGGACTTTGTGGGCCGGGGCGATCGCCGCCTGGGGCCGGTGGTGCGCCGCGCCTGGGAGCTGGGGGCGGGCATGGACAGCTGGTGGGAAAGCCTGGAAACCGCCTTCAACGCCTGGACCCAGGCCATTGACGAGGCCGACCTCACCTGGAAATATCGCCAGGTGGACCAGGGCGAGTGGAACGTGATGGACGCTGAGGCCGCCACCAGCCTCGATGCGCCCCTGCCCTGGGATCACCTGGACACCGGCATCGACAAGGACTGGCTCAAGGAAGACCTCCAGCGGGCCCTGGCCGCGGCCGTGGTGCCCGACTGCTCCTTTGAGGGCTGCTCCCACTGCGGGGTGTGTGGCCCCGACTTTGGCCACAATGTGGTGGTGCCGCCGCTGCCCATTCCCGCCTTTGCGGGCCACGGCCAGCCCAGCCAGGAGCGGGTGCAGCGCCTGCGGGTGACCCTGGGCAAGCTGGGCACCATGGGGCTGATTGGCCACCTGGATCTGGTGCGTCTGTTTGACCGGGCCCTGCGTCGGGCCGGGCTGCCGATTGCCTTTAGCGGCGGCTTTCACCCCGGCCCGCGGGTGTCGCCCGCCAATGCTCTCCCCCTGGGGGCGACCAGCAGTGGCGAGGTGGTCGATTTTGAGCTCACCCGTGCGATCGCACCCACCGACTTTTTACAGCGGCTAGCCGCAGAGCTGCCCGATGAGATTCCGCTCTACGACGTGGTCGAGGTACCGCTGGATCAGCCCTCGGCCACCAAGTGCCTCGACCGGGCTGAATACTACCTCCGGGTAGGCCTAGAGGCGACGGAACCAGCCGCCGCCCCCGAGGAGCAGCCGGAGCAGCCGTGGGAGCAGTGGGTGGCGGCGGTGCTGGCCCTCGATGAGGTGTGCTGGGAGAAAAAAACCAAGTCGGGTGCTGTGAAGATGGTTAACCTGCGAGAGCGGCTGCACCAGCTGGCTGTGGTGGGGCCCGAGCACCCATTGCCCCCTGGCGTGCAGTACCCTGAAGATGGCAGCAGCGTGTGGCTGCGAGCCGTCGGCAACTGCCATAACGACGGGAACCTGCTGCGCCCTGAGCAAGTCGTGCTCATGGTAGAGCAGGTGGCTGGCCAGCCTTTGAGGCTACACCATGCCCACCGCAGCCGGTTGATTTTTGGGTAGCCAATCCCCTGGAGGGCAGCGTCATGGGCAAGCACGCAGGCGAACGGTCAGAGGCGAAGCGCAGGCTGGAGGTAGCCCGCCGGGCCCAGGGGGCCGTGACCGCCCTAGGCAAAGGCTTCGCCCGCCGCCGCTCCTCGACCCATCTCTACCTGGCGATGGTGGGGGCGGCGCTGCTGGTGACCGGCTCCCCAGCCGCCAGCCAGGCCCAAAGCCAGGCCCAGAGCCAGGCCGCCTGCGCCGATTTGAGCGCCGCCGCCTGCTGCCCTGGGGATCTGCTGACCGCCTACTGGCCGGGGCGACCGGCTGAGCTCAACCAGACCCTGTGCCAGCTGCTGGTGTTTCCCACCGCCGGAATTGCCAGTGGTGAAGACTTTTTTGATCGCATTGTCGATGGGTCGGTTTCCAGCGATAGTCGCCAGGCTTCCGCTGAGGCGATGACCCTGCCCAGCCTGTGGTGGAACCGCGACTCGTTGACTTCGCACCTGGGGGGCCGTCGCCTGGTGCAGTCGTGGATTTCTTACCAAATTGAAGACTCTGCCACCATGGTGATCGATGTGGTGGTGAATTCTCAAATCTGGTCGGTGCTCACCTACAACGAGCGCTATGCCGTGCTCAACCAGTTTGGCACCGCCGCCAGAGACGAGGGCTACAACCTGCGCTTCTTTCAGGGCAATGCCCGCAACTACCGCCTGGTGGGGCTCTACGCCTGTGATTTTGACAGCCAGCCGGGGTTGGCGACGGTGCCGCTGGCCGCTGCCGACACCTGCTCTGCCAACTTAGACACCACCCGAATTGTGCAGCTCCAGCGCAGCCTGGCGGTAGAAGAGGCCCGGCGGCAGCCGCCCAGCCGCCCAGCTCCATCGGTGGC
>DATIVG010000106.1:0-3756 GCA_035466075.1 Nodosilinea sp. | reverse complement strand
GACCGAGCTAGGGGAATAGAGTATGCATTTGAGAATGCCTGGAAGGAAACTAAGGAAAATCAAAAAAATCCTCTCGAAAGCTCGTTCTATACTCACTGGGATCCAGCCAAGGCAGCCCCTGCTTTAGTTTTAAATACAACTGTGGTAGAAACTGGCAGTCGCTTAGTGATCAGTCCATTTAAAGTCGATTTGCCAAATCTCAAGGATATTAGAACCGTTGCCTGTAAAAAGGATATCGATTTACCCCTGAGCACGGCTGCTTTTCTGAGCGCTAGATTCACGCTGGTTACACCTGTGGCTTGGTTTTCTAGATGTGACAATCCTGATAAAAGAAGCCAGAAAGCTCGTCTTGCGGACGGAGGTTATTTTGAAAACTCTGGGGTTTCGACCGCTATTGACCTCGGCTCAAGGCTAGAGGAGTTTCTGAAGCAAGAAGGATTTTTAGAGTCAATTAGCGAAATACTAGGTCCAGGCATTAGATCAAGTAGCTTTAAATTCGTATACCTGGCGATTGCTAGTCAGCCTTCAAAAACCATTCCAAAGGCCGGGGGGTTCAATGAGATCAAGTCCCCGCTAGGGGCTTTGTGGAATTCGCGAGAGGCTCGTGGTCTTGACGTTGTTAATCGGGTTGAATACTTGATGGGTTCTGCCAGTTTTCCGCGTGATTCTGACACAAGGAAACTCACTTTGTCCGAATTCAAATCGAAGTATGCTGCTCGTCAATTTAGGCAATTTTTTCTCTACGATAGATCCCCTGGGTCCAATGCTCAAGATAAAACCTTTGTGCTTCCTTTGGGATGGCTTCTATCTGATTTTTCCGAACAATTCATTCGCGAGGAGATTGGCTATCATAGAACTGATGAGAAGAACGAAGAAATTAGCAGTGATTATAAACAATTCTGCCCGGATAACTTGAGGTCAGCCTCTAACAACCTGTGCGTTATTAGATCTATTAGCGAAGAGCTCAGCCCCTTAGCTCGGTAAATCAGTCTCCCCAGAGGCGGCGGCGGGCGGGGCCCTGCAGGCGGTCGTGGGTGTCGCGCAGCAGGGTGGGGATATCGAGATTTTCGGGGCAGCGGGGTAGGCAGTCGCCGCAGTCGGTGCAGCGGTTGGCCTTGCGGCCGGGGAACCAGTGGCCGGCGTTTTCAAACATGCGGTAGCGGTAGGTGCCAAAGGGCTGCATGTCGTAGGCGACGGCCAGGTTGCGCAGGCGCAGCACTTCGGGAATGTGGATGGCCTCGGGGCAGGGCAGGCAGGCGTAGCACTGGGCGCAGCGATCGGGGCCGAGGGCGGTGACCTGGTGGGCGGCGAGGCGGTCTAGGGCAGCGAGTTCGGCGGTGGTGAGGGGATGGGTCTGGTCGCCCAGGGTCAGCAGCGGGGCCAGCTCGTCCGGAATCGCCGGGCCAGCGCTGAGAGTGGTAATGCGAGGGTCGGCCAGCAGCCAGCGGTAGGTGAGCTCCAGGGGTGTAAACGGGGCGCAGAGCTGCTGGAGCTGCGCGGGCGGGTCGTAGAGCAGGCCGCCCTTGTCGCCGGGGGAGATGATGAAGATGCCCAGGTCGTGCTCGGCGGCCAGCTCAAGGATGGGGGCGTGGCGCTGAAAGAAGTAGTAGTAGTGGAGATTGATGAAGGAAAACTGGTCGGTTGCGATCGCACCCTCAATCACCTCCCGGCTGCCGTGGGTCGAAAACCCCACATGGCCAATCCGCCCCTGGGCCTGAAACTGGCGCACCGCCGCCATGCAGCCCTCGGGGTCTTGCACCCAGGCCAAATGCTCCGGCGTATTGAGGCCGTGGATAGCCAGACAGTCAACCGCGTCGCGGCCCAGCCGCCGCAGCGACTCCTCCAGGTGGTGGGCCATGGTGGCGGCGTCGGGCTGAGGCGGCACCTTGGTGGTGATCACCAGGTTGGTAGGAAGATCGGCCTGGCGCAAAAACCGACCCAGCCACTCTTCGCTGGTGCCGTAGCCCTGGGCGGTTTCAATGTGGTTGATGCCCAGGGCCAGGCCCGCCCGCAGGGTATCGCCAAACACCTGCTCCGACTCCAGCGCCCGCATCGTGCCCAGCGACAGCACCGAGAGCGAGAGTTCGGTGCGCCCAAACCGCCGATAGTCCATAGAACGGGTCCGTCGGGGCTAGGAGTCGGAGCTTTCGAAGGTGTCGTTGCTGGTGGACGACTTGCCCCGCTGAATAAAGTCGGAGGGGTTGATATTGGCCAGAAACGCTTGAAACGCCTGGGTTTCGGCCTCATCGGCATCGCGGTCAACCGGAATGGAGGCCTCGGCCACCACCTCTTCCATCACCCAGATCGGGGCGTCGAGGCGCAGGGCAATGGCGATCGCATCGCTGGGGCGCGAGTCTAGCTCGCGGCGGGTTTCGCCCCGGCTGAGGGTGAGCAGGGCGTAGAAGGTGTTGTCTTGCAGCGAGTGAATCACCACCCGATCGAGGGTCATATTCCACTCGTCGAGCAGATTGACAAACAGATCGTGGGTGAGGGGGCGGGGGGCAGGCTGGTTTTCGAGCACCGCAATGATCGAACTGGCCTGCTCGCGGCTGATGTAAATGGGTACCTGGCGGCGATCGGTGGTGTCTCGCAGCAAAATAACTGGAGTTCGCGACATCGCATCCAGGGCAATCCCGGCGACTCTCATTTCAATCATTGGCTTGGCCTCTTGGATCCGTTGACTGGCGTGCTCTAGCGTTTTTCATCGGCCGGGAAGCGATACCTCTACCAGTGTACCGGGCGGTTAGCGTAGTGAGCGAGCCCTGGGTCAGTCGTCAACACAGAATACATCTAGGGTTTAAACCAGGGCCTAAACAGAGAGATATTAGCGTAACGGCGGCACGGCATCGACCTTACTCAGGTTACCCAAGCTGATCGATGGGGCCCGCTGATCCGGGATACGCTAAAGAAAAAAATTATTGATTCAAGTATGTCCCGCTCTCGCCTACCCCAGGCCGAGATTTCACTGAGCATTTCCCTAAGGTTGCCGCCATGTTTACCGGACTGATTCAAGCTGTGGGCACCCTGTTTCACCAGGGCGACACCCAGGTCTACCTGCGCTGGGAGCAATCGCCCCCGCCCCCCGCCCTCACCGACGTGGCCCTGGGCGACAGCATCGCCGTAGACGGCATTTGCCTGACGGTGGAGACCATTTTGCCCGATGGTTTTGTGGCGGCGGTCTCACCCGAAACCCTGGACCGCACCAGCCTGGGCATGCTCCCCGACGGCAGCCGGGTCAACCTGGAGTCGTCGCTGCGGGTGGGCAGCAAAATTGGCGGCCACTTCGTCACCGGCCACATCGACGGGCAGGGGCATTTAGAAGCCGCAACGGCGACGGCCGACTCCTGGCGGCTGAGCTTTACCGTGGGCGACCACCGGGTGGCCCGCTACATCGTGCCCAAGGGCAGCATTGCGGTGAATGGCATTAGCCTGACGGTGGCCGACTGTAGCCCCAGCGGCGACTGGTTTGCCGTGGCGGTGATTCCGGTGACCTACCGCGAGACCACCCTGCAACACCTGCGCCCCGGCCAGGCGGTAAACCTGGAGGGCGACGTGCTGGGCAAGTACGTGGAGAAGTTTATGGGGGGCAAGGAGCAGGCCCCAGCCAGGGACAGCGTCTCTTTAGAATTTTTGGCCGAACATGGGTATGGCTAGGGTGGCTAAATCCACCCCGGCAGCAGCCAGCGGCGCTGGAGGGCGTCGTAGGGTAGGGGCAGGCCCAGATACAGCGGCAGCCAAAACCAAAAGCTAAGTGCG
>DATIVG010000105.1:0-22737 GCA_035466075.1 Nodosilinea sp. | reverse complement strand
CGGCTGGTGACCCAGGCGGAGGGGTCGCAGATTAACCTGCGATCGCAGCCCACCACCCAGTCTCCGGCCCAGGGCTACGGCCTCGGCGGCGACTCGATCACCCTGCTGCGCCTGGCCGAGGGCGAGGGCGGCTTTAGCTGGTACTACGTCAGGTTTGCCCAGTCAGGGGCCGAGGGCTGGGTGCGCGGCGACTTCATCGACACCAGCGCCCAGGCGACCAGCCCCGACCCGGCCCTGGGCACCAACCCCGCCATCGGCACCGGCCCCTGTGGCGACAGCAACCGGCCCGAAGCCTACTTTGAGACCAAGTCGTTTACCATTCACCTCTGCCAGACCGCCCAGGGGCTGAGCTACATCGGCATCAACAAAACCACCAACGACACCCTCACCACCGCCGACGTTCGCAACAGCCAGGGCACCTACATTGCCATCAACGGCAACTACCAGTACCACATCAACGAAAAATCCCTGGCGGTCTACGAGGTGACTGGCGGCAGCTACAACCAGCTAGAGGGCGAAACCGTGATTCGCCACGAGCAGTTTCAGTACTAGTTTTGACCAAGCTAAGGGCGGCAGGCCCTGTGGAGATTTAGGGTTGAAGGCTGAAGGCTAAGGCTGGCCTTCAACCTTTAACCCCCTTACTAATCGCCGTTGTTTTGGCAAGCTTGCCAAGACCCAGGAACAGATGTTTTGCCAGGGTGGAAACGCTAAAGCGTGGCTTCACCAGCGCGCAGCAATACATCGTTCGGAATCCACCGCGCCCCTACCCGGGCGGGATCTCATCGCGCACCGGGGCCCGGTCTGGCAGCGGGACCACCTCCCTGGGCACCCCGAGGGCATCCGGCGGGGTTATCACGTCCTGGCCTTCAAACTCGCCGGTAGGGGCGGCAGGATCCAGAGGTGCTGGGCGGGCGTTGGGGTTGCCCACCGGGGCGACAGGCTGGGCCATTTCGGCATGAATGGTCTCGGTCATGCGGCGGATCAGCTCGCTGGCGCGACCGTCATTGCTGGGCCGCTGCACCAGCAGCGCCACGGTGTAGCGCTTGCCGTTGGGCACATCCACCAGGGCCACGTCGCCCAGCAGCGCGCCAATGTCGCCGGTCTTGTTGGCCAGCACCGACTCGTCGCCAATGCCCGAGGGGATCAGGCTGGTATTTTCGGTGCGCTGCATGATGCTAAACAGGCGATCGCGCGATCGCGGCGTCAGCAGACCCCCCTGATCGACCAGCGCCATGATCAGCGCCAGGTCCCTGGCGCTGGTGGTATTGGTGCCGTCGAGGTCGGGCAAGGGGTTGCGCAGCAGGGTGTGCTCTAGGCCCCAGACCGCAAAGGTCTGGTTGAGAGCCTCAATGCCGCCCAGGGCAGCGATCATCATATTGGTGGCGGTGTTGTCGCTGGTGACAATCATCCGGGTGGCCACCTCCAGGGCGGTGTATTCGTTGCCCACGGCCTCCCCGCGCAGGGTGCCAGAACCGCCCGCCATGTATTCCTCTTGCAGCAGCATTGACTGGTTGAGGGCCAGGGTGCCCGCATCTACCTGCTGCAAAAAAGCAATTAAAATCGGCACTTTAATGGTGCTGGCCGCCGCCACCGGCTCGGCCCCACCCAGATCGACGTACTGGCCGGAGTCGAGGTCAACCGCAAACCCCACCGGGGTGAGGCCGGGGGTGAGGGTGGCCAGCTGCTCCAGCTCCCCCTTGAGGCGGGTGATTTCGCTGGTCAGGCGCAGGTCGGCCACGGTGGCCGCCGACCCCTGGATCAGGGCACCGCTGGCTCTACCGCCTGCGGCGGGGGGCGACGGCGGGGCGCCATCCTGGGAGGAGGCAATGTTGCTGGGGCTCAGCACCGACAGCAGGGTGCCAGCAATGGCGGCCACCCCCACCCCCAAAATAATCAGCCGAATTAAATACAGCAGGGGCAGCGGCGGGTTAGCCAGGCGGCGGCGGGCGGTGGCGGGGCGCGAACGCCGGGCCGGGCTGCCCTCGGCGGGGGGCAGGGGCTCGGTTGTGCCATCCAGGGCCGGGGGGCGGTGGGCTGTCGGGCTGTCGGGCTGCGATCGCACCGTCGCCGGACGCCGCAGGGAGGGCCGCAGCGGCGTCACCTTGGCCGGTAGCCCACCCCGGGGGCTGCCCATCTCGCCGGGGCCAGGCACCTCGCTCGCCGCCAGGCTGTGGGGATGCATCTGCAGCGGCGGCGGCCCCCCAGAAATTGGGCGCTGGGGCATCGCCGGGGTCGCCATGCGCTCCGGGGAGGGAGAAATAGGGGGAGAAGGGGCGCTGGGAGGCTGGGCTCGCTGGCCGAGCCCCCGCCCAAAGGGAGGCAGCGAGGCATTGCGCGCGCTGGGGCGCTCGGGCAGGGGTGGGGCATCGCCCGGGGTCGAGCCAAAGTCAGGGGTCAGCTGCTGGTGCTGCCGCCACTGGTTGCGGCGCCGGGCCACCGGCGAGGGGCGGTCGCCGCTCCAGGCTCCGGCGGCCTCGCCGGGCAGTTGGAGCCCGCCGCGCTCAGGGCTGGGCGCTGGGCCCGGGGCTGACTCCTGCCAGGCCGATCCGGGCGCTGGGCGCTGGGAAGAAGCCGAAAATGGATTAGAAGGATCGTCGTACTGTGCCATGTGCCTTGCTCGCGCCGTTGGTATCGCTGCCCGTTGGTACCGCTGCCCGTTGGGATCACTGCCCGCCGATGTTGCTGCCCGCTGGGATTACTGCCCGTTGGGGTGACTGCCCGTTGGGGAAGCACAGTCTAGAGGTTCCCTAGCGATCGCCGGTGGCGGTCTCGCTAGGGGCCTCGCCCACGGCCCAGTTGACCTGGCGCAGCACGCCCCTCAGCATCGCCAACTCCTGTTGATTGGGCCCCGCCCGATGCAGCAAGCGCCGCAGTTTGGCCATGCGGCTTGCGGCGGTATGGGGGTAAAGATAACCGATTTTTAGCAAAACGATTTCCAAATCTCCATAAAACCCCTCCAGTTGATCCAGCGGGGCCAAACGCTGGTTCGCAGCCGCCACCGCTGCTGGAGCTAAGTCTGCCGGAGCTAAGTCTGCCGGAGCTAAGGCAGGCGGGGCAAAGGACTCGGTCAGCACCGCCGCCATGGCGCAGCGGTGGAGCAGGTAGCTGCACACGGCCACCGCCTGGGCCAGGTTTAGCGAAGGGTAGGTATCGCTAGCCGGAATCCGCACCCAGCGCTGGGCGTAGATCAGCTCCTCGTTGCTGAGGCCCCGGTCTTCGGGGCCAAATATCAGGGCGGCGGCAAAGCCATCGACCGGGGTGGCGGGCAGCAGCCAGGGCAGGGCGGTCTCCGGCAGCTCCAGGGGCTGCTCCTGGGGATGGAGCCGCCCGGTGGTTGCGATCGCGCGTTCACATCCCGCCAGCGCCTCCGGCAAACTGTCCACCACCGTGGCCGCCGCCAGCACATCGGCCCCATGCACCGCCATCCGCAGGGCCAGCTCCGCCCTGGGGTCGCACTGGGGGTTGACCAGCACCAGATGCCGCAGGCCCATATTCTTCATCACCCGAGCCGCCGCCCCCACGTTGAGCGGCCCCGCCGGCTCGACCAGCACAATGCGAATGGTTTCCAGCTGCCAGAGACCCATGGCCGAAAAATTCAAAAGAAAAATTCAAAAACTTTGTAGTGTTGGCAGTCCCCCATCATAGCGGGCGGCGCTATCTTCGCGCCGCGCCCATGGGTAGCACCCAGCAAACCCAGCCAAACCGGTAAAGTCTTGTCCTTCACCGTCGGCATTTGGCCCCGCCCCCGCCCCCAGTCCGTAGGATTTGTAAATATCGATTGAGGCTAGGGCTGCCCTATGGTGAATCCGCTCAAAGTGTTGCTGTACGAACCCTACTTGACCCTGCGGGATCAGGTCACACCGGCCCGGGAGCCCGACCGCCTCTCGGGGGCGCTAGTCAAAGGCATCAACCTGGGGGGCGAGGCGGTCACCATCGGGGGCGACCGCTGGCAGTCATACCCAGAGGCACTGGCCACCGGGCTGGCTGTGCCGGGGGCCACCAGCGCGGCCACCTACTACCGGCCGACCCCCCACCCCCAACGGGGCACGCGCACCATGCTCAATACCGTGGTCTTCAAGACCCAAACCCTGACCCTGGAGCAAACCCTGCCCAACGACAGCTACGACCTCTACCTGTGGATCATGGAAAATTACCAGACCCACTGGCACAGCCTGGAACTCCAGGTAGACGGGCAATCCGTCGCCGAGGGGATTGGCCATCTGCCGTTTCGGGCCTGGGCCCGCTATGGGCCTTACCCGGTGGCCGTCACCGCCGGTCGGTTGCGCCTCTGCCTGACCACCAACAATCCTCAGATTGATGCCCACCTCATGGGTCTGAGCCTGCACAGGCCGCTTTAGGCACTCGGAGACCTAGACCGCCTCATCCTCAAACCGATACCCCACCCCGGTCACGGTTTTCACAAAGGTGGGCTGCGACGAGTCGGGCTCTACCTTTTTGCGCAGCCGGGCAATGTGGGTGTCCACCACCCGCTCGTCGCCAAAAAAGTCCTCGCCCCAGAGCTTTTCAATCAGGTGGTGGCGGCTCCATACCCGGCCTGGGTAGCTCATAAAGGTGGCCAGCAGATCAAACTCCAGCGGGGTGAGATCGAGCAGCTCAGCGCTGTCGCCCTCGCCCTGGCGGTAGGCCGTGCGCTGGTCGAGATCGAGGCTAAAGTGGGCGGTGCGGTAGGTCTGGGGCGGCGCTTCCTGGCTGTGGCGCAGGCTGCGGCGCAGCAGGGCCCGCACCCGCGCCACCAGCTCGCGGGGGCTAAAGGGCTTCACCAGGTAGTCATCGGCACCGGTCGATAGACCAATAATGCGGTCGATCTCTTCGCCCCGGGCGGTGAGCATCAAAATATAGGGGTCTTTGGCACCGGGCCCCTGGCGAATGCGGGTGCACACCTCCAGGCCGTCGAGCTTGGGCAGCATGACGTCGAGAATAATCAGATCGGGCTGGAGCGCCTGCTGGTAGCGCAGCGCCGTTTCGCCATCCTCACAGACTTCGCAGGTGAAGCCTTCTTTTTCTAGATAGAGCCGAATCAGGCGAGCAATTTCGGCCTCGTCTTCCACAATCAGAATCAGCACCGCAAAAGGTTGTCCCAGAATATCCACCTTGCACTAGCATACTCACTAAGGAAAGGCTTTCCCTAGCCACTGCCCCCAGGGGTGGGGTAGCGCTGGATTAGCTGGATCAGGAGCGCTGAATAAATGGCCCCGGTTCGCCAACAGGGCACCCACCCGGAGCGATGGCAAACCCCAGGAGGAAAGTGGTGCAGGGCCGGGGGGCAGGCAAACCAGCCTGCCTGGCCGATTTCCAGGTTGTTTACGTAGATTGCTGGCGCTGCGGAGTACGACTGCCTGGAGGCAATATCACTGCCTGGGGGCAATATCAACGGGTACCCTATGACCTCACTTTCACCATCTACGGCTACGGGCCTTGAGCCGCTTCAGCAGGCCTTTGGGCGCTATCTGAAGGCCGCCAACCTCTCCCCTGGGCTCACCACGGTGCGCTGCTCGGAGCGGTCGGGTCGGCTGCTGCTGCTGGCCGAGCATGGCGCGCCCGAGGTGAAGGAGCCCAACGACCTGCTCAAGGAGCTAGAGGCGGCCTTTCGGGAGCTGGTGCCGGTGGTGGGGCTACCCGACGACGACTGGGCCCTGGCGGCGGCTCTCTCGGTACGGGTATACCTGAAGCTCAAGTCGGCCCCCCAGGCCTACGCCATGCACACCTTTACCTGGCACCCAGCCGATGCGGTGCAGATGGTCTTTCCGGCGGCGATAGACACTGTGCCCCTCGACCCTGGGGTGACAGCGGCGGCGACGGCGGCCGCCCAGGCCCTCGGCGACGCGGGAGAGACCGCCGCCCACCCAGCGGCTCCCGAGGCAGCCTCGACCGCCACGCTCTCGGTTAGCGATGCCGCGCTGGCCCTGCCCGAGGCCGAGGTGCAGCCCCCCGCTACCCCCCGGTGGGCTAAGCAGGGCCGCGCCTGGACGGCCCAGGGGGTGCGATCGCTGCGGTACTACTGGAGCTACGGCCTGGCGGGATTGATTTTGCTCGGCAGCGGGGCCTTTGCCTACGCCCTGTCGCGACCCTGCGTGGTGGGCAGCTGCGATCGCATCGATCAGGCCGCCCAGGCCTACGCCCTGGCCCAGGCCACCCTGGCGGGCAGCCCCAACGGCGACGAGCTGACCGCCGCCCAGCTCGACATGCAGTCTGCCATCGACATGCTGGCCCCCATTCCCAGCTGGTCGGCCCACCACGCCGTCGCCCAGAGCAGCCTGCAGCAGTACCAGGGCAGCATCGCCGCCCTCAATGCTTTAATTCAGGCCCAGGCCCTGGCCAGCGAGGCCGCCAGCCTGAGCCAGCAGCCCCCCCACCCGGTGGAGCGCTGGGTCAAAGTACACCTGCTCTGGCAGCAGGCCATCGCTCGGCTGGAGAGCATTCCCGCCGACAGCCCCGCCTTCGACTTTGGTCAGCAAAAGCTGCGCGAGTACCGCAGCAACTCCAGCGCCATTGGCCGCCGCATTGTGGCCGAAGAAGAGGCCGAGGCCAACTTTAGCACCGCCATCCAAACCGGCACCCTGGCCCGCCAGCGCACCGAAACAGCCAACTCCCTGGCCGGTTGGCAGCTCGCCGCCAAGGAGTGGCAGGCCGCCATCAAAGGGCTCACCCTGATTCCCCAGGGCACCATGGTCTACGACGAGGCCCAGGCCCAGCTCAAAGACTATCAACAGCAGCTGTTTCGGGCCACCAACCGCTCTACCCTGGAGGAGGCCGGGGCCCACAACTACAACCAGGCGGTGCAGGCGGCCCGGGCCGCCGCCGCCTACGAGGCCAAGGGCCAGTGGACCCAGGCGGTGGGCCAGTGGCGTCAGGCGGTGGCCAGCGCCCGCCAAATTCCGTCCGACACCATTTTGGCCGAGGAGAGCGGGGTGCTGCTGGAGACCTACCAGCCCGCCCTCAACAATGCCCAAAACCGCCTGCGCAATGCCGTCGCCCTCCAGACCCTGACCACCACCCTGGCCCAGCTGTGCGAGTTTTCGGCCACCCCCTGCACCGTCCGCGAAGACCCTAGCCAGATTCGGGTGGTGCTCTCCAGCCAGTACGCCGAGCCCCTGCGCCAGGCCATTACCCCCCCCGCCGCCGACGGCACCTTTGCCTTTACCAACCAGCTCAGCCCCGGTGCCCAGCAGCTGCTGGAGCAGATTATTACCGTCAGCCACCAGGTCGACCGCCAGGTGGCCGTCTACGATGCCCACGGCGGCTTTGTCGCCCGGTATCGGCCCGATTTGGGCGGGTTTATTCGAAATTAATCAGCCGCTGGGCCGCGCCCCTTGCTAGCGCCACCCCTGATCGCCAGCCTTGCCCGCCCCGCTACAGCGCCCCCAAAACGCCCCTAACGCGCCACCTTGATCTGGTTTTTGCCGGCGTGCTTTGCGGCGTAGAGGGCGTCGTCGGCCTGCTGGTAGCTCTGGGTCAACCCCTGGGCCGAGGTCAACCCGCTCACGCCAAGGCTGGCCGAGATCGGCAGGCGGCGGCTGGAGTCGGCCAGGTGGGGCAGCTGAATCTGCTGAATCTGCTGGCGAATGATTTCGGCCTTGTCTTGGGCCTCCTGGGGCAGGCAGCCGACCATCAGCACCGCAAACTCATCGCCGCCCAGGCGAGCTGCCACATCGATGGAGCGAATGTGGCGGCTGAGTACATCGGCCACCCCCTGCAGAATCTGGTCGCCAGCGCTGTGGCCGTAGGTGTCGTTGATGTCTTTGAAGCCGTCCAGGTCAATCAAAATCAGGCTGTGGCCGATTTCTCCCCGCTGGTAGACCAGGGTTTCGAGGGCGGCGTCGAGGCCGCGGCGGTTGGCAAGGCCGGTGAGGGGGTCGCGCTGGGCCAGCTCGCGGTTGGTGACCAGGTCTTTGTGGGTGTTGAGCAGCTGGGGCACCAGGGCCTTGAGCTGCCAGGCGGTGTAGAGGCTAACCATCGCCGTGGCCAACGTCCAAAATCCCTCCACCCAGTAGTTGGCGTGCCAAACATTCCAGATTCGCAGGCCGTGGCCGATGCCGCAGCTAAAAATGAAGGCGGCAAACAACAGCAGCACCGGGCGCATTTGAATGTCGATATGCCGTCGGTTGAGCAGCAGCAGCCCCGGAATCGAAAAGTAGGCTACTAGCACCCCCCCGTCACTGAGCACATGCAGGGAAGTGAGCCACGGATCCCACAAGAAGCAGGAGCCGTGGGGCATTAGAGCAAGCATAGGATGCACAACCAGAGAGAAATCGACGCCGAACCCACGTACCCAATCAGCCCGTTGGCTTGAGCCGAGAAAAGAGTCTTACCGATTGCCCGCCATGGGGCGTAGCCGAATATGGCATACCGGCTGATGGACAACCTCTCCCCCAGGGGGGGAATGTCACCGGACTAGAAAACCTGAAAAATCTACGGTTTATCAGTACACTCTGAATCACCTTAGAATGCCCACCCATGACGCTGCTGCAAACTCCGCTGTATTCTGCCTGTCTAAACCACGCCGCCCGCATGGTGGAGTTTGCCGGCTGGTCGATGCCGGTGCAGTTTGCTGGCATCAAGCAGGAGCACCAGGCGGTGCGAGAGCGGGCCGGGCTGTTTGATATCTCGCACATGGGCAAGCTGGAGCTGCGGGGGGCGGGGAGCCTGGCGGCACTCCAGCGACTGGTGCCCTCTTACCTGGGCCGCTTGGCCCCAGGGCAGGCCCAGTACACCGTGTTGCTCAACCCCGAGGGGGGCATTATTGACGACCTGATTGTCTATCTCAAGACGCCGGTGGGCGACGCCTCGGAAACCGTGGCGCTGATTGTCAATGCGGCGACCACCGAGAAGGATGTGGCCTGGCTGCGATCGCACCTCCCCGGCCTCGACCTGGTAGACGAATCGCGCGATCGCGCCCTGCTCTCGCTCCAGGGCCCCGCCGCCGCCGCCCTGTTTCAGCCCCACACCGGCCTCGACCTGGCCGCCCTGGCCCGCTTTGGCCACAGCGACGGAGTCGTACTGGGGCAGCCCGCCTGGGTAGCCCGCACCGGCTACACCGGCGAAGACGGCTTTGAGATCATGACCGACCCCGCCACCGCCCTGGCCCTTTGGGAAACCCTGCTCGAAGCCGGGGTCGCCCCCTGCGGCCTGGGGGCCCGCGACACCCTGCGCCTGGAGGCGGCCATGGCCCTCTACGGCCAGGATATCGACGACACCACCAGCCCCCTGGAGGCCGGGCTGGGCTGGCTGGTACACCTAGACGACAGCGGCGACTTTATCGGGCGATCGCCCCTGGAGACCCAGAAGGCCGAGGGCCTCAGCCGTCGCCTGGTGGGGCTGGCCATGGCCGGACGCCACATCGCTCGCCCCGGCTACCCGGTGCTGCACCAGGGCACCCCCGTGGGTATTGTCACCAGCGGCACCCTAGCCCCCACGCTCAACCTCCCCATTGCCCTGGCCTACGTGCCCCCGGCCCTGGCCAAGGTCGGCCAGCCCCTGGAGGTCGAAGTGCGCGGCCAGGCGCAGCCCGCCACGGTGGTCAAGCGGCCCTTTTACCGCGCGGGGTGAGGGGGAGATGGGGTGTAGACGCGGAGCGACTGCCCGTAGGGTAGGAGTGATGGAGTGATGGAGTTGGGGGAGAGGCGGGAGGTGAGGGAGTGGGTGGGGGGAATTCAAAACTTAAAACTTAAAATTCAAAATCTTAAAGTATCTCTGAATCGTCACCGTTCTGGGTCGCCGCTCTTATCCTGAGTCTTCTGTGCGCCAAACCGGTCGAGTCGTGGCACACTGACACTGGATCATCCCAGCGGCAGCCGCGACGGCACCGCAGACTATTCTTCCTGGGCGATGTGAGGTTAGGCCATGGCATTTGAATATCCCGAAACGCTGAAATATCTCGACAGCCACGAGTACGCCCGGGCGGACGAAGACGAAGGCATTGTCACCGTGGGCATTACCGCCTTTGCCATTGACCAGCTCGGCGACATTGTGTTTTTAGAACTGCCGGAGGTGGGCGACGGCCTGGAGAAGGGCGAGAAATTTGGCACCGTAGAGTCGGTCAAGGCCGTAGAAGAGCTGAAATCGCCGGTGACGGGGGAAGTGCTAGAGCGCAATGAGGCGCTGATCGAAGCGCCCGAGCAGATCGGCGACGACCCCTACGGCGACGGCTGGTTGGTTAAAATTAGAGCCAGCGATCTAGACGAGCTAGACGATGCCCTCACCGCTGAGGAATACAAGGATCAGGTGGGGGGCTAGCAGGGTAAGGAGGTAGGGCCATCGACTAGGGGCAACGAGGTTGGCGACCGGCAACGGCGGTGCGGCTCGACTAGCTCCCTGGCCCGATGGCGGCAATTTCCAGAGGCAGCCCTTGTGTTTAAACGAGACCTGGCTATACTAAGGCTGACTTTTACCCCGGTGCGACCACCTTTTGAGCGGGGGCGCACCCGCTGGCTGATGGCAAACCTCTAGGACGTGGGCATGGCTTCCGACCAGGACACCTCTGAGCGACAGGCTAACCCGGGCACCGGGGCCGGTTCGGGTCGCTCTGGCCCGGTGCCGGGGGCACCCCTGGGCCGCCGGGCGGGGCTGCCAGCGGCCTCGGCAAACTATCCACCACCGCCGCCGCCGCGCTACGACCCCCTGGCCGACCTGCGCCAGCGGGCGGCGACCGACCCCCCGGCGGACGATGAAGCGGCTTCACCGCCGCGATCGCACCGTCGCGCCCTGGTGCAGCGGCTGGCCAGCACCTGGCCAGTGTGGTCGGTAGCGGTGTTGGTGGCGGTGTCGGGGGTGGGGGTGATGTCGGCCATCAGTCTGTTTCGCATTCCCAACCTGCCCAACTGCCGGGCCATCTTTTGGCCCACGGCGGCGGCCACCACTCGGCTCCAGTGTGCCGATGCCTACGCCGACCAGGGCACCGTAGAGGGCTACCTCGACGCCATGGCGCTGCTGGAGTCGCTGCCCGCCGACCACCCCCTGCGCGGCGAAGTCGACCTGCGCATCGAGGAATGGTCAGAGAATATTTTGGCCCTGGCGGAAACCACCTTCCAGGCGGGGAATCTCGAAGAGGCGATCGCCATCGCCCGCCGCATTCCCAACCACACGGCGGCGGCCCAGGTGGTCAACCAGCAGGTCAACGAGTGGAACCAGATCTGGAAGGAGGCCGAAACCATCTACCAGGCGGCGGAGACCGACCTGCGGGGGCTAGCTTTTCAGGATGCCTTCGCCAAGGTGATTCAGCTGCTGGGGGTGGGCAACACCCACTGGGAAACCGTTAAGTACGACGAGCTGACCGCCAAAATCACCGCCGCCCGCGAAGACCTCAACCAGCTGGGCCGCGCCAAGGAGCTGGCCCGCCAGCGCACCCTCAAGGCCATGCAAGAGGCCCTGGCTCTGGCCCAGGGCATTGAGAGCCAGAGCCCGGTGTACAACGAGGCCCAGGCGGTGATTCGCGAGTTTGGCCGCGACCTGCTGGCCATGGCCGAAACCGCCCTGGAGCAGCGCGACGCCGAGGGCGCCGGGCAGATGCTGGAGGCGATTCCGGCCAACCTGGGCATGGGGGCCGAAATCGCCGACATGCGCACGTTTATCGACGCCAGCCAGCTCTCCTGGCAGGGGGGCATCACCGGGCTAGAGGGCGGTATCGTACGGCTCCAGAGCATTGGTGCCGACCGCCCCCTCTACGCCAAAGCCCAGGCGCTAATGCGTCGCTGGCAAGACGAAATGCAGGGCCGCTCGCAGCTAGAGTGGGCCCGCCAGGTGGCCCTGCCCGGCACCATCGCCGATCTCCAGGCCGCCATCCTTGAGGCCCAGGAAATTTCGGTTTCCAACGCCGCCTGGGAGGATGCTGAAGCTCAGATCAGCCGCTGGCGAGATCAGATTGAGACCACCGAAGACCGCCCCATTTTGAGTCGCGCCCAGCAGCAGGCCCAGACCGGGGATTTAGCTGGTGCGATCGCAACCGCCCGCCAGATTGGTTCCGGCCGCGCCCTCTACGGCGAAGCCCAGGATCAAATCGGGGAATGGCGGGCCAGCCTCCAGCGGGCTGAAGACGCACCGCTGCTGGCCCAGGCCCGCCAGCTGGCCGCCCAGGGTCGGATCAGCGAAGCAGTCGCCCTGGCCTCGCGCATTGGTGCCGGGCGAGCCCTTCATGGCGAGGCCCAGGCCAGCCTGCAAACCTGGCGGGGGCAGCTTCAGGGGCAGCAGCTGCTCCAGCAGGCCTACCTTACCGCCCAGGCTGGTACCGTCACCGCCCTGGCAGAGGCCGTGCGCCTAGCCCAGCAGGTACCCGACAGCAGCCCCCAGCACACCGAAGCCGTCCAGGCCCTCACCCGCTGGAGCTGGGATATTCTCAACCTGGCGGAGACCGAAGCCGTCAACAACCCCAGCCGCGCCATTGCGATCGCAGAAGCGGTCCCCGCCCAAACCGACGCCTACGCCCAGGCCCAGCTCCGCCTGCGGGAGTGGCGGGCCACCGCAGCACCCCAGGGCGGCCTGACCATGCCCTAGGGCCGCCCCAGGGTTAGACCCCAGGGTTAGAAACTTTTCCCAGGGGGAATTCTGGGGCCAACCCAATGAGTCTCAGCCTAGGGTTCAGCCTGGGGGCCATCTGGGGTTCAACGCGACAGCAGTATTGCAGCGATCGAGGTGCAGCAGTCGCCATCCATCGTCGTGAACTTCTCAGCGGCTCAGCGCCAGCCTGTACCTGACATCGCCAGGCCCTACTGCACGGCCATGTCTACACAGACAGCGCTAAACAGTTCCCAAATAACCGCGCTTGCTTAACGGGTCTTCACAGCAATATTTAGCTTTGGCGATGGGTTTACCCTTTCCACACAATGCCGCTGGTTTACTATACGCTTGTCTTGGACTTTCACTTATTAACCGCTGTCTAGCGGCCTGCGCCATGACCACTCCGCCTTAAACTTGAGGGTCTTCACGAGGCCACGGTAGATCTGGTTGAGCCGAGATCTACCGACCTTTGCGCAGGCAAGTATTGGGTTATTAGCGCAGCTGCCCCACTCCTCAGGGCAGGTTTAGCCCCCATAGCCCCATGTTTATAATTTAAGGTTTCAGAAAGGAACGTATGGGTTACCTGAAGAAGTTTTTTTATGTGTTTTCCGGGCACCAGCGCCAGCTAGTTATATTGTTGGCTATCTTTGTGCTCACCTCCATTTTAGAAGCCTTTGGCATCGGTATGATTGGGCCTTTTTTGACCCTGGCTGAAAATCCAGCCGCTACCGTTGCCGACAGCTCTACCCTAGGCTGGCTCTACGAGCTGACCGGGGCTAACACCCCAACAACCTTTGTGATCTGGTTTGGTGTGACCCTGATCGCCGTTTTCTTGGTCAAGGGTGCCGTTTATTTTTTAAGCAAGCGCTACTCGTTCAAAGTGCTATTTGAACAGCGGGCAGCGGTACAGGAACGGCTGTTCAACACCTACATGATGGCGCCCTACGAGTTTCACCTCAGCCGCAACACCGCCGACTACATCAATAAAATCACCAACGAAACCCAGCGCTTTGGCTTCATGGTATCGATGCCCATGGTCGAAGCCTTTTCCCACATTGTGGTGGTGATTTCGCTGCTGGTGCTGATGGCCAGAACCAACATTCTGCTGCTAGTGGTGGCGATGGGGTCGCTGCTGCCGGCCTTTGTGGTCTTCTCACTGCTGATGCAGCGGATTAGGGAGTGGGGGCGGTTGGCCACCATGGCCCGCGAAGAGACCATCAAAGCGGTCAACCACGGCCTGGGCGGCATGAAAGAAACCCGGATATTTAATTGCGAAGACTACTTCCGCTCAGAATTACAAACCCACGTACGCGAAGAAGCCCGCACCGAGGTGCTGTTTCAAAGCGCCCAGTTTGTGCCGCGCACCATGATTGAGACCCTGCTGGTGGTGGCCATCGTGGGCTTTGTCTGCGTATCGCAGCTGCTGCTGGGCCAAGACTTTCAGTCGGCGGTGGCCAGCATGGGGGTGTTTGCGGTAGCTTCGCTGCGCCTGATTCCCGCCGCCAGCAACCTGGCCGAATGTGTAGGCCGTCTGCGCAACTCTGCCCACACCCTAGACATCATGTACGCAGACCTCAAGGAGTTGGAGCAGCCCATCCTGCGCGAGGCAGCGCTGGCCCCCGCCGCTGACCAGCCCGCTGGTACCCGAGCTGCCGGGGCTCAGGCCAATGGGGCCAAGCCCACTGGTTCCCAGGCCACTGGTGCCAAGGCCGCCGCTCTGCCCTTCTCCCATACCCTCCGGCTGGAGAATATTGTCTACCGCTATCCGGCGGCGGCTCAGCCGTCGTTGAACGGCATCTCTATGGAGATTGCCCGGGGGGAGTCAATCGGGCTGATTGGTCAGTCGGGGGCGGGTAAGACCACCCTGGTAGACGTGATTTTGGGGCTGCTCAGCCCCCAGGAAGGCGATATTTACCTGGACGATCGCTCGATCTACCAGCACATGAACCACTGGCGAAATCTGGTGGGCTATATTCCCCAGTCCATCTTTTTGACCGACGACACCATCGAAAAAAATATTGCCTTCGGGGTGCCCCCGGCAAATATCGACCAGCAGCAGCTGTGGTACGCCATCAAGACCGCCCAGCTCGACGACCTGGTCCAGAGCCTGGAGCACGGCGTCGATACCCGCGTCGGTGAGCGGGGCGTGCGGCTGTCGGGGGGCCAGCGGCAGCGGATTGGCATTGCCCGCGCCCTTTACCACCAGCGCGAAATTTTAGTGCTCGACGAGGCGACCTCCGCCCTCGACAATGAGACAGAGCGGCTGATTAGCGAGTCGATTCGGTCGCTGGCGGGGTCTAAGACCTTGATTACCATCGCCCACCGGCTATCGACCATCGAGCACTGCGATCGCGTCTACGTCTTAGACAAGGGCCAGGTGGCTCGCTCGGGCTCCTACGCCGATGTGGTGCTAACGGCGAGTTGAGGCGGGGGGCGGCGCCTGGGCCAACGGCCTGGGCCAATGGAATGACCTAGCGCCTTTGGTTGATCGATAGGGGCCATACTCCACTAAGATTTTCCTAAGCATTCGCGGTTGTTTCGCCCCTATCCATGCACGGCTCAATGTCTGATTCGGAGAAAATTCCAGAGATTCTCAAGCTGATTGATATCCTCGACGGGCTAGAAGCATTAATCGACAGTGCCCCTAGCGAAGACGTCGAGGATATTCTCGAGGAGGCGTGGCTGCAAATTAGCGACACCTTCCCCGACGATTTTAAGGCGGCTACCCAACACGATGCGGGGGCCGAGGGGTTGCGCCGCTACCTGAAGGTGAAGGCCTTTTTTGAAAACCCGTCCGAGCGCTCGATTGGGGCGGCGGAGCTGGAGGAGTACTACCGCAGCTACATCGCCGCCGAAGAAGACGAGGAGCCGACGGACTTTTTCTTTCCGGAATAGGCGGCCAGGGCCAGACTGCCCAGCAGCGCCTCGGCCTCGGTGGCGCTGAGGGGCTTGGCAAACCAGTAGCCCTGGGCTCGTTCGCAGCCCAAGCGCTGGAGGTGTTCGAGCTGGGCCTGGGTTTCGACCCCTTCGGCGATGGCGGCCAGCCCCAGGCGGTTGCTGAGGGTAATAATGGTTTCCACAATGTCAGAGTTGCGGCGGCTCTCCTCCATGGCCATGACAAAAGAACGATCGATCTTAAAGGCATCGACGGGCAGCTGGTGCAGGTAGCTGAGCGAGGAGTAGCCGGTGCCAAAGTCGTCGATGGTGACAGTGAAGCCTTCGGTCTTGAGCTGCTTGAGCAGAACCACAATCGCCTGAATATTCTCAATGAGAGTGCTTTCGGTGATTTCGATATTGAGGTGGTGGCCCTGGAGGCCGGTGTCGCCCAGGGTGCCGAGCAGGGTGTCGAGCAGGTCACCGCACAGCAGGTCTTTGACCGAAAAGTTAATGCTCATGGTCAGGTGGGCGCGGTGGGGGTAGCGGCGGTGCCAGAGGGCCAGCTGCTGGGTGGCCTGGGCCAGCACCCAGCGGTCGAGGGGAACAATCAGCCCGGTCTCTTCAGCGATGGGGATGAAGCTGTCGGGGGCAATCATGCCTCGCTCGGGGTGCCGCCACCGCACCAGGGCCTCAAAGCCGTCGATCTCGTGGGTTTCGACCTGAAAGATGGGCTGGTAGTAGAGCACCAGCTCACCGTGGTCGATGGCGTGGCGCAGCTCCTGCTCGAGCTGCAGGCGCTGGAGGGCCTGGAGGTGCATCGATTCGTTGAAAACCACGTAGCGGCCCCGGCCCTGGGCCTTGGCGCGGTACATGGCGATGTCGGCGTCGCGCAGGGGCTCGGGGGGGCTCTGGTAGCTGTAGGTGCCGATCACAATGCCGATGCTGGCGTTGAGAAAGACATCGCGCCCGCTCACCAGCAGCGGGGCCTGAAACTCCTGGAGCAGCCGCTCGGCGACCCTGACTGGATCCTGCGGGGTGTCGAGGTTTTCCAGCAGCAGCACAAATTCGTCGCCCCCCAGGCGAGAGGCCAGGTCGCTGGGGCGAATTAGCGATCGCAGCTTTTGGGCCACCACCACCAGCACCTCATCGCCGGCCAGATGTCCGAGGCTGTCGTTGATCACCTTAAAGTGGTCGAGGTCGAGAAACAGCACCGCAAACTGGCTGGGGTGCTGGCCCTGGCTCCGCCGAATCGCCATCTCCAGCCGCTGCATCAGAAAATTGCGGTTGGGCAGCTGGGTGAGGGCATCGTGGAGGCTGTTGTAGAGCATCTGGTCGGCCACCCGCTGGTGCTCGGCGGCGGCCAGGCGGCGGTCGGTGATGTCGGTGTAGGTGCCGCTCATGCGCCGGGGGCGCTGGGCCTCATCCCATTCGACCACCTTGCCGCGGTCGAGCACCCACACCCAGTGGCCCAGCCGGTGGCGCAGCCGAAATTCACAGTCGTAGATCAGGTCTTGGCCCTCAAAGTGGCGACGCAGGGCGGCCTGTTTGCGATCGCGGTCGTCGGGGTGCAAAAAGCGCTGCCAGGTCTCAATGCGGGGCGGCCCGAGATCTCCTGGGTTGTACCCCAGCAGGGCGGCGCAGCGATCGCTGGTCCACACCTGCCCGGTTTGCACCTGCCAGTCCCAAATGCCGATGCCCGAGCCCTCCAGGGCCAGGTGCAGCAGCTCCTGGGTATGCTCCAGCTGGCTGATGGCGGTGCGCCGGTCGGCCCGGCTGTGGGCCTCGCGCACCTCCCGGCGCACCGCTTCGGCCAGCCGCGAGAGGTTGTCCTTCATCACGTAGTCGTGGGCTCCGGCCCGCATCAGCGCTACGGCGGTGGCCTCGCCCACGGTGCCCGACACCACCACAAAGGGCAGGTCGTAGGGGCTCTGCTGCAAAATTTCCAGGGCGGCGGGGGCACTAAACTGGGGCATTTGGTAGTCCGACAAGACTACATCCCAGGGGCCTGCCTCCAGGGCAGCGCGAAAGTCGGCGGCGGTTTGAACCTGCACCCAGGTGAGCTCAAAGCCGCTGCGGCGCAGCTCCCGCACCAGCAGCAGCCGATCGTCGTCGGAGTCTTCTACAATTAGCGCCCGCAGCGGTTCCCTGGAGGTCATGGCAGAGTGGGTGGCAGCTCACTTATCAATGCCCAATACAGGCCGAGCTGATGCACGGCGGCGGTGAAGTCGTCGATGTTCACAGGCTTACGCACATAGCTGTTGGCTCCCAGGCTATAGCTCTCAATAATATCGCGGTCCTCACTGGACGAGGTGAGCACCACCACCGGCAGCAGACGGGTGCGATCGCAGCTGCGAATCTGACGCAGCACCTCCAGCCCGTCGATCTTAGGCAGCTTGAGGTCGAGCAGCACCACGCAGGGCAGCAGCGGCACCGCCTCACTCACCTGCTGAAGCGCCTCCTCGCCATTGCGGGCGACCACAATCTGGTTGGCCAGGTTGCCCCGGCGCAGCGCCCGCAGGGTAAGCCGCTCATCGTCGGGGTTGTCTTCCACCAAGAGAATAGGCCGTACCCCTGTCATAGTTGATCCTCAGCCAGGGCGGTTGCCGGTGCCAGGGTAAAGTAAAACGTCGCCCCCCGCCCCACCGCCGCCTCGGCCCACACCTGCCCACCGTGGCGGTGAATCGCCCGCTGCACCGTGGCCAACCCAATGCCGGTGCCCGGAAACTCATCGGTGTTGTGCAGCCGCTGAAACACTCCAAATAGCTTACCCACGTAGGCCATGTCGAACCCCACCCCGTCGTCGCGCAGGTAGTAGACTTCCTCCTCCGCCCTGGCCATCACCCCAAAGTCCAGGTGGGCAGTGGGGCGCTGGGCCGTAAACTTCCAGGCGTTTTGCACCAGGTTGGCAACCGCCACCCGCATCAGCACGGGGTCGGCGCTGACGGTGACCCCCGGCGCGATGGTCACCACCACGGCGCGGTCGGGGTCCGCCGCCCGCAGCTCATCGATCTGCTCCTGCACCAGGGCGCTGAGATCCACCGGCCCGTAGACCATGGCCGAGCGCGACACCCGCGACAGCCGCAGCAGATCGTCGATCAACCGGCCCATGCGCCCGACATTGTGGCGAATGCGTTCAAAATAGTCGCGCCCCTCCTCGCCAAACTGATCGCCATAGTCCTCCACCAGGGCGCGGCTAAAGCCGTCAATCGCCCGCAGGGGTGCCCGCAGATCGTGGGAGACCGAGTAGGCAAAGGCCTCCAGCTCCTGGTTGGAGGCGACCAGCTGGGCGGTGGTGCGCAGCAGACGCTGCTCGGCCTGCTTTTTCTCAGTGATGTCGTAGTTGATGCCCACCACGCTGAGCGGCTGCCCATCGCTGTCGCGCTGCACCAGGGCGCTGGAGCGAATCCAGCCCAGGGAACCGTCACCCCGCCAGATGCGGAACTCCAGGTTGTAGGGGGCATCGTGCGCCATCAGAGCCCGGTGGGCCGTTTCCACCCGGTCGATGTCGTCGGCATAGACCCGCCGCCGCCAGTCCTGGTAGTTGGCCGGTCGCCCCAGCGAGGCAAAGCCGTAGAGATCCACCAGGCACTGATCCCAAACCACCTCGTCCGTGCTGAGGTCCCGTTCCCAGCTGCCGATTTGGCCCGATTTCAGCGCCAGGGAAAGCCGCAGGGACAGGCTCTGGCGCTGGGCTTCGGCCCGGTTGCGCTCGGCCTCGTTGCGCTTGCGATCGCTAATGTCGAGCACCGTGCCGGTCAGGTGGGTGAGCTGGCCCTCGCCATCGACAATGCTCTCCCCCCTCACTTGAATATGGCCCATGCGGCCGTCGGCCCGCACGATGCGAAATTCCTTGTCGTAGGGCTGCTGGGTGGCCATGCTGGCCTCCACCGTCTGGCGATGGCGGGCCTGGTCGTCGGGGTGAAAGTAGCGCTGTAGGGCGTCAAAGCTGGCGGGTTGCTCGCCCGCCGTGAGGCCAAAAATGCGGTAGACCTGGTCAGACCAGGTAATGCGCTCGGTGGCGACCTCAAACTCCCAGCTGCCCAGGTTGCCAATGCGCTGGGCAGCCTGGAGGTGAGCCTGATGCCTGTACAGCTGCTCCTCGGCCTGCTTGAGCTGAGTGATATCCACATGGCAGCCCACCATGCGCCTGGGCTGACCGGCGTCATCCCAGGCGATCACTTGCCCGGCGCAGATCACCCACACCGTAGAGCCATCCCGATGGCGATAGCGCATCTCCACGTAGTGCAGCACCTCACCACGGCTCTGCACATGGCGCTCCAGGGAGGCCAGGGCCCTGGGAATGTCGTCGGCAAAGGCCAGCTGTTGCCAGAGATCGATGTGGTTGGGTAGAGCCGCGTCGGTGTAGCCAAACATGGCCTTAAAGCCAGGGCTGTAGTAGGCGGTTTGGTGCTCAAAGTCGAAGTCCCAGTAGCCAGCCAGCACCGAGTCGAGAATTTGCTCTAGCAGGCGGAGTTCCTGACGCAGGGTTTCGGTCTGCTGACGGCTGGCAGCGGCGGTTTTGCGATCGGTAATGTCGGTGAAATAGACGGTAACGCCATCGGCACTGGGGTAGATGCGATTTTCAAACCAGCGATCGTAGGGGGCGTAGTACTGTTCTATGTGTAGGGGCTGCTGCTGGGCAACGGCCTGGTGAAACGCCTGATAAAACGGCTGCTCGATCGCCTCAGGAAAGACCTCCCAAACCTGCTGGCCGATCAACTCCGCCGCTGAGCGGTCAACGATCTGAGCGGCGCGGGGGTTGATGTAGGTCAAGCGCCAGTCAGCGTCGAGGGCGACAATGCCATCGTTGATGCGGTCGAATACGCTGGTGAGGAGATGGTGGGCAGTAGCCGCATTAGCTTCGGCGGTCTGAGCCTCGGCCAGCAGGCGGGTCTGGGTCTGCTGAGCCGCCACGCGATCGCTAATATCTCGCGAAATCGTCAGAATTGACTCTATCTGCCCCTGAGCTGACCACTCCGGCACGATCGCCATCTCAAAATGCCGCCGCCCAGTCAGGGTGAGGGTAGCAAATTCAATGGTCTGCTTTTCGCCCGTGGCTAGCACAGCTGCCGCCGCGGCTTCCCAGTCGTCGACCATGGTTTCATCCATGCCCAGCTCGCGGCAGGTTTTGCCCAAAAAGGCATCGCGCTCCAGGCCGGTGAGTTTACTCAGCGCCGGACTAACGTAAAGGTGGCGCAGCTGGCGGTCAAACCGCTCGATAATGTCGGGGGAATTTTCGATCAGATTTTGGTAGTGCTGACAGACCTGGTCGCGGGCGGCAGCGGGTGCCGGTGGGGGCTGGCCTAACCCGGTCCATACAGCGCCAGCGGCCAGGTCATCCTTAAACACATAGTCGGCGGCGCCCTGCTTGATCGCCTCCAGGGCGAGGCGCTCCTGGCCGGGCTCCACTAGCACCACCGCCCGCTGCCGTCCGGCGGCTCCCAGGTTGGCCAGGAGGGTCAGCGCGTCGGGCCAGGCCAGATCGATCACCACCCAGGTGGGGGCCAGGGTGCGCCAGCGGTCGAGGGCGGTGGCCAGGGTGTGGGCGGAGAGCACAAGACAGGCCGGGGCCGCCGCCGCCAGCAGCGGGTAGAGGCTCCCCTCGGCCCCGTCGCCAGTCACCACCAGCAGTGCGCCGGTTTTGGGCGGCGGGTCGAGGGCTGGGGATGGAAGGTGAGTGGATGCTTGGAAACCGTGGGCCATGGCCAAACCCGATGGAGATTTACCCAAAAATAAGCCGGAGGTACCTCTAGCCTACCCCGGTTGCCCCAGGGTAGTAATGTAAATCACCGCCTCGTCGGGGGGAATGCCCAGTACTTCGTTGACCTGGTCGTCGTAGAAGCCGCCGATGCCGCTCACCCCCAGCCCCAACCGGGTGGCGGCCAGGTTGAGGCGCTGGCCCAGGTGGCCCGCGTCGAGGTGCAGGTAGCGGTAGACGCGGTCGCCGTAGGTTTCGACCGCCCCGCTCAGATCGGCGGTGTGAAACACTACGGCGGCGGCATCGCGGCCCAGCTCCTGGCCCAGGCACAGGTAGTGCAGCTCGCGGCGAAAGTTTTTGAACCGTACCTGGCGCAGCTCTTCGCTGCGGGGGGCGTAGTAGTAGCAGCCGTCATCGAGGCCCTCGACGGCGCAGGCGACCACAAAGGTGTGCACCAGGGTGCGATCGCAGTAGTCGGGGTCGAGGTCAAACCCCTGATCGCGGTAGTGGCGCGGCTGGTAGGTAAAGTCGAGCAGCAGCTTGAGATCGGCCAAATCAATCGCCTTGCCGCTGTAGCGCCGGGTCGATCGCCGTTTGTACAGAGCGGTCTCCAACTGCTCCAGGTGGTCCCCCCAGGGCACCGGGGCGGTGGCGGTCGGCACCCGCAGGCCAAAGGGCAGGTTGTACTTATCTTCGAGGGTGTCGGTGGGCTGGGGGGTATCGCCTGTGGGCCGCATGGTCCAGTTGGGCACATCGGCGCTGGCGGCAATCTCAGTCACCTGGTGAAAGTAGCTCAGCAGCTCGCCATCGGGCACCGCCGGAAACTGGGTTTGGGCGGCAGTGGCAAAGGCCACCTGGGCGCAGGGCAAATTTTGCTCCACCGTCAGCAGGTCGGCCAGGGGCAGCACCGCCAGGGCCCCCTCCTCGGCGGGGTCGAGGTAGAGCAGGTCGGCCAGGGCCCGGTCGGCAAAGCTGGCGATCAGGTGCGGACGGTAATCGACCAGGGCACAGGCCAGCTCCAGGTTGCCCAGCAGATGCCCCACATCGAGGCAAATGCGGCGGTAGGCCCGGTCTTGGTAGCGCCAGGCCGAGCGATAAAAGACCCCCGTCACCACCACCGCCAGATGGGTGGCCTCCAGGGCCGGATGCCAAAAGCAGGCCCGCTGCAACCCCTGCCAGCTGTGGTCATCCCAGTAGCGCCACAGGCTGTGGCTGCGGGCCTGGTAGTTGTACAGCCCGGCGGGCAGCAGCCGGGTGCCCCGCGACACCACGTACACCTCCGCCGGGTACAGCCCCCCCGCCGAGGGGGCCGAGCGCAGGTAAAAGGTCTGACCCGTGGCAGTGGGAAACTTGGCCGTCAGCCCGTAGGCGTTGATCAACAGCCTCGACAGCCGCATCCAGTCAACCCGGTCGTCGCTGGCGCTGGCCTGGCTGTCGGCCAGGTCATCTAAGTAGGGTTTCAGGTCTACATCGACCCCCACCCGGTAGGCCTTAAAGGGAGTGGGCTGGCGGCTGTAGTCGAGGGGCCGCGCCTGGGCCTTGAGGGTCTCGGGGTCGTACTTGGTGCGGCTGTGGTAGTGCTGCGCAATGGAAACCAGGGCGTCGGGCATGGCCTGAGGGGTGGGGTGCGATGGTCGAAACCTGACCCAAAG
>DATIVG010000104.1:0-1663 GCA_035466075.1 Nodosilinea sp. | reverse complement strand
GCGGGCCTGCACGTAGCGATCGCACTGCATCAGCTGCACCGGAAACAGGGCGGGCGGGGTGAGCCGTTTGAGGGCCCCCATCTGGGAGCCGTAGCGTTGGGTGAGCTCGGCCATAAACTCGGCTTCGGGCAGGCGCAAAATCGCCTCGGCCTCGGCGTGGGGAGCGGTCCACACGATCTGGCAGCGCTGGCCGGGCAGGGGCAAAATGGCGAAGGGGCCGCTGGGCCAAAATCGCTCGTAGGCGGTGTTTTGGTGCGATTGCTCGGGCTCCAGCACGGTGGTGACGCAGGACTGCCGGTAGCGCCAGCCCACGCTGCCAATGCCCGCCCGCTGCCGCAGCAGCGACCCCTTGCCGTCGGCGGCCACAAACAGAGCGGAGCGCAGGGTGATCGGGCCCTCGTGGGTGGTAACGGTCGCCACGGTGGCGGTGGCCTGGCTGTGCATAGCGCCCAGGGTGGCGGAGCAGAGGTAGTGGATGTGGGGAGAGGGTGCGATCGCACCCTGCAAGGCCGCCATCAGCACCCCGTGCTCGGCCCCGTAGTACACCGCCTCGGTGCCCAAGTCGGTGGGCAAAAACCGCACCACCTTGCCGTAGTCGCCATCGGAGAGCTGCACCTGGTCAAAGTGGCATATCTGCGGCCCGATCTGCGGCCACAGCCCCAGCCCCTTAAAAATATCCGCCGAGGTCAGCGACAGGGCGTAGGCCCGCTGCCGCGCCGCCGCCGCCGCCGCCGTCTGGGTCTCAATTACAGCGATCTGCATACCGCTGTCGCCCAGCGCCGCCGCCAGGGTCAACCCCACAATACCGCCGCCCACGATCGCTACATCCACCGTGAGCTCCGCCGGTTGAGCGTCTAAGCTGGGCTGGGCTAAGGCATCATCGGGCAGAGCGGGAGACAAAAATTGCGGGGTGGAGGCAGTCATAGGGGCAGGTATTCGCCGGTGCTGTAGCTTTATTCTGGCCTGATGTTCTGAAAGAAAGCAAGGTAAGCCAGTGCCTTCAGCGGTTTTGGCCCCCGCCTTTTGCCCTCAGCTGGGGTGGCTACTGCTCTGGCTCTAGGCCCGCCGCCCGCAGCTGAGCCGCTAGTCGTTCGGCCCGCTGGCGCTCTTGCTCGGCTCGCTGGCGCTCCTACTCGGCCTGTTCTTTACCCCAGGGGAGTATGTCGCCCTGCTCAGTCCACCAGCGCAGCCAGTAGCCGGTGCGGTTTTCGCGGCTGCCCTGCCAAACGCCCAGGGCTAGACCCAGCTGATCGATCCAAAATCGCTGCTGGGCATCGGGGGCACGGAGCTGGTATTGGCCAGCGTCGTTAAGCGCATAGGCTTCGAGTAAGCCACGGTCGGGTTCAAAAATAATGTAGTGGGGCACTCGCAGCACCTGCTCGTAGAAGAACCACTTGCCCGGAGGATAGGTCGGCTTAATGGAATATTCGCCGCCCTCGGTGTCGGAGAGAAACTCCATCACGATGGCGGGGAAGTCGCCCTGTAGCTGAGGGGTATAGCTGCGCGTCACCTCGTCCCGCGGCACGCAAATTTCGGGCACATAGCCCCAGTCGGGAGCTTTGACTACGGTTTTGCCATTCACAGTGGCGCACAGGCCGTAGTTGGTCATCACCAACGCCTGGGCCGGTAGACGCTCAGCCAGCTCCAGGCTTTCGGTCAGGGC
>DATIVG010000103.1:0-2995 GCA_035466075.1 Nodosilinea sp. | reverse complement strand
CGGGCGGGATTTGATATGCCACCTACCTTAAATCTGGTACGGTATTACCTTTGGAGGGGGGTGGCCAGAAGTTCAGCTGTCACACATGCTCACGCAGCAGGGGGAGACTATTGTGCGGGTACTCAAGACGGTTGAGGGGTTGGGGCGCTATCTGGCCCAGGAGCGGCAGCGGGGCATAGACCAGGGCGAACGCCCGGAGGTGGCTCTGGTGCCCACCCTGGGCAATCTCCACGAGGGGCACCTGAGCCTGATGGAGCGGGCCCGCCGCGAAAACACCCTGGTGGTGGTCAGTATTTTTGTTAACCCGCTCCAGTTTGGCCCCGAGGAAGATCTGGCTCGCTACCCCCAGACCCCTGAGCAGGACCTGCGCCGGTGTGAGCAGGCGGGCGTTGATGCTGTGTTTATGCCTACGGCGGCGGTGCTCTATGGGTCGGCCCGCTCGGGGGACGGCCAGGCCGCCGCTGCCCCGGTCGGCGATGTGACTCGGGTGGTGCCGCCCCAGGCCATGACGGCGGTGCTGTGCGGCCCCTACCGACCCGGGCATTTTGAGGGGGTGGCGACCGTGGTGACCAAGCTGCTCAGCCTGGTGGCTCCCGACCGCGCCTACTTTGGCTACAAGGATGCTCAGCAACTGGCCATCCTCCGGCGGCTGGCCCGAGATCTCAACCTGCCGGGGCAATTGATTGGCTGCCCCACGGTACGCGATGCCAGCGGTCTGGCACTGAGCTCGCGCAATGGCTACCTGAGCGCCGCTGAGCGGCAGCAGGCGGCGACCCTATATCGGGGGCTGATGGCGGCGCAGCAGGCGTTTCAGGCGGGGGAGCGCCAGGGGGCGGCGCTGGTGGCGGCGGTACATCGGGTGCTGACCGAGGAGCCCGCTGTGCAGCCCCAGTACGTGGAGCTGGTGCACCCCGATACCCTGGTGCCCCTGGAGCGGGTCGAGAGCCTGGCGATGCTGGCGGTGGCGGCGCATCTGAGCGGCACTCGACTGATCGACAATGTGTTGCTGCGCGATCGCAAACCCATTGTGGCCATCGACGGGCCCGCCGGGGCGGGCAAGTCAACGGTGGCTCGCCAGGTGGCCCAGCGGCTCAATTTGCTCTACCTCGACAGCGGCGCCATGTATCGGGCGGTGACCTGGCTGGCCCTCGACCGCCAGGTTGACCTCCACGATGAAGTTGCGATCGCAGAACTGGTGCAAGACTGTGACATTCACCTCGCCGCCTCGGGCTCTGATCCTGCCTTTGCGGCCTACCCGAGCCGCATCTGGGTCAATGGGGCCGAAGTCACCCAGCTCATCCGCAGCGCCGCCGTCACCGACCACGTATCTCTGGTGTCGGCCCAGCCCACCGTGCGCCAGACCCTGCTGCACCAGCAGCAGCAGTACGGGGTCACCGGTGGCGTGGTCATGGAGGGCCGCGACATTGGCACCCAGGTATTTCCCCAGGCCGAGCTGAAGATTTTTCTCACCGCCTCGGTGGGCGAGCGCGCCCGCCGTCGCCAGCGCGACCTGGCCGCCCAAGACCAGCCCATGGTGGCCCTAGACGATCTAGAGCGGGCCATTGACGAGCGCGATCGCAAGGACAGCAGCCGTCGCGTATCGCCCCTGCGCCAGGCCGATGACGCCATCGCGCTCAACACCGACGGGCTCTCCATCCAGGACGTGGTGGATAAAATTGTTGCCCTCTACCACCAAAATGTGACCGCCAAACCCTGAGTCGCCCCCGCTCAGACGTTGAAGCCTGAATTTCTGATTTCTGAATTGACCCCTCCTATGGCCATTACCGGTACCACCCAACTGCTTGGCGTCATCGGCGACCCCGTAGCCCACTCCCTGTCGCCGGTGATGCACAACGCGGCCCTAGCCGAGTTGGGGGCTGACTATGTGTACGTGGCCTTTCCGGTCGCGGCGGGGGGGCTAGAGGCTGCGATCGCGGGGTTTGCCGCCACCGGGGTGCAGGGGTTTAGCATCACCATTCCCCACAAGCAGGCCATCCTGCCGCTGTTGGCAACGGTGACCGCCGAGGCCCAGGCGGTGGGGGCGGTCAACACCGTGTGGCGCACGGCCCAGGGTTGGGCGGGCACCAACACCGACGTCGCGGGTTTTGTCGCCCCGCTGCGGGGCCAGCAGGCCTGGGCCGGCCGCACCGCAGTAGTGCTGGGCAATGGCGGCGCGGCCCGGGCCGTGGTGGCGGGCTGCGTGCAGCTGGGCTGTGGGGCCGTGCAGGTGGTGGGGCGCAACGCCCAAAAACTGGCCGAGTTCCAGGCCAGCTGGGCCGCCGCCGGGCCGCCGCCGCTCACCGTCCACGGCTGGGAGGCGCTGCCCTCGCTGCTGCCCACCGCCGATCTGATCGTCAATACCACCCCGATTGGCATGCACACCACCGCCAGCCAAAGCCCCCTGAGCGCCGATCAGCTGGCCCTGGCCCCGGCCCACGCCCTGGTCTACGACTTAATCTACACGCCGCGCCCCACCCACCTGCTGGCCCTGGCCGCCGAGCGGGGCCTGGCCACCCTCGATGGGCTAGAGATGCTGGTACAGCAGGGGGCCATTGCCCTGGAGCTATGGCTCCAGGGCCCGGTGCCCGTCGCCACCATGCGCCAGGCCCTGGTGGAATGGCTGGTGCGATCGCGCTAGCCCATCGCTACCAGGGCCCGGTCATTGCTCCAGGGCCGTCACCAGCTCCCGGCCCATCACAGCTTGCCAACTGGCGGCCAGGTCGTCTTCGCTACGGTGGGCCTCCCAGGGGCCGCTGTCAAACCCCGCAATGCTCCACTGGCCAGCGATGTGGTCACCATCTTCCGAGACCGTACCCGCGTAGTCAATGGGGGGCAGGCGCTGGGTCAGATAGCGCTTCACAAAGTGCGTCTGCCGCCCCGCCACCGTACCGCTGAGCTGCGCCTCCCCCAGATAGCCATTGTCGAGAATGCTGCCGCTGAGGCTGTTGCCCCCCTGCACCAGGGTGGCCTCAAACCGGGTGGGGTTGCCATTTTG
>DATIVG010000102.1:0-2059 GCA_035466075.1 Nodosilinea sp. | reverse complement strand
GTTTGAATGGTGTTTTTGATCAGCTTAAACACCCAGCCAAACACGACGATCGCAATCACGATCGCCCCCAGTACAATCAACAGCTCCACGGGTGCCCTCCTATCCCATCGAAACGACAGTGGCTGGGGTCAGCGACTCGCTGACGCTGGTGGCCTCGGCCCTGGCCCACTGGTCGGCGGCAAGAATGTCGGCCAGCACCGGCTGGGTGATGTTGTGGGAGCGGTGGCGATCGCACACCCCCTCAATCACCCGGGGAATCTCCAGGAAATGGATCTTCTCGTCTAAGAATAACGCCACCGCCTGCTCGTTGGCGGCGTTGAGCACCGCGGTCATGGTGCCGCCCGCCCGCCCGGCGGCGTAGGCCAGATCCATACAGGGGTACTTGGCGTGGTCGGGTTCGCGGAAGGTGAGATCGCCCGCTTTTACCAGGTCCAGCGGTTCCCACTCGGTGAAAATGCGATCGGGCCAGGAGAGGGCGTAGAGCAGGGGCAGGCGCATGTCGGGCCAGCCCAGCTGGGCCAGCACCGAGGTGTCTTGCAGCTCAATCAGCGAGTGAATGATGCTCTGGGGATGGATGACGATGTCGATGTGGTCGTAGTCCATGCCAAACAGGTAGTGGGCTTCGATCACCTCCAGGCCCTTGTTCATCAGGGTGGCTGAGTCCACCGTGATCTTGCGGCCCATCGACCAGTTGGGGTGCTTGAGGGCGTCGGCCACCGTTACCTGGGCCAGCTTTTCCACCGGCCAGTCGCGAAAGGCTCCGCCCGAGGCGGTCAGCAAAATGCGCCGCAGCCCGTCTTTGGGCACCCCCTGGAGGCACTGGAAAATGGCGGAATGCTCGGAGTCAGCAGGCAGCAGCTTGACGCCGTGCTTTTTGACCAGGGGCAGCACGGCGGGGCCACCGGCAATCAGGGTCTCTTTGTTGGCCAGGGCGATGTCTTTGCCCGCCTCGATGGCGGCCAGGGTGGGCAGCAGCCCGGCGCAACCCACAATACCCGTCACCACGGCTTCGGCATCGCCGTAGCGGGCGACTTCCACAATGCCATCATCCCCGGCCAAGATCTGGGGCATAGGATCCATGCCAGCCAGAGCCTCCCGCAGTTCGCCCAGCTTGGCGGGGTTGCAGATGGCGACGATTTCGGGCTTAAACTGGCGCACCTGCTGGGCCAGCAGCGCTACATTGTTCCCTGCGGCAATGCCCACCAGGCGAAACTGGTCGGGGTGATGCTCCACAATATCCAGGGTTTGGGTTCCGATCGACCCGGTCGATCCAAGCAGGGTGATGGCTTTCACGGCAATCCTCAACGGTGGGCAAGCGCTACCTTTAAGAATCTCACGGCACGGGCCCTGGCCCAAGGGTTAGCCCAAATCTCACCGCTGTGCCCTAGACAAGAACCCTACGGGGATCAATGCTATGGGTAATGACAAGATTTGATGACTGTATTTCTATGTATTACTGCAAAAATAAATTACTTGTTAAGATTGCTGGAACACCGTTCCCGCGCCCACGAGTCTACCCATAATCCCCAATGGACCCTGTAGAACCGCTTTCCGTTGAAGTCGTGCAGCAAGTGGCTGAGTATTTCAGTGTTTTGAGTGAGCCCATGCGCCTGAGGATTCTCAATCTGCTGCGGGAGGGCGAAAAGTGCGTACAGGAGCTGGTGATGGCCACCCAAACCAGCCAGGCCAATGTCTCTAAACATTTAAAGGTGATGCTCCAGGCGGGCATTCTCAACCGCCGCACCGAGGGCACGTCGGCCTACTACAGCGTGGCCGATGACCTCATTTTTGACCTCTGTGGCCTGGTGTGCGATCGCATCGCCAGCCGCATTGAGGCCCAGGCCCAGCACTTCCGCAACTTTAGCCTGGCCAGCCGCAGCTAGGGGCTCGGGGCGGCGGCGGTTTGGCCCTTGCCAAAGTAGGCTTCTAGCACCTGGAGCACCATGGGGGCGGCCACTTTGCCGCCGCCGCCGCCCGAGTGTTCGGCAAAGGCCACCACCACCACCTCGGGATTTTCCATCGGGGCGTAGGCCCCAAACCAGGCGTGGGAAAGCCCCGG
>DATIVG010000101.1:0-3028 GCA_035466075.1 Nodosilinea sp. | reverse complement strand
AGCCCTCGACCTGCTGGCCGCCCGCGCCGCCGAAAAGGGGCTGGAGCTGGCCTACCTGCTGCCCGCCGACGTGCCGCTGCACCTGCTGGGGGATGTCAGCCGCCTGCGCCAGGTGCTGGTCAACCTGGTCAACAACGCAATCAAATTTACCCCGGCGGGGGAGGTGATTGTCTCCCTCACCGCCCAGCCGCCTCTGCCGGAGCTGAGCCACCAGATTGCCCTCCAGGTGGCGGTTAAAGACACCGGCATTGGCATTCCGGCTGACCGGCTGCACCGCCTGTTTCAGCCCTTTAGCCAGGTGGATGCCTCCACTACTCGGCAGTTTGGCGGTACGGGGCTGGGGCTGGCGATCAGCAAGCGGCTGTGCGAGCTGATGGGCGGCACCCTCTGGGTAGACAGCGTGGAAGGCCAGGGCTCCACGTTTTACTTCACCCTTCAGGCTGAGCTCGACCCGCACCCGCCGCAGTCGGCCCATCTCTGCCCGGCCACCTCGCTGGCCGGTCGCCACCTGCTGGTGGTAGACGACAACGCCACCAACCGCCAAATTTTAGAACTTCAGCTCCAGTCGTGGGGGGTGACGGTGGTGGCAGTGGAGTCGGGGGCCGCCGCCCTGGCCGCCCTCGACCAGGGGCAGCGGTTTGACCTGGCGGTGCTCGACATGCAAATGCCAGCCATGGACGGGCTGATGCTGGCCCAAACCCTCAACCGCCGACTGCCAGCCCTACCCCTGGTGATGCTCACCTCCCTGGGCTGGAGCCAGGGGGCCCAGGAGCGCGACCTGTTTGCCGCCTACCTGGCCAAGCCGGTGAAGCAGTCGCAGCTGATGGAGGCGCTGGCGGCGGCCCTGGCCGACCCGGCCCAGCCGGTGCGGGTGGCACCCCGCGCGGCGGCACCGGAGTGGGATACCGACCTGGGCCGTCGCTGCCCCAAGCGCATTTTGCTGGCCGAAGACAATGTGGTGAACCAAAAGGTGGCGCTGCAAATTTTGCAGCGCCTGGGCTACCGGGCCGACGTGGCAGCCAGCGGCCTGGAGGTGCTGGCCGCCCTGGAGCAGCAGCCCTACGACCTGGTGCTGATGGATGTGCAAATGCCGGAGATGGATGGCCTGGAGGCCACCCGGCAGATCGTGGCCCGCTGGCCCGACCGCCCCCGCATTGTGGCGATGACGGCCAACGCCATGCAGGGCGATCGCGACCTCTGCCTGCGGGCCGGGGTCGATGACTACATCAGCAAACCCATTCGTCTGGAGGCGCTGATTCGGGTGCTGGCGGAGCCCATACCCTCCTCGGCCTCGGCGGCTCCTTTGGCCATCTCCTCAGCGGTTGAGACCGCCCCGGCTGAGCCCCTGGCGGCAGCCGGGGCGGTAGACCTGCCTGCCCTGCAATCGTTTGCCGCTACGGTGGGCGGCAGCGACCCCGGCTTTATGGCCGACCTGATTGGCAGCTACCTCCAGAGTGCTGACCAGCTGGTGGCGGAGATGGCGCTGGCCCACCACCACCGCGACTGGGCTACGCTACAGCGGGCTGCCCACACGCTGAAATCGAGCAGTGCGGCGGTCAGCGCCACCGGCCTGGCCGCCCTCTGTCGCGAGCTGGAGGCGACGATGCGGGGGGGCGATGCCCCGGTCAACCCCACCGCCCTGGCTGCCCAGATTGAGGCGATTCAAGCCGCCGCCCTGGAGGTTAAGACCTTGCTCAACGCTGCTCTGGGGTCCCAGGAGGAGGCCACCTATGCCCGCTCAACCTGACTCAGCGGTGATTTTAATCGCCGACGACGATACGTTTATTCGCCATATGCTGACCCGCTACCTGGAGCGCGAGGGCTATCGCGTGATCGAGGCCACCGACGGGGCAGAGGCGCTGGATCTGTACTTTTGCTACCTGCCCGACCTGGTGCTGCTCGACGCCCTCATGCCGGTCATGGATGGGTTTCAAGTGTGCCGGAGCCTGCAAACCCTGGCCCAGGAGCAGCTGGCTCCGGTGCTGATGATTACCGGCCTGGAGGACGAAAAATCGGTGGATCAGGCCTTTGAAATCGGGGTGGTGGACTATGTGACTAAGCCGATTCACTGGGCGGTGCTGCGCCAGCGGGTGCGGCGGCTGATTCAGCAGCACCGGCTGGAGCAGCAGCTGCGGGAGGCCAACTACCAGCTCCAGCAGCTCACCCTGCTCGACAGCCTCACCCAGGTGGCCAACCGTCGCCGCTTTGATGAGTACCTGCTGCAGGAGTGGGGCCGGGGGGTGCGAGAGCGGCTGCCCCTGTCGCTGGTGATCTGCGATATCGATCACTTCAAGCCCTACAACGACCACTACGGCCACCCGGCGGGCGATCGCTGTCTGCAACAGGTGGCCAGAACCCTCAACCAGTGCATTCATCGACCGACGGACTTGGTCACCCGCTACGGCGGCGAAGAGTTTGCCATTATTTTGCCCAACACCACTATGGCCGGGGCCCAGGAGGTCAGCCACCGCCTGGTGAAGGCCGTACAGCAGCTGGCTCTGCCCCACGCCGCTTCGTCCACCGCGCCCATTCTCACCATTAGCTGCGGGGTGGCCAGCGTGATTCCGATGATTGACTACCTGCCCTCGGACCTGGTGTTTACCGCCGACCAGGCGCTCTACCAGGCCAAGGACAGGGGCCGCAACCAGTTTAGTGCCATCTATGTGATGCACCCCTCGGCGGAGACCACGATCAATGCTGTGGTTTAGGGATTGGGGTTTAGGGCTGGGGGATTGGGGATTGGGGATTGGGGTTTAGGGATTTGGGTTTAGGGCTGGGTCGTTAGCTGGGGTCTTGGGCCTGGGCTTTGGTCTTGGTGGCCTGGCTGACGAAGAAATTGTTGAGGGTTGTAGACACCACCGACAGCACGATTGGCCCGACGATAAAGGCCCAAAACCCCTGCACCTGGAAGCCGGGGGTGATCAGGGAGGCCAGCCAAAAGCAGATGCCGTTGAGCACCAGGGAGAACAGCCCCAGGGTCAGGATGGTGATGGGCAGCGACAGAATAAACAGCACCGGTTTGATGATG
>DATIVG010000100.1:0-14940 GCA_035466075.1 Nodosilinea sp. | reverse complement strand
AGTCATTGTTATTGCCCTGGTGGCCTGGGCGCTGCGGTTAATGGAGCAGGCTGTCAAAGGTCAGGAGTTTTCCCTGATGCTGGCTGGTTTCTTGGTGGCCTCCTCTGCCGCCGCCCTGATGGGGGTTTATTTCTTGATGGGCAACTATTTGATCTATATGGATCAGTCTGCCCAGCAGCTGTCCGCCGTGGATGGGTTGGATATTCCTTACTCCACCTACGCCAGCGCCACGGTGCTTGAATCGCCCCTCTACGTCTCCGACTGGGCACTCCGATCTGAGTAGCTTAGTCCAAATTTTTCGCCCTGCCTGAGCCTGCGGTGCTGCCGCTAGCCGCCAGTCAAACTTTTGTAAAATCAAACCCAACAAAAACCGCAGGAGATAGCTCGCTGCGGTTCTTTAGGTTCTGCTCCACAGATTGTTTAACTGTTGCAGCCTGTCGCTATCGACCCCTGGGCCCCTGCCTCAGTTGAGCGCTCGCCAGGTGGCGGGGCCGACAATGCCGTCTACGGTGAGCCCGCTGGCGGTCTGGGCCCGGCGCACGGCGGCCTCCGTTTGGCTGCCAAACAGGCCGTCAATGGGGCCGCTGTAAAATCCCTTGCTGGTTAGGCGCTGTTGCAGCTGACGCACGGCTGCGCCCTCCATGCCGGGGCGCAGCACGGGCGTGGCAGCGGTTGCGCCGGGGGTGGTGGCCGGAGCCGTGGGGACGTCTGTCGGAGTAGTGGCGGTGGGCGGGTTGGCCTCCCCAGGGGGGGTGGGAAACAGGCGGCTCCAGGTGGCAGGCCCAACAATGCCATCGGCGGTAATGCCCGCCGCGGTTTGAAAGCGGCGGGCGGCGGTGGCGGTGTCCTCTTGATACAATCCGGTGACGGGGCCGGGGTAGTAGCCCAGCAGCCGCAGCATTGACTGGAGCTCGCGCACCGACTCACCCTGGCTGCCCAGCCGGAGGGTGGGGCGCACAATGCGATCGCCGCTCACGGTTGGGGTGGCGGTGGCCCCGGCTGGGGCCTCAGTGGCAGCTGGGGTTTGGGCCAGAGCCGGTAGGCAGGCAACGCTAGCGCCCAGCATCAGGGCCAGGGCGGCTCCCCTCAACCGCAGGCTCACCCCGCCAGGGGCAGTCGGTTTGACGCAGAGGGGAACGCTGAACATACACTTGGCTCCAGGCAGGAATGACGTTATGAGGGTCACCCTGGGGCGAGAGAAATCCAGGGGTTTGACAGCAAGCATTATAGGAGGGTGGCTGGCAAATGGGCTACTCAAGTTCTGCCGACTGGCAGAAGGCCAGTCGGTATTTCCTAGACTAACGCGACTGGATGGGGCTAAAGAACGGGGCAAGGCGGGTGTCTCACGGACCGTCACCCAGTCAGGAAATTCGGGCTGTGGCCCGACTGGGGTATTGCGGGTGACCGACCGATAATTGAGCAGTTGTGTGGCAAGAAGCGGGGAGCAGCGATGGTAAAGCTTGGCAGGGGTCTGGGTCTGGGGCAGGCTGTGCCCCCCAGGGAGCGGTTGGCGGCGGCGCTGGCGGCGGTGGCCATCTGCGATCGCAGGTTTACTCAGTCAGGCCGCTCCGCTGGAGACCGGGGCTGGCAGGAGGGGCTGCTGCGGGTAGCCCAGGCCTGCGCAGCCGGGGAGAAGGTGCAGCACATTTCCCACCTGCAATCCCTCACTGATCCGGCCGCGATCGCCCTCACGGCCTTCCCCTACCTCTGGCTCCAGGCCGACGCCCACGGGCACCATCGAGCAGCGGTGAGCCAATGGGTTGATAGCCTAGGGCTAGCCCCTGCCGCCGCTGCCGCCTGCCACGATCTGTTTACAAAACTGTGCCAAACCCTCGGTGCGGGGCCAGGGCCGCTCCCCCTCGCCAGGGCTGCTGGAGCCACCCTGACCAGCGCCCAGGCGCTAGTAAACCAAAGCCAGGGCCAGCTGGCGGTAGCCCTGGGGGTAGCTGAGCGACGCCAGTGGAGCTCAGCCGAGCAAGCCCTGGTGGCGCTACTGGTGGGCTGGGGCTGGGGGCTAGCCAATCTGGGGGCCAGCCAGGGTCTGCCAGGGCCGGCCCGCCCTTCGCGGCCTGGGGAAGCCCCGGCGCGACCTGGCCTCACCCCCGCGGCCCTGACGCCGCTGGCCCTAGCCCTCTACCAGCGCTGGGCTGGAGTCGGCGGGCAGCGAGCCTCGGTAGCCCCACCTGGTCATGAATCAGGCTTGTAGAGCGGGCCAGTTCATCAAAGATTGCAGCGATCAAGCCTGGCCCTGGGGTTCAGGCGATTGACCAGAGCCGCCGCCTATAATAGCCTCAGAGAGTTCCTGGCTGGGCCACCCGCCCGGCAGTGGTTTGCCAACCATGGGCCTGGTCTATGCAGTTTACTGTTGCCCCCTAGTGGTCCTTTGGCCTCTGTCTGCGCCCCTTCAGCTGTCTTAACCTATGAAGGCAATTCAGGAATTTGTGGCAGCGGTTGAGCGCTGGTGGCCCAGGGAACAAAAGCCTGTCAATTCGCTGCCCAGCCAAGCCCCGCCGCTGCCGTGTCCCCCCACCCTTGACCCCGACCAACCCGAGCTGCGAACTCTGGCCGCCCCCGCCGCCTCTTTCCGGGCCCTAGTCAGAAAACGGCCCCAGCCCTGTCGGCCCCTGCGGCGGCGCAAGGGCATTCGCTACCCGCGCCTGGTCTTTGCCTTCACGGCGCTAACCCTAACGGCGGTGTTAGGCCAGCGATTTTATAACCAGCCCAGCTTACAGGTGGGCAGCCTGGCCCCCAACACGGTCTTTGCGCCGGATAACGCCCGGGTAGAGGATCGAGAAACCACCGAAGAGCGCCGCCGCGACGCCCGCAACGGGGCCCTGCGGGTGCTGCGGGTAGATCCGGCCACCGACGAGACCGTGCTGCGATCGCTCAATGCTCTACTGCTGGAGGTGGGCGATATTCGTCGCCAGGCGGGGTCGGTTCCCTTTGTGTCCACCAGCGTGTTGTCTACCCAGGTGCAGATCTACCTGCGGCGCTCCAACGACGCCACCTGGCTCAAGCTGCGCAGCCTGATCGATCCCCTGGCCGACGATGCCATCCGCGACGAACGGCTAGAGCTCGAGGCCCTAGTGCGCAATCAAACCCTCACCCCCGACCAGCGCATGGCCCTGGGCGAGCTCTGGGCCTACGGGCAGCGGTCCAGCCGCCAAGACCTGGCCAAACTGCTGAAATCCATAGAAAACGCGCGCCAGGGCTATCAGCAGGCGATGGCCAACTTTACGCTGCTCGCCTCTCAGTCCGAAGGGATCACTGAGGACGCTCAGCTGTTTGACTTGCCCGTCAAGGACTGGACTCAAGCCCAAATCGACATCCGCATGGCAGCAGAACGCATGCTGGCCCAGGGCATCGCCTCGGGGCTGCCGCCGGAGGTGCTCGACCGGGCCGCCTACCTCCAGCTTAAGGACACCGTGCCAGCGACCGTAGAACCCTTTGCGCGGACGCTGCTGCTTTCCACCCTCGAACCCAACCTGGTGGAAGACACCGACCGCACCCGACTCCAGGCCGATATGGCAGCGGAGGCGGTGAATCCCGTGTATGTGGAGGTGCAGCAGGGCGAGCTGATTGTGGCGGCTGGGGAGACCATTACCCAGAGCAAGTTTGTGCTGCTCGACAACTTCAACCTCAGCCAGCGCCGGTTCAACTACTGGGGCCTGGCCATGTTTGGGGGGCTGGTGGCAGGCGGAGTGGGTCTGTTTTTGCTGATCGAGCGCTGGGCACCCCAGCGGCTGCGCCAGCAAGACTATCTGCTGATTACGGCGATGGTGGTGGGCACCGGGGTGATGCAGATGGTGGGGGTGGCGGCCTACGGGCTACCCGCCATTGGCCTGCTGGCGGGCAGTTTCTACGGCCCAGTGCTGGGGGGCACTTTGGTGGCCCTGGTGGCTCTGGTGCTGCCCGTGGGTGCCACGGTCAGCGGTATTTCCTTTACGGCGGGGGCGGCGGGGGCGCTGGTGTGCAGCCTGCTGGCCGGGCGGATGCGATCGCGCGAAGAGCTGGCCCTGCTGGGGGGCGGCGTGGGCCTTACCCAGGGCGTGGTCTACCTGCTACTCACCCTGGTGGTCAGCCCGGTGTCGCTGATCTCCGCCTGGTCGGGCATGCTCACTGGGGCAGCTCTGCAAGGGGTCTATGGGGTGATCTCCAGCGTGGCGGCCCTGGGCCTCAGCCCCTACCTGGAGCACCTGTTTGACCTGGTGACCCCGATTCGCCTGGCGGAGCTATCAAACCCTAACCGGCCCATGCTCAAGCGGCTGGCCTCCGAGGCCCCGGGCACCTTTCAGCACACGGTGTTTGTGTCGAGCCTGGCCGAGGCGGCCGCCCGCGCCCTGGGCTGCAACGTAGAGCTGGTGCGGGCGGGCACGCTCTACCATGACATCGGCAAAATGCACGACCCCCAGGGCTTCATCGAAAACCAGATGGGGGGCCCCAACAAGCACGACACCCTCAATGACCCCTGGCTGAGTGCCGACATTATCAAAAAGCACGTCACCGAAGGGCAGGTGATGGCTCGCCGCTGTCGGCTCCCCAAGGCGGTGCGGGCCTTTATCCCCGAGCACCAGGGCACTATGCTGATCAGCTACTTCTACCACCAGGCCCAGGAGATGGCCAAAGCCGACCCTGCCCTGGCCGTCAAAGAGGCCGACTTTCGCTACGACGGCCCCATTCCCCAGTCGCCGGAAACCGGGGTGGTGATGCTGGCCGACTCCTGTGAAGCGGCCCTGCGATCGCTCACCGATGCCACCCCCGACGAAGCTCTGGCTATGGTCAACCGCATTCTGCGCGCCCGCTGGAAAGATAACCAGCTGGTGGAGTCGGGGCTCACCCGCGACCACATGACCCTAATTGCTGAAATCTTTGTGCAGGTGTGGCAGCAGTACAACCACAAACGCATTGCCTACCCCAAAGCGGCCCTAGCTCCCCGATAACCTCAGCCAGCGGCTCTGCGGGAAGGCCGTGGGGGGCTGGCTGAGTCTTGTCACTCAGCCCCATGGTCAAAGCTCCAGAATGTGAGGAGTTAAGAATTTCACCCAACTGTGAACTCACGGCAAAGCGGCCCCCAGCTCTACGGCCGGTGGATCTGTAGCTGGGTAAGCTGTAGCTCAGGAAGGCAAGATGCTGTAGCCGTCGGTTGGCGATGGCCACACAGTCGGTGGTTGCCCCAGGTTTGCGGTTGGCCGTTGAACTGGCCTCAGCGCCCTGGCCGCCGCTATAGCTCTCCACCATTGCCCTGCCGTCGGGCTTGGCAAGATTTCAGTAGGCTGTAGTGAACACCACGGTGGAGTGCCGCCCCAGGCTGCCATAGTACTTGGCTGTAGTTCTAAAGATTGTTTCTACAAAAATTTCCAGTAGTTTTATTGTTGGGTAGAACCGAATGACCTCTGCTACTGACGTGACAGATAGTTCCCTAACTGCTGATTTGGAACCGGCTGCGGCTGACGGCAATATGTCTTTTAAGGCTTTGCTGGAGCAAATTCAAGAAGACTGGGTTGCCCACGGTCGCGACTGGACTAAGCCTGGCTTTAGGGCGGTGGCGGTGCACCGCTACGGGGTTTGGCGGATGGGAGTGAAAGCGAAACTGCTGCGGGCTCCCCTAAGTATTTTGTATCGAATGCTGTACCGAAAAGTGCGCAATACCTACGGCATCGAGCTTCCCTATACCGTGAAGCTGGGGCGTCGGGTGGTGGTGGAGCACCAGGGCAATATTGTGGTGCATGGCTACTGCGAAATCGGCGATGACAGCATTATTCGCCAGGGTGTGACCCTGGGCTTGCGCCACTTAGATCGCCCGCTGGATGCGCCTATTTTGGGCAAACGGGTAAATGTGGGGGCTGGGGCTAAGCTGTTTGGCAAAATCACCATTGGCGACAATGTCAATGTCGGCGCCAATGCGGTGGTGCTCATCGATGTGCCAGCCGATGCTACGGTGGTGGGCATTCCGGCCAAGATTCTTCAACCGAAGGCGGCTGGCTCTGGTTCTACGGGTTCGCTCTAGCCTGCCTGCGGCTCTCGCTACGATGCCAAGGGGGCTGCTGCCTGCGGCGTTGGGTGTGGCTGTGACCAGGTGTGCCGTTGGGCTATCGCTGTTGTCATCCGGGTTAGAACAGGTCTTAGAGCGGTCGGTTGGCGATGGCTCTATGACCGGTCACGGCTTCAGGTTTGCGGGTGATCGTCGAACTGTTCTCAGCGCTCTGACCAAGGCTAGATTTGCGTCAGCGCCAGGCGATGGCTGTGCGCAGGTGAAACTCCCCGCTAGACTAGCCTCAGGGTATTCCATCTAAATAAACGTCCCTCTTGAGGTGGCAAACTCGGCCCGTTGGGCCGGTTGCCGTAAAATGCTGGATGAGTATTTAGCTGGAACACGCTTAATGACGCGATCTCCTAGGTGTTGCCTACCCTTGCCATGGTTGGCTATTTATTTAAGCGGCTGCTGATTGCGATTCCTACTCTGCTGGCCATTAGCGCGGTCATTTTTTTCGTTCTGGCGCTGTCGCCCAGCAACCCGCTGGGTGATTTGGCGACTAACCCTGCGATCACGCCGGAGGTGCGGGAGAATATTCGCCGATCGCTGGGGCTGGATCAGCCGATTCCGATTCGCTACTTGAAGTGGACGGTGGCGCTGTTTAGCGGCAACCTGGGCTATTCATTTACCAGCCGCCTGCCGGTGGCCGAGCTGATTGCCCAACGGCTGCCGGTCACCCTCTGGGTGATTGGGGTGGCCTACCTGCTGAGTGTGGCGCTGGCGCTGCCTTTGGGTATGGTGGCGGCGCTGCGCCACAACACCTGGGTTGACCGGGTGATTACTACGGTGGCGTTTATGGGATTTTCGACGCCGCCGTTTTTTTCGGGGCTGGTGCTGATTATTGTGCTGAGTGTGCGGCTGGGCTGGCTGCCGTTTATCTACGACAACACGCTGGTGGTGAGTGATTTCGCGAGTCTGGGGCAGTGGCTACGGCAGTCGATCATGCCCATTGCCACGCTGGTGCTGTTTCAGACGGCGGTGCTGCTGCGGTTTGTGCGGGCCGCCATGCTAGAAGAAATTCCGCAGAACTATGTCAAAACGGCTCGGGCTAAGGGACTGGGGCGCTGGCGCATTGTGGTGCTGCACATGCTGCGCAACGCGCTGATTCCGGTGGTGACCCTGGTGGCGCTGGATATCCCGACGATTTTTACGGGGGCGCTGGTGACGGAGCAGGTGTTTCGGGTGCCGGGGATTGGGGCGCTGCTGATTGAGTCGATCTACCGCAGCGATACGCCGGTGGTGATGGGCATTGCGTTTATCTACGCGGTGCTGGTGGTCGGGTTTAACCTGGTGGCCGATGTGCTCTATGGCGTGATCGATCCGCGGGTGCGCTATGGCCATTAAGCTCGATCTAGCGTCGGAGCGGGGGGAAACCACCAGGCCGAAAAGTCGCGGAAGGCTATGGCTGTGGGGGGATCCGGTGGCTCGCTTGGCTCTGGCAGTGCTGGGGTTGCTGGTGGGTGCGATCGCACTTGGCCCGCTCCTTTACACCGCCTCCCCCAGCGCCATCGACTTTGGCCTGGCCTTCCTGCCCCCCGGCCCGGCGCACCCCCTGGGTACCAACGACCTCGGCCAAGATCAGCTAGCCCGCCTGCTGGTCGGCGGGCGCATTTCCTTGGCGGTGGGGCTAGCCGCCACTCTGGTGGGCATTAGCCTGGGCGTAGGCATTGGGGCCCTGGCTGGGTTCTACGGCGGCTGGGTAGACGGCCTGCTCATGCGCCTCACCGATCTCTTTTTGGCCCTGCCCCAGTTACCCCTGGTGCTACTCGTGGTCTACCTGTTTGGCGACCCGGTGCGTCGCGCCCTGGGGGCAGAGCGCGGTATTTTTCTGCTGGTAGTGCTGGTCATCGGTTTGCTCAACTGGATGTCCGTAGCCCGCCTGGTGCGAGCAGGCTTTTTAAGCCTCAAGCAGCGCACCTTTGTGCAGGCCGCCATCGCCCTGGGGGCAAGGCCCTGGGGTGTCATCCAAGGCCACCTGTTGCCCAATATCCTTGGCCCCGTCACCGTGGCTGCCACGATTGGCGTTGGCAACGCCCTGCTGGCCGAATCTACCCTGAGCTTTTTAGGCGTGGGTTTTCCGCCCGATGTCCCCACCTGGGGCCGGATGCTCTACGACGCCCAAAACTACATTGAAAGCGCCCCCTACCTGGTGCTGGCTCCTGGTCTGGCCATTTTTCTGACGGTGCTGTGCATCAACACCCTCGGCGATCGCCTGCGCGATCGCCTCGACCCCGCGAGTCGCTAGGGGCGCAGAGGCACCAGGGAAATAACGACACCGTAAAGCCACGCACCCGGTCAATCGCCAGGGCACATCTGGGGCTACTACCAGGGCAGCACCTCGCCATTGGAGTGCCAAAAAGTGCCCGATGTTTCCAGCGTTAGCCCATCAATCCGGGCCAGCAGCCCCGCTACCGCCTCCGCTGGGGTAATACCGCTGTCGGTAAAGCCCGTCATCCGGGTCTGCACCAGCCCCGGATGCAAAATGGCCACCGCAATCTGCCGGGGCTGGAGGTCGTGGGCTAGCGACTTCCCCGCCATCGACAGCGCCACCTTCGACATGCGGTAGCCGTAGGAGCCGCCGGAGGTGTTATCGGCAATGGAGCCCATGCGGCTGGTCATCAGCACCACCTTTGACCCGGCGCTGAGGTGGGGCAGCAGCGCCGCCGTCAGCCGCAGCGGGCCCAGGGCATTGACCTCAAACTGCTGCCGAATGCTGTCAAAATCTAGGTCATCTAGCGTGACCCGCTCTAAAATGCCCGCATTGTTGATCAGCACGTCTATTGTGGTGCCCTGCAACCGCTGGGCTAGCTCCGCCACTGAGTCGTCTTGGGTGATATCAATGCCCGTTTCGACCTGTACCCCCAAATCTTTTAGCTCGTTTGAGGGCTGGCGGCAGACGGCAATGACAGTGTCGCCCCGCTGCTGCAGCTGCCGACAATATTCCAAGCCGATGCCGCGATTCGCGCCCGTAATCAAGTAGGTAGCCATAGTGATGCTGCTAAAGTTGTGTCTACACCACTGTGTCAGAGTCTCTACCTCTTAGGTAGCTGCCTTAGGATAGAAACCAGGTTTCTGCCGCCAGTGAACCCAAACTGCCTTAACTCTGGCTTAAGCACCTGGTTTATCTCCATGCCAACGAAACTTGCAGAGATTTGCGCCAAGGAAAATTAAGGGTAAAATTTTACTAGGCAGGGGCTAACGCCAATGGGGCAAGAGATAAATGACAGAGCAGCAGTTTGATGTGTTTCTGGCCCACAGCAGCAGAGATAAGCCACTGATTCGCAAAATCTATGAAAAGCTGCTAGCTAAAGGCATGCGTCCTTGGCTAGATGAAGAGGAAATTGCCCCCGGCACCAGATTTCAAGATCAAATTCAGCAAGCGATCGGTTGTATCAAGACTGCGGCCATCTTTTTTGGACAGGGTGGGTTAGGTCGTTGGCAAGCTCTAGAATTACAGTCTTTAATCAATCAATGTATTGAACGAAACATTCCGATTATCCCTGTATTGTTGCCTGGCGTTGATGAAATCCCAAAAGAACTGCTCTTTGTAAGGGAGTTTCATGCTGTTTTGTTCCAAGATGGCATCGAAGATTCAAGGGCATTTTTTTCCTTGGAATGGGGAATAACAGGGAAAAAACCCACTAGTCAAGATGACAAATTAATAGTGCCATCTGAATCTAATATCGATCCAAATACTTCAGATCGTAGCCCACTAGCTGAAGCACTTGACAGCCTGAGTTCCGAGAAAGGGGTTGACTACCGATGCTTGCGTGACTTACTCAAGGCTGGTCAGTGGCGAGAAGCAGACGAGGAAACGGAACGTCTTATGGTAGAAGTTGTGGGCCATATAGATGACGAAAGCTTTATTCCAGGAGAAAAGTTTTTAGATTTTCCTTGTTTGGATCTACAGACAATTGATGGTCTGTGGGTAAAGTACAGCAATGGAATATGGGGATTTAGTGTGCAAAAACGTATTTACGTTGAATGCGGCGCTAACCTCGACGGCAAATATCCTGGCGATACAATCTGGAATGAGTTCTGTCACCGTATTGGCTGGCAGAGAAATGGTGCTTATGTGCGTTATTCGGAGTTTTGTTTCGACCTTGATGATGCTTCTCCAGGCGAACTTCCAGTCAATAGTAGTCGTCGAATTGCTTCTGTATTGGCTGGGTTGGGGACACAAGTTGCTCTGTGCTGCCTCTTCTTTCGCCTGGAAGTCTGTAAGCTGTAAGTGGACTTGTTAAAGTCTGAACGCTAAATATTTAGAAGAAAAATAATTCAAGGTACGGTACGGCCCTTCCCTATATTGGGGGTGGTTGGCACCAACTGACAGAATGATTATCTTGCCAAGCTGGCAGGGTACGAAAAGCTCGGTGTACCCGAATACTGGGCTGTAGATCGCCAAGCATTGGGCGGCGTGCGCTTTATTATCAGTCCTAAAACATCGATGGTTTGGATTTACAACCTGGCCGGTGAAGAATATCTGCCCGGTGAGTCATCTCAGGCCGGTGAGTCATTTCAGGCCGGCCAGCGATTGATCTCGTCAGCTTTTCCTGAAGTAAACCTAAAAGTAGATCAGATGGTCAAGACTGGCCAAGAGTCGTAGCTCAAAGCCAGTCTTGTGGGGGCATGTCGCAGGAGCTACCTGATCCAGGACTAAATGACCTCGCGCAGGTGCTCGGCCAGGCGAATGGCCAGGGCCGCTAAAGTCAGCGTTGGGTTTGCCGCTGGCGATGACGGAAACACCGACAGGTCGCAGGCGTAGAGGTTGTTGTAGGCCAGGAACTTGAGGTTGGTGTCTACCACACCGTCGTTGAGCGACTGGCCCTCTTCGGTCTCGCTGCTCATGCGCAGGGTGCCAACTTCGTGGGCAACACCGCCGAGGCCTGCGCCCTTGAGGGTCAGGTCATTGTTGACCAGGGGCTCACCGCCGAGGGCCGCGATGAGCTGATCTTTAATTTGGCTCATTTCGCCGTAGTATTGGCCGCCGATGGGGCTGGGTTGCATTTGCACCACGGGCTTCGCGAAGGCCGGGCCGATCTGCTGCACGGTGTTTTGCTCGATGAGCGGGGCATCCATCAAAAACACGATTTCGCAGAGCATGAGGTTGCCCTTTTCGCGACGGTGGCGCTCCAGCAAGGCCAGGTCGACGTAGCGGCCCTGGTTAAAGTCGGCCCCAAACTCCAGCACGATGTTGTACGGGCGAGTGGTGCCGTCATTGGGCTGACACAGCACTTTGCTGGTGCTGTTGGGGTCATAGAGGTCGGCGGTGGCTGGCAGGGCAAAGTGCGTGAAGTAGATAGGGTGGTCGGTGATGCCGACGCCGATTTTGTTGGTGGGGTCGGCCAGGTCACTGAGCTGAGCGATTTTGGCGCTCTCGACGGTGCCTGCGGCCAGCACCACGGCCTTGGCCTGGTAGCTGCGCTCTTGCTGGGCAATCAGGTCGTAGGCGACTACGCGGGTGACGGTGTTGCCCTGGGTTTCGACTCGGCTGACTGGGTGGTTGAGGTTGATAAAGAGATGCTGGTTGCCCTGGGGCCCGTTGGTGAGCATCGACTCAGTGAGCAGGTCGGCGGTGGAGAACATGCCGGTGGGTACGGTGCTCATGTCTTGGGTGTTGGAGTACTGAACCGCCATGGGGGCATCGAAGGCGGTGAACTCGGCCAGGGTTTGGCGCAAAAACTGCTTCACCCGGCGGCGGTAGGGGGTGGGGGGCAGGGGCACGCGGTTCATCAGGTCTTCGGCCTGTTGGTAGCCGCCGTCTTCGAGAAACCACCGCAGGCTGCGGGGCCAGCGGGCCATTTCCCACCAGGCCATGCGGGGGATGAGGCCGCCCCAGAAGATCGATTTGCCGCCCAGGTTAAAGGCCTGACCGCCGTCGAAGGCGGAGCCAAAGCCGTTGGCAAAGTTTTGCACTTTGAAGCGCTCGTAGAGATTCCACACGTGTTTGTCAAACTGGCCGACGCGATGCTGTCGGGGCAGGTTGGCGGTGTGGGTGGGAAACAGGTAGCTGCCTGCTTCTAGCACCAGCACGTCAAGGCCAAGGTCAGAAAGCTGGTCGGCGAGAATGCCACCGCCTATGCCGGAGCCAACTACGATCACGTCGTAGAGGCGGTTTTCGTCGAGGTTGGGGGGAAAAAACTGCTGCTGGAGGTTGGTGTTTTCGACCACCACCTCGGTCATGGGCGGAAAGGTGACGGCGGGGGCCTGGTAGAGGTAGTCGCCGCCGGGGGTGGGCTGCAAAAACAGGTCGGGGCCGTTCATCCAGTAGGTGCGCTCGAGGACAAACTTAAAGGTGAAGCCGCCGCCGTAGCGGGCGACGGGGAGCTCAAAGCGCCAGGCCCCGTTTTCGTAGAGGCCGGGGATATCTTTGGCGGCCCAGCCGTCGAGGGCGGTACGCAGGGTGATTTGGCGGTCGGGGCGATAGTCGGCGGTGGCAAAACGAATGGTAAACATGGGGCTTTCCTCGCTGGGGCTGTTCTAACCTCCAGTGGGGATCAGTGGGCCTCCGGATGGTGGGGTGTGATCGTGATCAGTCGCGATCGGTCGCCATCAATCGCGACTGATCACGATCAGGGGCTGCCCATGGTCGGAGGACTTACCAGAGGAACGGCCCGAAGAATTGACAGGGGACAAGAAACCCCCATACTGAATGACATGGGAGGGGCTGCAATTCCCTGTCGATGTTGAGTTTGATGATGATGGCTGCTGGCGATACCCACGTTTATCCGGTGGTTTGGCAGGGTGACCACCTGGTGCTGATCGACCAGCGCCAGCTGCCGGAGCGCTACAACATTGTGTCGATTGATCGCTGCGACGATGTGGTGCGATCGCTACGTTCAGGCATTGTGCAGGGGGGCTCAGCCCTGGGTCTGGCGGCGGCCTACGGCCTCTACCTGGGGGCCACTGAAATTCACACCGATGACCCCACCGCCTTTTGGGAGCGGCTGGAGGCGATGGGGGACCAGTTTAAGCAAACCCGGCCCGACAAGGCCCATCTACAGTGGGCCGTCGATACCGTGCTGGCGGTGGCCCACCACTCAAACGACTCGATTGAGGTGGTACGGGGGCAGCTGCTGGCCCAGGCCCAGGCCATGCAAGCCGAAGACTTTAACCTCTGCCACGCCATTGGCGACTATGGCATGGCCCAGCTGCCCGCCCACCCCGCTCAGCTCACTCTGCTCACCCACTGCAACCACGGCGCCCTGGCCACCTCGGGCTACGGCACCTCCCTGGGCATCATGCGATCGCTGTGGCAGGCGGGTCGTCTGGAGCGGGTCTACGCGGCCGAAACCCGCCCCACCCTCCAGGGCTCCCGGCTCACGGCCTGGGAATGTGTGCAGGAGGGCATTCCGGTGACGGTGGTGACCGACAGCATGGCCGCCCACTGCATGCAGCGGGGCCTCATTCACGGCGTGCTGGCCGGGGCCGACCGCATTGCCGCCAACGGCGACACCATGAGCAAAATTGGCACCTATAGCCTGGCGCTGGTGGCCCAGGCCCACAACATTCCATTTTTGGTGGCGGCGCCGGTGTCAACCATCGACTTTAGCGTGGCGGATGGCGGTGGGCTCACCATCTCGGAGCATGCCCCCGAGGAGATCTACCGGCTGGGGGATCGGGTGACCTCGCCCCAGGGAGCAGAGTTTTACAACCCGGCCTCTGACGTGACGCCGGGCGGCTTCATTACCGCGATTGTGACGGAGCAGGGTGCCTTTAGCCCCGATCAGCTGGGGGTGCTGAGGCCGGTGGAGGCTGACCGGGGAAATTGACTTTTCTAGATCAAGTGCCGATCATGGGGCCAGCATCATTATTATTAGGGAAATCGTCGCCCCTGGTTTGCCAGCCCTAGCTATGCCTACCCCGCGCCCCACAGCCGATGTCCCAAAATATGTGCTTACGGTGGTGGCGGTCACTGCCGCCGTGATCGGGCTGAGATTTGTGGTGACCTGGGCAGCGGAGGCCTTTTTGCACCCGATCCCAATTTTGGGTGGCTGGCTGAAGAGTCTTGAGATTGTTGAGCTGAGCGTGGTGGTGCTGTTTGCGGTGTTGGGCTTTGGGCTGGGGGGGGCATCGCGCCACCTGTCGGCTAAGACCTCGGTGGGCTTGAAGTCGATCGCGCTGCTGGTGGCGCTGCCCTTGGTATTTTTTAGCAGCTACTGGCTGCGGCATCACCTCTGGCTCAGCCAGCTGACCGCTGAGTCGGAGCTGACCCGGCCGCAAATTACGGCTCTGGCCAACCAGGCGCTCTCCCGCGAAGGCGGCAGCCAGGGGTTTTGGGGGTACTACACCACCACCACTCGCATGCCGATTTTGCCGGCTACTGTCTCTGAGCTGGAGCGCATGGCCGAAGACCAGAAGTGGTTTCGCTCGGAGCTGACCCGGTTTAGCGGCATTGAACCTGGCGTATTTTCAATGATTTTTGACGGAGCCGGGTGGGGCATTCGGCTGTTTTATATGGCGCTGGCCTTTCTCACCGGCATGATCTATTTCTTTAAGGGGCTGGCCTGGGCCGATGCGGCTCGCCTGCGACGGGTGGCTAAGGAGGTGGCGACCCCGAGCCAGGTGTGACGATGGGGGCGGGGCGGCGCTGGCCCCTGGCTCAACCGCAAAGGCGGTGACCACCGCTTGGGTGCCGATTGAGCCAGGCCCGCTGGCCGCGCAGGGCAGGTCGACAGCGACATTTAGCGGCGGCCGTGATGACAGCAGTGAGCGCGATGATTTTAGCGGGGGGTCGCAGCTCCCGCATGGGGCGGGACAAGGCTTTGATTTTGCTGGGGGGTGAGCGGCTGATTCAGCGCACCTGTCGGGTGGCGTTGGCCTGCGCTGAGGAGGTGCATGTGGTGACGCCCTGGCCTGAGCGCTACCGCCCGCTGGTACCCGAGGCTGTGCAGTTTATTCTGGAG
>DATIVG010000099.1:0-10845 GCA_035466075.1 Nodosilinea sp. | reverse complement strand
CGTGACCGGCGGGGTGGCGGCGATTGCCTATGGTGAGTCGCGCACCACACAGGATCTCGACATGGTGCTGTCGGTGCCGAGGGCGGCGATTCCTGCCTTGGCTGAGGCGCTAGAACAGGCTGGTTTCTACGTGCCCGGCGTCGATGACATTGTCTCTGGGCGGATGAAAACCCTTCAGGTCACTCAGATTGACACTATCTCCCGGGCTGATTTGGTGATCGCTGAGGTTAACCCCTACGAACAGCTCAAATTTGAGCGGCGACAGGCCTATCGGTTGACCGATAGCACCTCCATTTACCTGGCTTCGCCAGAGGACCTGGTAGTCAACAAACTGCGCTGGGGCCAGCAGAGCCAGTCTGAAAAGCAGTGGCGCGATGTGCTGGGCGTTTTGAAGGCTCAACAGGGTGGTTTGGACTACGAGTACATGCACCGCTGGGCGGCGGAGTTTGACCTGTCAGATCGGCTAGAGCAGATCACACTAGCGGCGGGGGTGAGGGCCATGGCCGACCAGCAGTGGGCTGCTGCTACCTATGCCACCGTGGCCCGCGCCTTTGCGATCGCACAGTCGCGGGGCCGCACCACCCGGCCCAGTCCAGGGCTAGAGGTGGCCGAGGGCAATCACTACACCATCCTTCAAAATGCTGCTGAGCAGACCTTGACGGTGATGGTGAAGGCGGGCGATCGCGCGATCGCACAGTTTGACTTCGAGGGTACGGTGCTGGCCGCCAGCCCCGCCCTGCACGACCGGCACCAGTGGCGGCAGATTGGTCAGGCGATGGCTGCATCTGAGGAAAGCGCTTGAGCCAGGGCAGCGGGGCAGACAGCAATTTGCGGCAGCGGTTGGTCTCGCACCTGGAGCGGGTGGGGTGCGATCGCAACCCCTTTTTCGCCTCCGCCAACCACTTCTTTGTGCAGCAATACATCCAGCAGGAGCTATCGCAGTGGGGCACCGTAATCCCCCACCGCTTTGACTTCCAGGGCAAGCCCCACACCAACTGGCTGCTCAACCTGCCGGGGCAAGATGCCCGCCGCCCGCCCCTGCTGGTGGGGGCCCACTACGACTCCGTGCCCGGCTCGCCCGGTGCCGACGACAACGCCACCGGCGTCGCCGTGCTCCTAGAGCTAGCCCGCGCCTTTGCCGCCCAGCCCGGCCAGTCTCCCCTCCGTCTGGTCGCCTTTGATCTAGAAGAATCGGGCTTTGTGGGCAGCCGCCACTACGCCGCTGCCCTGCACCAGCAAGGCGAACCGCTGGGGCTGATGCTCTCCCTGGAGATGCTCGGCTACTGCTGCCACCAGCCCCACTCCCAAACCTATCCAGCGGGGCTAGAGCGCCTGTACCCCAGCCAGGGCAACTACATCGCCCAAATTGGCCCCTGGCAGAGCATTCCCACCATGGTGCGGCTGTGGTGGGGCTTTCGGGCGGCGGGGGCGCGCAGCCAGTGGCTACCCGTGGTGCAGCAGGGGCGCGCCGTGCCCGACACCCGCCGCAGCGACCACGTCCCCTTCTGGGATTTGGGCTACCCCGCCATTCTCATCACCGACACCGCCAACCTGCGCAACCCCCACTACCACCAGCCCACCGATACTCTAGATACCCTCGACCTCGACTTTCTCACCCGCGTCTGCCAGGGGCTAATCTACGGCCTGCGCCGCCTCTAGGGCCTGTGCCGCCTCTAGCTGCTGATAGTCAACCCCGGCTCTAATCACCATGGCCGGGTCAACCCAGGTGCCATCGTACTTGAGGCCCCAGTGCAGGTGCGGCCCGGTGGTGCTGCCGGTCATGCCCACCCGGCCAATCCGCTGCCCCGAGGCCACCGTCTGCCCCTGGCGAATCTCTATGCCCCCGGCCCGGTCCACCAGCACCCGGCCCCCCTCTTTTTCGACCACAATGCTGCCCTGCATGTGGCAATAAATATGGGTCCAGCGGCCCGACTGAATGATTGCGGCGGTGCCACAGGCGGTGTGGTCATGCACCTGCACCACCTTGCCCTCCCACCAGCTGCGAATGTAGCTCCCCATCGGGGCCGCCAAATCTAGCCCGTAGTGAAAGCGGTGGCCCCCCATCGGGTGCTGGCGGTAGCCAAAGGGCGAGGTGTAGCGGCTGAAATTTTCCAGCGGAAATGACGCCCCAGCCCAGGGGTTGGCCGCCGCCGCTACCGGCTCCTCTGCCACCCCCTCCGCCGTCGATTTAACCAGCTCTGCCATCACGCCAATGCCCACACTCAACGCCACAATCCATCGCAGAGCCAAAGCCCCGCCCTGTCGAACATCCATAGCCCCAAACACCGAGCCGCTAAAGCCGGTGATAGTACAATTGCACTACTCAATATAGTACAAGCCTCCGTCTTTGGGTAGACCCTGCCCCCAAATCGCCTTGCCGGGGTGACTACCCTACTCGTCGCCGGGCTGAAGGGCCAGGGGCTGGGGCTGAGGCTGGGCCAGCACCTCCACAGTGCCGGTGGCTCCGTCCACCCGCACCCACTGGCCGGTGTGCAGCCGCTGGGTGGCGTTGGTCACATCCATCACCGCTGGAATGCCGTACTCGCGGGCGATGATCGCCCCGTGGGAAAGCCGCCCGCCCACCTCCGCAATCAGGCCCTGAGCGCGGGCCAGCAGGGGAGCCCAGCCCGCGTCAGTGTAGGGCACCACCAAAATAAACGGCCCCTCGATGGTGGCCAGGGCGTCAAGCTGGGTCATTACCTGCACCGGCCCGGCGACCACCCCGGCGCTGGCTCCAATGCCCTTGAGCTGCTGCTGCACGGTGGCACCGGGAGCCAGGGCCAGGTCGCGGCTGGGGGGCTCGTTGCCAAACACCAGGTAGGGCACGGCGGCCATGGCTTTGTCCTGGTCGTACTGGGCCTGGCGCTGGTGCAGCCTGCCCTGGATGGTGGGCCAGTCGGCGGGCCCTGAGCCTAATTCTGGGCCCGACTCTGGAACTGGCTCTGGGAGGGCCAGGGCCTGGATTTCTGCCCAGGTGAGAAAGAAAATATCGTCGCGGGCGGCCAGGTGACCCTGCTGTTGCCACTGGGTGGCCAGGGCCAGCAGGCTATAGCGCAGCTCGGCCAGCAGCCGGTTGTAGAGGGTATTCACCTGGCCCTTGAGGTCAAAGCGGCGCTGCACCCCAGTGGCCTTGCCCGTCGGGGCGGTGGCCGGGGCCTTGGGGGGCGGCGGCTGCCGCACAAACTGAGCCAGCAGCTCGCGCACGGGGCCGGGGTTTTCGCGCCAGGTGGCGACGGCGATATCGGTGCCCACGGGGCTCAGGTAGCCATAGTCGTCGATGCAGCGCCCGATGGCCGCCAGCAGCGATTCGCCGTCGGTGCTCTCGGCCAGGGCGGTCATCAGCGAGGGGCCGTCGGCAATGCGGTCGAGTTCGGGGGTGGAGAGGGTTTGGCGAATGTCCTGGGCGATCGCCCGCAGCGCTTCGAGGGCGACAATCTCGTCATTTTGCATGGGGTTGAGGCTTTCTTCGGGCACCTTGTACAGGGCCCGGCGCAGGGCAAAGCTGAGCGGGCCCAAGATGTTGTAGTAGGTCACCCGGTTGAGCAGCTCAAGCAGCTCTGTGATCCGGCCCACCAGGTCGGCGGGGGTGAGAGTCTCCCTGGGGGTGTCGGCCAGGGCTTGCAGGGCCGGGGCAAAGCGATCGCGGTTGTCCTGGGCAAAGTCTTTTTCGAGTTTGAGCTCGCGGCCCGCCAGGCGCAGCAGGCCGGGCAGGTTGCGCAGGGTGGAGCCCAGGGGCGGGCGGCTAAACTTGGCCCCACGGGTCAAAAACTCCAGGCTCTCGGGCGGCAGGCCCATGCGGCCAAAGATATCGTTGAGCAGGGTGGCGTTGAAGTAGGCGTGGGCGTGGTGCAGGGTGGCGGTTTCTTCAAAGTCGAGGCCGCGGGCGCGGTTGCCCAGCACCACCGTAAAGATCTCCCCCCACACGCCGCAGGTGAGGGGCCGGTTGATCGACCAGGTGAGCGGTCGAATGGTGCCAGGGATCACCTCGGCGGCGATTTTGCGGGTCCAGAGGGGTTGCAGGGTGGTGATGGGGCGGCTCTGCAATAGCCACAGGGTCTCGCCGTCGTAGCTCCACTCGATGTCCTGGGGAATGCCCTGGTAGCGGCTCTCCAGGTGGCGGGCCAGGTAGGCGACCTGTTGCAGCAGCCGGGAGGGGACGGGGCCGCTGCCCTCCACGCTCAGGGTCAGGGCCTCGGACAGCTGCCAGTCGCTGGTGGCGATTTCCGCCAGGGGCGGCACATCGTCGGGCTGCACCAGCACGCGGTACTGGCCGGGGGTGACCTGGCCGCTGACCACCTGCTCGGCGCCGCCGGGCAGGGCCTCGATTACCACGGCGTCGCCGCAGCGGGCAATCGGGTCGCGGCTAAAGGCCACGCCGGAAAACTGCCCCTGCACCTGCTGCTGCACAATCACCGCCAGACCGCGCTCGGGCAGGCTCTGGCTCCGGCGGTAGGCCAGGGCCCGCTGGGAGTTGTAGGAGGAAAACACCCGCACAATTGCCGCCGCCAGGGCCTCCTGGCTGGTGATGTTGAGAAATGACTGGTAGATCCCCGCCGCTGAGGCGCTGCCGGTGTCTTCGTCCTGGGCGGAGGAGCGCACGGCCAGGGGTTGGCTGGGGGAGGGTTCTGCGATCGCAAGTAGCGCCGTGGGGTCATCCCCGGCGGGCAGCACATAGCCGCGCGGCACCGGGTAGCCCCAGGCCCGCAGCTGGCCCAGGGTGGCTGCCTTTTGGCCAAACTTGGCGGCATCCAGGGGTTGGTCGAGGGCCACCAGGCCGCGATCGCCGCGAAAAAACCGAAACATGGTGCGAGACTCCAAGCGTTCGTCGTCGTCGGGCAAATCTAGATCGTCGGGCAGTTTTTCGTAGATCCAGGCAATCAAAATACTCAGGCAGGTCATCGCCAGCACCAGCGCCCCATCCTGATGGCGCAGGGCGGTGATCAGGGGCAGCAGCACCAGCGACAGCAGCCTGCCCTGCCGCCGCTCGCGAAAAATGGTAAACCCCAGCCCGCTGAGCAGCAGGTTTAGCAGCGCCGTAGGCCAGTCGTAGGCGGTAATGCCCCACACCACATTGGTGGTGCCCGCCCCGTTGGCAAACCAGTAGCGCCCCATCACCAGGCCAATCAGCGCCAAAATTTCCCACACCGGGTCCGCCGGAAAGTAGTACCGCGCCAGCAGCACCACCCCAATGCCCTTGGCCGCCTCCAGCAGCACCGCCGCCACCCCGGCCACCTTGCCGCCGTGGTAAAACGCCGCCGATACCCCCACATTGCCCGTGCCCACCTGGCGCAGGTTTTGCCCCGTCAGCAGCCGGGTTGACCAGCCGGTCAAAGGCAGGCCGCCCACCACCGGAGCCAGCACAAAGATTAAAACAGCGCCCCACACCTGGGTGAGAGTCATAGCAAGGTTAGCTTGGCGAGAGATTGGCGAGTTTGGCCTTAGGTTTGGCGTTAGACGCGCCCGGCCCAAGGGCCCGACCCTGAGACCGGCAGACCCCGCCGCCGTGAGCCCAGCAGCGGTTTCTGCCTTAAACCTTACACTGCCAGCCCCAGCATTTCGACAGGCATTGCCCAGCAACCTGGAGAGTGCCTGTCCTGCCTGCTACGGGGCCGCTGCTCAGTCTTGATAGGGTCGCACGTCGTACTGCACAAACGCCTGGGGATGGGCGGGCGGCGGCAGGGGCTGCGGTTCGTAGTAGTAGTGGGGGCTGGGGGGCATGCGCATGGGGTACACCACCGGGGGCTGGGGCTGCCGACGCTGGAGGTGCATCAGCCACAGGGCAATTACCGCAAAGGCGGCTCCCCCGGCCAGCATCAAAATCAAAAACAGCCCCAAAATGCCCCACAGCAGCATGGTCTGGGTTTCGTTGTTGCGCGGAATCGACTCGATCAGCCGCACCTGCTGGGAGGTCATCGACTCCACCGCCTCCTGGTAGGTCTCCATCTGCTCCAGCACCTGCTCGGTTTCGCTCTGCTGGCGCTCGAGCTGGGCCTTGAGGTCGTCGGCCAGGTCTTTTTGGGCCTCTAGCTCCTTTTGCAGGCTGCTGACCAGGTCTTCCTGGCGAGTGAGATCCTGCTGCATGCGGTCTTGCAGGGTATCTTGGCTGAGGCCGGGGGGCGGCGGCACCGGCACTGTTTGAATGTTGAGGGTTTCGGCGCTGGGCGGCGGCGGCAGCACCGAGGGCGCTCGACTCGCGCCCGAGCGCACCAGCATGGTCAGCACGACCAAAGCTCCACCGGCGGCACAGCAGGTGATTAAGATAGGTTTTTCCCTCGTCAATCCCTGCAAAATCTCATTCCCTTGTAGTGGTGCCCTGGTAGTGACGGTGGTCGGTTAGAGTTTCAGGAACGGTCAGGAACGGGCCTAGTCAGCGGTGTTTCAGGCGGTGATGATGTGGCCGACAGGGGCGGGGGAAGTACCCTCAGCACGGCTTCCCCAGAGTCGAGCTAGATCGTTGTGGACGGAGGATGACAGGAAGCCCTCGCCCCTCGCCCGATGAAATCTAGTAAATCCTAGAAACGATTCCCGAGAAACGCCCGTTTTTTCGGGGTTTTCATCAAATTATTATACATCCACCTAGAATTGGCACAACAAATCTGGGCTTGGCTGCCCTGGGCACTGCAGCTGGGCAAAAACTGGCCACCAAAAAGCCAGGCCGCCGTCGGGGCCGCCCTGGTCGGACGACAGTTCCCTTAGCAACCTGGCGATACAGGGCTACCCACTGGGGTTTGTCCCTGGATTTAGCAACTCGGCCTAGTTAAATGAGCATTCCACCGTGATTTTGAGGTTGCTCTCTGCGGTGCCTTTGGTAACGTAAGGAACTCCTGCCTCTCCGCCGACCTTGAGGCCGAACTCTAGGGTGACTTTTTCGACGTTGGCGGTGGCCATGTCTTTGAAGGCATTCATGGTGTAGCTGGTGTAGGTACGAATGGTGCCTTCAATGGCTTTGAAACTCTGGGCGGCGTGGGTCTGAACGGCCTGATTGGGCAGGCCGAGCCCCTTGGCGGTGCGAGTGGTTTCGCCGTAGAGGTCGTAACCTGAGGGGTCTGATACCGAGTCGGGAGCGACCACGTCGTCGGTGGCCTCCATGTAGATCTCGGTGCCATCCTCCAGGCGGATGGGGACCAGTTGAGTCATTGTGCACACTCCGATGGTTAAGATGCGTGTCCGTAATTAGCATTCCCGACCGGCGGCCAGTCTCATCATGCCGCTGGTCGGCCCGACCGGTGGGCCAGGGTTTGGGCGGATGTATGGGCCCCCTGGCGGGCCTGGGCCGATAGGTTTTCCGTACTTCAGCCGCCCCCCCAAAGGGTCGGATTTTGTCTATAAGAAATAAAGGGAGCTTTGCCCTGGAGTTAGCGAGCAGAGGGTGGCAATGGCTGATTTGAGGACCAATCCTTATATCGACCCCAACCTGGGGGACGGCGGATTTTTGTACGAGGCTGAGGATGCTCAGCAGATTTTGAGCCTTGCGATCGCACGTCAGACCGAGTCGGGTGCCCTCTCCCGCAGCCAGCTGCTCGAAATCGCCGACGAGCTGGGCCTTTCCGCCGCCGACATTACCGCCGCCGAGCGCGAGTGGGATATCAAAAAATACGAGCTCGCCGACCAACAGCTCTTCGACAGCCAGCGCAGACAGCGCTTTCACCACGGGCTCTCCCAATTCGTCATCTCCGGCAGCTTCCTGCTGCTGTTTCTGGTGCTCACCGGCGGCGTGGGCTTCTGGGGCGGCCTGGTGAAGTTTTTGCTCTACCTGTCGGTGGCCCCCTGGGGGCTCAAGCTCAGCTGGGATGCCTGGCGCATCTACCGTCCCAATGAGTACGGCTACCGCAAGGAGTTTGAGCGCTGGCGGCGCAAACAGCAGCTCAAACGAGCCCTGGGCGGCGCCATGCGGCGACTGCTGGGCTCGTCGTAATTCCTGGGTTTAAAGTCCCGGCTTCAGTCCTGGTTTCGGGGCAGCGGCTTGGGCTCAAACGGCTAACGGCGACCCAGCGACCTGAACTCGGGAGCGCACCCACCCAAACCAGTCGTCTAGCCCCTCACCGGTCTTCGCCGACACCGCAAAGATGGCCACATTGGGGTTCATCTGCCGCACGTTCGCCGCAATCTGGTCGATGCTCACCTCCAGGTAGGGGGCCAGATCGACCTTGGTAATCAGCAGGCAGTCGGCCTCCTGAAACATAATCGGGTACTTCAGCGGCTTGTCTTCCCCCTCGGTAATGCTCAGCAGCGCCACCTTGGCATGCTCCCCCACCTCAAACTCGGCGGGGCACACCAGGTTGCCCACGTTCTCCACCAGCACCAGATCGAGCGCCTGCGGGTCGTAGCTGTGCTCCAGGGTATGAATGCCCCCCGCCACCATCTTGGCGTCCAGATGGCACGACCGCCCGGTGTTGATGGCGATCACGGGCACGCCGTACTGGCGCAGACGATCGGCATCTAGCTCGGTGGTCATGTCGCCCTCAATCACGGCCATGGCCAAATCTTGGCTCAGCCCCGCCAGGGTGCGCTCCAGCAGCGCCGTCTTGCCCGCCCCCGGGCTGCTCATGATGTTCATGCAGGTAATTCCCCAGGCGTCGAAGTGGGCGCGGTTGTGGTCGGCCCCCGCCTGGTTGACGTGGAGCAGATCAATACCAAGGGCAGCGTCGAAGGTCTGGTGCATGAGCTGGTTTTAGGTTTTGGGTATGGATTTAATCATGGTCTGGCTTTCTGCCTGGCGAGAAGCAATCTACGCTCTCGGGATCATGGCTCTGGCAGCGAAATTTCTGATGCTAGGTAAGCGAGGAATTCGGTAGTGTTTCTCGAAACCGAAGCGTAGACATCGTCCTCGCTGTCGATATGAACATGGTGGGGAAAATTCGATAAATTCGGAAAGTGAGGAACGTTATCCCATCGTCTGCGAAGTATTGCCTGGGTACTATCCATCCATTGGTAGCGGTAGCGCTCGGGCTGGGGTTGACCATCAACAATGAAAAAGTATTCTGCGATTTCCAAAAAATCCCCATTTGCCAGCGTAGCCCGAGCCCGAAAGTAACCCCTATCGCCCAAATCTCGTGCTTCAATAATTGAAAACTCGTTAATGATGGGGCTGGCAATTAGTTCGGTCTTAATATCTTCGATGTATTGCCGAGCATCCATCAGCTGCTAATAGACTGCAATACACCCAGCCGCGCCTGGACAGTTTGCCACATATCGTAGAAGGCACTCCACTCAAAAAAATCTATATCGTCTCCCAGATCCCCGGCATTGAACTGCTGGTAAAAGTTATCTGAGGAAAGATGATACTGGGCTTCGTATGTCTGAAGTTTAGCTTGGAGATCGGCGGCCTGTTGAAGCGCCTGATTGTGTTCCAGTTCGATGATTTTGGCTAAAGAACGCTCCATAAGGTCGCTGTGATAGCCCCCCTGGTAAAGCGCGTTAAGCACCTGTAACTGATCTGCAAATCGGCTTGGGGAGGTCATAGCTAATGGCCTACTGCTCTTGTACCAGTTTATCCCAGACGCAATGGAATACTATGTCACCTCACCCCTAGCTCGGCAGGCCGCCCCCGCTGAGCCCTAACCGCTAAAATTCTCCACCGTTGCTTCTGCGTACTCTACCCGGTCGATCTTTAGCTCCCGCCCGGAGCGAATGTCGCCCATGGGCGACTGACAGGTGGGGCAGGCGTATTGCAGACCAATCTCGGGCGCATACTCGCTCTGGCAGTCGTGGCAGAAGGCAATCAGCGGCGTTTCGCGAATCACCAGCTCGGCCCCGGCCAAAAAGGTGCCTCGGGTCTGCACCTCAAAGGCAAACTGCAAGCTCACCGGCTCCACGCAGGTAAACTTGCCCACCGTCAGGTGAACTTTCTCAATGGCGGGCTGGCCGGGCTGCGCCTCCCACCAGTCGCGCACGGTGAGAATGAGCGCTTTGGTCATGTCGGTTTCGTGCATGGCAGGGAACAGGGAACAGGGAAGGTGGGGGCGGGGGGGAGTTTTGAGTTCTTAGTTTTGAGTTCTTAGTTTTGAGGGTTGAGTGCTGGCGACGGGGCTTTAACTCAAAATTCAAAACTTACAACTCAAAATTTTCCTACTCCCAGGGTTCATCCACGTTCATGTTGGCTTCGTCGTGGATGTAGGAGGGCTTTTCGCGGCGGGGGAGCTGGCCTGATTTCACTAAATGGGCCATGGTGTCGCAAATCACGCGGGTGGCCATCAGCGAGGTCATGTCGCTGACGTCGTAGGGGGGCGAGACTTCGACCACTTCAATGCCGCAGACGGTGGTTTCCTGCACGATGCGCTTGAGCAGGTAGAGGGCCTCGCGGGGCAGCAGGCCGCCGGGCTCGGGCCAGCCGGTGCCGGGCACAAAGCCCGCGTCGATGCAGTCGATGTCGAAGCTAATCCACACGCAGTCGGTGCCGTCGGTGGCCCGAGCAATGGCAAAGTCGGCGGCGGCATCGAGGCCCATTTCGGTGATGTCGGTGACGGTGAGAATGTTGGTGGCCCGCTCGCGGCAGACCTTTACCCCCTGGCGGGGCACCTGCCAGCCGCCGATGCCGAGCTGCACCAGGTTTTTGGCTGGGGCATTGGCCATGTTGGTGGCGTGGAACCAGGGGCAGGTGTGCATGCGCTCGTCGAGGTCGGTTTCCTGGGTATCGACGTGGCGATCGAAGTGAATGATGCCGACTTTTTTGTCGCCCAGGTGGCGGCAGATGCCCCGCACCGTCGGGAAGCCGATGGAGTGGTCGCCGCCCAGCAAAATCGGGAACGCGCCGGAGGCAAACACGTGGGCCACGCCCTTGGAAATCTGGTCGAAGGATTTTTCGTTGTTGGCGGGGATGGTGAACACGTCGCCCACGTCGCAGAG
>DATIVG010000098.1:0-25210 GCA_035466075.1 Nodosilinea sp. | reverse complement strand
GGATGATGGGGCGGTGCGGGTGCTGGTGGTGCACACCCAGGAGGAGGCTGCGATCGCACGTGCCTGCCTCTCTCTGCTTTTTTAGCTGAGGGGGTGGTGCGATCGCGCTTTTGGGGCCTTGATTTGGAGATTGGGAAAGGTACTCGGCGTTTGGAGCAAACCACTCGACGTTCCGAGAAAATTGCTCGACCCTTGGAGCAAACTGTTCGGAATCTCGCCTTCTGGAGCTGAAGGCAGAGGATAAGATGGTGACAACTGCCCCTTGCTAGCTGGTTCATGGCTTTGATAGACCGCGCCAAGCTGCTGCAAACTCTAATTGCCCTGCCGCCCCAGCAGTTTAGCCAGATTGAGTTTGCGCTAAAGCCGCCAGACGGCATTATGCCGGGGATAACTGCATCGCGCCATTGCCGCCTGGGTGAAAGCCGTGGTGCCCCATATTCTCAGCCTTCAGCCCACAGACAATGGCGAGCGCTGACGGTGCCGGAGTAGCCGGGAGAAGCGGGATGACCCCTAGGGAGTGTCATCCATAGGAAAAATTAGGAAAATGAATAGGGCAATGCGGAATTAGATATAGAACTTGCGTAGGATAGGCAATGGGCAAAGCCCGTGCCCATCGCTCCGATAACGGGCCCGCGATGCTTGGCCTACCCTACATTTAATGACAACCATCCACTTAATTAAACATGAGTTGTCACTGAAAGAGTTTGACGATAAACTGAGGCAAGCTATCTGATGTGCGTTTAATTGAGAGCTTGATGGTTAGCTTAGAGCTTGGTAATTGACGTAAAGCATGTGAGAAAACGATGTATGTTTATGTCAATTTTTGATAAATCATACTTCTACATTGACATCTATCAGCCCCTACTGAAGGGATTGCGGTTGGCCCGGTTGAGCCGAGCTTGCTTGCCAGTTATGGCAGCAAGAATTCCAGGCGGCCTGACTCCCCCCTAACAAAAGTCTTTATAAAAGAAACACAATATCTCTGATTGACTGAAGGCGACGTTTTCAGCGATTAGAGTATTGCATGTCAGATTTCTCTCATCGCCAAAGCTAGCGAATGCTAAGCCTTGTCTGTATCCCTTATTTGCAAGGGCATTGCGCTGTAAGAGGATATCTGAAAAGTCCTTCTTCTAAACATGCAGATCCCCTTTAACTCTCATGCAAAAGGGCTTTATACAAAAGGCCCCATGGAACAGAGGGTTTAGCAGGTGACTGAATCTACAGCCAATTGCTTTGCAAACGTTCTCCGATTCTCCCACTGAGGATTGGTGATCAGCCGTAGTTTTGGGAATTGGGGCATGGGTCAGTTTTTGGCTTTGTTGGCATTCAAGACATTGCAACTCAAAGCTAGCAATGCCTTGATGTATGCCTACTTTCAGGGTGTACCCCAGTATTCCGTAAACAATAGGTTTGCCTAGAAAGATGACGGCTTAGAGCCTAAGTGTTCTACTGCCTGTCTTACTTGATAGCTCAGATCAGCTGTCGAGTTCTGCATGCTCTACGCATCGATCAAGTACCTCTTCTAGGGTATTTGATCAATGTTTTGGAACATCAATTAGGCTTGGCAAGCCCTTGCTAAAACTGATTTGACGCACCTAGTCAGCGGCAGGTCTTAATTATTTACGTCATGCGCGACTCGCCAGCGTCGTGCATCAAACCCAAGCCCTGAGGCGCATTGTGGAGAATGCCTAGTGCCACCTGTGACTACTAACTTGTTGTCTTAGAGCACAGTGTCATTGATCAATTGGAATGGGACAGATAATCGATTTTCGAACAGAAATACTTTGGCTAAAAAGGAGTTTGAGAAATGAAATTCGATGAAGAGATTGAGATCGAAGATCCTGATCAGATGGCAGCTATAAATAGTCTCTCTAAAACTAAAGATAATGTCTTGAAAAGACTGTTAATTTCCCTAGTTGAACCTATCCCTCGTCCGTTGGGGACGGTGGTCAGGAAGTATTTATACTCTTTTTTATCTAAGGATTGGGGAAAGAATACCTACATTCAAGCCTGGGTTGAGGTTGTTGGCCTGCATCGCATCATTGTTGGCGAGAATGCTAGTATTCTTCGATACACTCTTTTGAACTGTGACTTTGAAAATAGCCTGCTGAGGTTGGGGAAAAATGTTTCCTTAGACCGAAGCGTCAACATTCGCCTGGGAGATAATTGCACCATTGACATTGGTGAGGGAACTTATATTGGTCCCTTTAGCTGTGTGTATGGGCCTGGTAACGTTACCATCGGCCGTACCTGTCTGATTGCCTCGATGGTTGGCATTTATGCTAGCCAGCATCACCACGTGGGTGTTAGCGAAAAGGGCATCACCATTGAAGATAGGTGCTGGATTGGTTCTGGGGCAAAAATTTTAGATGGTGTGACAATAGGCTACGGTAGCGCTATCGGTGCTGGGGCCGTGGTGACGAAAGATATTCCGCCCTACTCGGTGGCCGTCGGCGTACCGGCTAGGGTTTTAGAAAACCGAAGAACCAGACCTGATGACTAGGGTGCCTGACTGCCGGACAGAGTTTAGGGCTAGAAGGCCTTTCCTGGCAGCAGTATGATGCCCTGGTAGCTCTATTCGTCAACCAGGGCTTCTTTGCCCCCAGCCTAGTTCCGGCCACCCCACCCTAGAAACCTGGTTTCTCTCCCCGCCAGCATCCCCGCCTCCTGTAGGGTGCCTAGTGGCCTCACCATTCCCTGCTGCCCACAGGTATCTTTGCTAGCCGCACCGCCCAACAGCGCTTCTCTCTAGCCCCTTCCGCAGAGCATCTGATGGTTGAATCACCATGCGTATAGCACCAGCGTGATATATCAAGTCGCTCTTTTTCTCAGTCACAACCATGGAAACCATTGCTATCCAGGTCGATCAAGACGTTGCCAAAGCCTACCGCGAAGCAGCCCCCGCCGAGCAGCTTAAGATCCAGCAGCTCCTCAATAGCTGGCTCAAGCAAACTATGAAGCGCCGCTCCCTCGATGACATTATTCATGACATGCAAACCCAAGCCCAGGCCAATGGGTTAAGCCCCGATATCCTCAGCGAAATTCTGTAGGCTCTTAACTGCCAGGGGCCAGCCATAAGGACAGGCACGCAGATAATTCAAAGCTTCGCAAAGATTGTATATTTGCGGGTGGGAATCCTTTTAGGAACCATCTAAGAGGCATCTAAACCATGACCAGCAACTACGTCAGCGCCACCCTTTCCCCGCAAGCCCGCGACGAAATTATGGGTGCGATCGCAGATATCCGCGCCCGGCTTCCCTTCGTCATCGACGTAGCCCCAAGCTGAAAAAATCCATGCCCAAAATGGGCGGCAAAAGCCGCGCCTTTGCACAAAAAGCCCTCGATGTCGCCGCCCTGTAGGGGCAACGCTAAACCCAAAATTCCAGCTTTGGGGCCATGCCGGGGGGCTTGATTGGCCGGGGCGCTGCCAGTAAAGTTGGGCAAGCCACAATCGCCCCGCTCTGCCCCCGTAACCTATGCGTGCGAGACTAACTAACACTTGGCACAGCCCCCAGCGGTGGGTGATTTTGCTGGCGGCCACCGGTGCGATCGCAGGCCTCAGCGCCGCTATATTCCTGCTGGTCAAGGTTTACCGGGCGGCCACGCCCCAGACCCCATCGGCTTTTTACACGCCCCCTGCGCCGTTGCCCCCCGGCCCGCCCGGCACCCTGATCCGCCAGGAGCCGTTGCCCAGCAGCCTGCCCGAGGGGGCCCAGGCCTGGCGGGTGATGTATATCTCTACCGATCTGGCGGGCAACCCCATCGCCGTCACCGGCACCGTCGTCGCCCCGGCGGGCCCCAGCCCCCAGCCCCGCCCGGTGATTGCCTGGGCCCACGGCACCACCGGCATTCGCCCCGAGTGCGGCGTCAGCCACACCCGCGACCCCTACCAGCAAACCCCGGCCATCGAGCGCATGCTGGCGGAGGGGTTTGTGGTCACCATTACCGACTACCCAGGGCTGGGCACCCCCGGCCTGCACCCCTACATGGTGGGGCCGGTGGCGGCCCAGTCGGTGCTCGACTCGGTGCGGGCTGCCCGTCAGCTCGACAGCGTGAATGCGGGCGAGCGGCTGGTGGTGTGGGGCGCGTCCCAGGGGGGCAACAGCGCCCTGTGGACGGCCCAGGTGGCGGCAGACTACGCCCCGGAGCTGACGCTGCTGGGGGCGGCGGCCTCGGCCCCGGCCCTTGACCTGCGCGGCATTGCCGAATTTAACCTGGACCAGCCCGCCGGGGGCATCTTTTTGGGGCTGGTGTTTGCCGCCTGGGCGGCGGTCTACCCCGAGGCCGATCTAGACGCCATTATCAAGCCCGAGGAGCGGGCCAACTTCGAGCGCATCACTGCCCCCTGCTTCACGGCGGCGGCGGGGTTTCTGCGGGTGCGAGACAGTTTTCGCACCCCCGAGCAGTACCTCAGCGTCGATATTCTCACCACCGAGCCCTGGCCCACGCTGTTTGAAGAAAATACCCCCCGCGACCCCATCGCGGTGCCCCTGCTGATCGCCCACGGCACCGCCGACCCGCTGATTCCGATTGTGCTCAGCGAGGCGGAGGTGGCCCGGCGCTGTGCAAGGGGCGAAGTGGTGCAGCTGGCCCGCTATCCGGGGTCATCCCACGATGCCCGCGAGGATACGGCGCTGCACATCCTGGGCTGGGTGGTCGATCGCTTTGCCGACCGACCGGCCGCGTCTACCTGTGCAGGCTGAGCGGGGCTACTGCTCCTGCATCAGCCGCAGGTAGTTTTGCTTGAGCTGAATATGGCTTTCGCTGAGGCGGTCGGACAGGTTTTTTTCGACCTCAGACAGCTGCTCCCAAAACAGCGATGAGCGCTGGGTGCCGATGTACTCCTGCCAGAGCTGCTGCAACAGGTCGGCGGCCAGGGGGCTCTGGGTGCTGAGCTCGGCCACCACCGCCTGAAAGGCCTCGTGGGCTTCGGGGTGGTGCTGTACCTGCTGGGCCAGGCTGATAGCGTCTTGCAAACGGCTGGAGAGATCAGTGGGCTGGCTCATGGGGTAAAAAGATTAGAGGTGGCTTTTACAAATCTAAACAATTTAACCGGTGCCGACAAGGCGGGGGCTGGGGCTAGCTACTGCGGCGGGCAGAGATTAGGGTAGATTCTTAAGGGGTTTGGTGGTGGCGGGCTCGCCACGCTCCCCGTCGCCCCGTCCAGTTTTTTTAGCCGCACCCTTTCCTCGACCTATGGCCAAACAGCGCATTCTCTCGGGCATTCAGCCAACGGGCAACCTGCACTTGGGCAACTACCTGGGGGCGATTCGCAACTGGGTTGACCTCCAGGAGGAGTACGATGCCTTTTTGTTTATGGCCGACCTCCACGCCATTACGGTGCCCCACGACCCCCAGCGCCTGGCGGAGGATACCTACAAGGTGGCGGCCACCTACCTGGCCTGCGGCATTGACCCCGAGAAGGCGACTATTTTTGTGCAGTCGCACCTGGCGGCCCACTCGGAGCTGGCCTGGCTGTTTAACTGCATTACCCCGCTCAACTGGCTGGAGCGCATGATTCAGTTCAAGGAGAAGGCGATCAAGCAGGGCGAAAACGTCAGCATTGGCCTGCTCGACTACCCGGTGCTGCAGGCCGCCGATATTTTGCTCTACGAGCCCGACCTGGTGCCGGTGGGCGAAGACCAAAAGCAGCACCTGGAGCTCACCCGCGACATCGCCGCCCGGCTGAATTTTCAGTTTGGCAGCGAAGAAAACCCGGTGCTGAAGGTGCCCGAGCCGATGATTCGCGCCGAGGGGGCCCGGGTGATGAGCCTGACCGAGGGCAGCAAAAAAATGTCGAAGTCGGACCCCTCGGACCAGAGCCGCATCGACCTCACCGACCCGCCGGAGGTGATTGTCAAAAAAATTAAGCGGGCTAAGACCGACCCCGAGCGGGGGCTGTGGTTTGACGACCCGGCCCGGCCTGAGTGCCACAACCTGCTGACCCTCTACATGCTGCTGTCGGGGCAGACCAAGGCGGCGGTGGCAGCAGAATGCAAAGAGATGGGCTGGGGCCAGTTTAAGCCGCTGCTGGCGGATACGGCGGTGGCCCACCTGGCCCCGATTCAAACCCGGTTTGAGGAGCTGATGTGCGATCGCACCTACCTCGAAAGCATCCTCCGCACCGGGCGCGAAAAGGCCGGGACGGTGGCCAACGCCACCCTGGCCCGGGTCAAAGATGCCCTGGGCTACTCTAAACCGCTCTAGCCGCCGGGATATACTGACTTACTACGTTCTAGATTCATTACGCTCTCAAGGTACCGATCCTGAGGAGGATGGTTTGACTGCTGCACCGTTGGGTTATCGGCTGCGCACGGCGGCTAAGGCGGGCCAGTTTTTGGTCACCGCAGAGGTGATGCCGCCCAAGGGGGGCAACCCTGAGCCCATGCTGGCCATGGCGCAGCTGCTCAAGGGGCGCGTCCACGCCGTCAATGTCACCGACGGCAGCCGCGCCGTCATGCGCATGTCGTCGTGGGCGGCGGCGCTGCTGCTCCAGCAGCAGGGCATCGAGGCGGTGTACCAGGTGGCCTGCCGCGATCGCAACCGCATTGCCCTCCAGGCCGACCTGATGGGGGCCCACGCCCTGGGGCTGCGCAACATTCTCGCCCTCACCGGCGACCCGGTCAAAGCGGGCGACCACCCCGAGGCCCGCCCCGTGTTCGACCTCGAATCGGTGCGGCTGCTCAAACTGCTGGGGCAGCTCAACTACGGCGTCGATAGCCACGACACCGCCCTCACCGACGGTGCCCTCGACCTGTTTGCCGGGGCCGCCATCGACCCCCAGTCGCCCAGCTGGTCAGGGCTCCAGCGCCGCTTCGAGGCCAAGGTCAACGCCGGGGCCCAGTTCTTCCAGAGCCAGCTGATCACCGACTTCGACCGCCTGGCCAAATTCATGGATCAGATCGCCGCCAGCTACAGCCGCCCGGTTCTGGCCGGTATTTTCCTGCTCAAGTCGGCCAAAAACGCCAAATTCATCAACCGCAACGTGCCCGGTGCCCACATTCCCCAGGCCCTGATCGACCGCCTGGCCCAGGCCGCCGACCCCCTGCAAGAGGGTATCGAGATTGCCGCCGAGCAGGTCAAAGCCGCCCAGCAACTCTGCCAGGGGGTACACCTGATGGCGGTGCGTCGCGAAGATCTGATTCCCAAAATTCTGGAGCGCAGCGGCATCGCCCCGATCGCTGAACCGATCGCCGAGCCGTAGCCCAACGCTATCCATCCTGGCCCAGCCCGCCGCGCCGGGCCACCGGCACCAGGCGCAAGCTACCCGGCGGGGCCAGGGTCAGCCCCCGCCGCACCGGCTTGAGGGCGCGACGGTCTCCGGGCGCTAGCGCCAGCTGCCAGCGCCGCAGCAGAGTCGCCAGCACCAGCTTCATCTCCATCAGGGCAAAGGCCGAGCCTATGCAGCTGCGGTGTCCACCCCCAAAGGGGAAATACTCGTAGGGCGAATACTGCCGCTCTAGAAACCGCTCTGGCCGAAACTGCTCCGGGGCCGGATACAGGTCCTCCCGGTGGTGCACCAGGTAAATATTCAAAAACAGCACCGCCCCCGCCGGAAACTCATACCCCGCCACCGTCATCGGCTGACTGACAATGCGAATGCCGGTGGTAGGGGCCACCGGGTAAATCCGCAGGGTCTCCTGGCAGAGGGCGCTCAGGTAAGGCAGGCTGGCCCCGGCCAGAGGGTCTGCCCCAGGCCCCAGCGAGTCTAGCTCCTGGTGTAGGCGGTGGCCCACCTCCGGCAGCCAGTGCACCCAGTACAGCGCCCAGGCCAGGGCCGAGGCCGTGGTTTCGTGGCCCGCCACCAGCAGGGTGATCAGCTCATCGTGGAGTTCCCCGTCGCTGAGGGGGTCGCCCTGCTCGTCGCGGGCGCTGATCATCAGGGTGAGCACGTCGGGGCGGTCGGGCCGGGGAGACTGCCGCCGCTCCTCAATTTCGGCGTAGATCAAGGCGTCAATCTCGGCTTTGATGCGCACAAACCGGCCCCAGGGGCTGAGCGGCCCCCAGTCCTGCTGCAACCCCTCAAAAAAGATGAAAAAAGCGCTCAAGGGTGTGCCCAGCCCCTCCAACAGGGTGCTGAGCAACTGCCGCAGGCGGTCATAGCGGGGCCCCTCCGTCAGCCCAAACACCGCCTTGAGAATCACCCGCAGGGTGATGTCCTGCATGGCGGCCCGCACATTAAACGCGGTGCCCGGCTGCCAGGTCGCCATGGCCTGCTCCGTCAGGGCACAGATGGTGTCCCCGTAGGCCCGCATGCGGTCGCCGTGGAAGGGCGGCATCAGCAGACGGCGATGGCGGCGGTGGCGGTCGCCATCTAGCAGCAGCAGCGACTGGTCCCCCAGCAAAAACGACAGCCCGCCCCCCATGCCCTGCGCCGGAATGTGGAACTGGGCCGCATCGGCCTGAAAAATACCCTGGATCACCGCTGGGTCGGCGACGTAGATAGAGGGTGGCGAGCCGGTACCCACCTGAAACACCGGCCCGTAGCGCCGGTAGTGGTCTTCAAAGTAATCGAGGGGGCGCAAAATCAGCTTGGGCGCCCGTCGCCAAAACGGCGTTTTAGAACCGGGGAGGGGAGGCATAGTCACAGGGGAAGGGGGCACTTCCCTACCTTAGCGCTGGTTTTCCCCTCTGCCCCTGGCTGCTTGCGGTAGACCGGGGTGGCGCTCAGCAAAGGCCAAGGTCAGAGCCTTAGGTGAGGCTGGGCTCCAGCCGCCCTGCCCCATTCAGCTGCTGCTCGTAGGCATGTTGAGTGAGGCTATGCTGAGCCAGCCAGGCATGGCCCTCGGCGGTATCGCTCACCCACTGCTCTAGCACCTGGTGCCACTTGACCGGCAGCTGTAGCCGCGACCAGGCCTCCAGCGACCGAGTCGACAGCGTTTTGTAGGTGTCGGCATCCAGCAGCAGGGTTTTGATGCACTGGGCCAGGGCCTCGGCATTTTTCTGGGGAAACATCAGCACGTCTTGGCCGGGCTCAAAATTGTTGAGAAACATGGGGTGATCCGACATCACCAGGGGCGTGCGCACCGTCAACGCCTCGTAGATGGTGAGGGGCAGTCCTTCGGGATATTCATGGCGACTGGGCACCAGCATAATGTCGGCCCAGCGCATTTTTTCGACTACCTGGCTGTGGGGTACACCACCGGCGATATCAACTTGATCTTCCAGCCCCAGGCGTGCCACCTGAGCCTCAAAAACTGCCAGGTCGCCGCGGCCAATCAGGGTCAGCTTGGGCCTGAGGTTTTCGGCTTTGAGTCGAGCTAACGCCTCAAGAATATCGCCCACGCCTTTGCTCTCTGCCATCAGACCGACATAGACCAGGTTGCGATCGCAGATCTCAGACTGGCTCAGGGTCTTGACCGCAAAATCCCTGGGGCTGAGCTCGTAGGGAAAATCCCAGGGCACAATTTTGTCAGGGTTTACCCCGATCGACTCCAGAGATCGGCAGGAATTTAAGCCGTGGTTGGTCACAAAGTCAACGCCCGGGTGGTTGAACAATCGGGCCAACCGAACGTGGCGAATCCGCGCCAACAGACCCTTCTCCTCAAAGGAGTCCGCCAGCAGACCAATCGTCTTTACCCGATGGCGTACCGCCCACCGAATGGCAGCAATAGATGGAAAATGCATCGCCAGGTGAGTGGGCTGGAGCCGTGCAATCAGCGCCACGAGGGGGCCGGTATCGTGGTAAGGGTCGAGGTTGCCGCCGACGGCTCTTAGCCCAGGCTCTAAAACCTCATCGTAAGCAACATCAGTTTTGCAGCAGAGATAAATGACTTCGCCGATTTTCCGGCCTATTTCAGCGGTTTGGGTGAGGATATATTTATGACTGTAGTATTCCTGTTTGCCAGTTAGCTTGAGCAAACGATAGGCCTCTCGCATATCGCCTGCGTATTGAATGATCAACAACCGAGACCCCGCCGAGTTAGACATATTTAGTAATTACTTAACGCTACGATCTGTCTGCCAGGAACCCCAGCTCTAGTGGTTATACCGTCGTTATAACTGCCATTCACGCCCGCTGCCAGCCATAGTATGGGGTTTCAAGTTAATGGGTCCTACAAAACTCGCAGACAGATACTGCTAAAAAGGCCATCACCAGCAGACGCGATAGGCTCAGTAGCGGCTGACTACAGCCAGCTCTAGCGACCAAAAACCCCGACCAAAAAGCTTTAAAGCGCCAAAAAGTCGGATAGTTGTGGCCTCCAATACCGCAGTCCCAGCCCCGGTAATCGGCAAAGCCTTGGGCACCGGCGCCGATGCACGGGTACAGCGGTGCCGATTCAACATAACAGTACTGTAAGCCCCGCAGAGATGGCCCCGGCGCCCCAGCGCCTTCCTACAAACTTCAACTATTCTACAGTTGGTTAAAGCTCCTGCCGGTTTACCGGGCAGCCGCCCCTACCCTGCCCCCAGGCGCTGCTGGTGCAGGTAGTCAAACACCGACTTGTCGCCGATATCGGGCACGATGGGTTGCACAACTTTGCGCAGGGCAAAGACCAAAAACAAAATTGCCCAGGCGGCCAATAGCCCCTGTTTTGCCCCGGCGGGCAGCCAGCCAAACAGGTGGCCCAGCAGCAGCAGCGGCACCAGGGGAGTCAGCAGCTTGGTCTCTAGCCGGTCAAAACAGAATGCTTCTTTGAAGAAGATGCCGGTCAGGGCGGCAAAGGTAAAGCCCAACCCCCAGAGCACCTGGGGCTGGGCCACCACGGTCTGCGCCAGCGGGCCGTCGATGCCGTGGGAGAGCGCCAGGGAGGCCAGGCCGCCCACCAGCCAAAACCCTTGCAGCAGGCGGTGCAGAGGCACCAAATAGATATGAATGGTGGCCAGGCTCAGCCCCAGACCCAGCCAAAACAGGCTGTACAGCAGGCTGATGCCCTGCACCAGGGTTGGGTTTTGGGGGCTCAACAGCGCGATCGCAGCTCCCCCAGCAAAGGCTACCGCCGCCGTCGCCAGCCCAGCCCGATAGAGCACCACCCCCCGACGGTCGGCCTGGGTAATGGTGTAGTCGCCAAACTGCCCACTGTACACAATCGCCTGCTCATCCGTAGCGCTGTCCATCGGGTTCACCCAGCTCACAAAAACGGCTAGAGGTTACATCCTACCTAATCAGGTCAGGGCCTAATCGGGCCAGGGCCCAATCGGGTCAGGGCCTAATCGGGTCAGGGCCTATCGGGTCAGGGCGGGCTGGGTCGGCAGGGTAATGGTGAAACAGGTTTCAGCCCCCTCGCTGGCCACCTCAATGGTGCCCCCCAGGTGCAGCACCAGCTTTTTCACCAGGGCCAGGCCCAGGCCGGTGCCGCCCTGCTTCCACGGGTCGGCGCTGGGTACCCGATAAAACTTGTCAAAAATGCGGGGCATCTCCGCCGCCGCAATCGTCACCCCCGTATTGGTCAGGGCCAGGCAAACCTGGTCGGTGGGGGCCGCCGGGTGGGGCTGCACCCGCAGGGTAATGTGCTGGCCGGGGGGAGTATATTTGCAGGCATTGTTGAGCAGTTCGGCCAGCACCCGCTCCAGGCTGGCCACATCGCTGTGGATCACCGGCAGGGCCGGGGCGATCGCCAGGGTAAGGGTTTGATTGCGGCTTTTGGCCCGGGTGACAAAGCTGTCAATCCAGCTGGTGATCCAGGGGTCGAGCAAGATCGGTTCGGGCTGCATGGGGTGGTTGCCCACATCGAGCCGCTGCAGGTCGAGCAGGTCGTTAATCAGGCTGATCTCGCGCTCACACTCCTCCTGCAAAATGCTGAAGTAGCGGCTGATGCGCGACTGCTCCGCCCGGGGTTTGTCGAGGTCGGCGGTGAGATCAAACTCCTGGTTGAGGGTGACGCCCAGCAGCTGGAGCGCTACCCGCATGCTGGTCACCGGGGTGCGCAACTCGTGGGAAACCGTGCTGAGAAAGTCATCTTTGAGCGTGTTCAAGCGCTCCAGCTCCGCCACCTGCGACTGGGCCGCCTGGTAGAGACGGGCCTGGCGAATTGCGATCGCACATTGGTTCGCCACCTGCTGCACCAGGCGAATCTCAATATCGTGAAAACCGTAGTCGCGATCATTGATCAGCCACAGATCCCCCAGCACCCCCCGATCATCCACAATCGGGCAGGCCAGCATCGCCACATAGCCCCGCACCGGGTTCGGCTCCACCGAGCAAAACTGAAAATACTGCCCGTCCAACAGCTGGTGATACACCTCCGGGAACGCCTCCATCTGGGCCACCCGCCCCTGATAGGACGGACTAGAGCTGTTGTACTCGTAGTAGATGGTCGAGGTACCCTGCTCCAGGTCGTAGAGAGAAGTATTCGACCCCTTCACCTCCAGCGCCTCAGTCAGCTCCTTCACCGCCGTCAACATAATCTGATTCACATCCAGGCTGTCGCGCACCCGGTCGGTAATCCGCTTCAGCGTGGCCTCAAACTCCAGCGCCGTTTGCAGCTGCTCCGTACGCTGGGCCACCTGCCGCTCCAGGTCAGTGTTGAGCTGCTGCACCTGGTTGTAGAGCCGCGCCTGCTTAATCGCCCCCCCCACCTGGGTTGCCACTTCCCGTAGGGTCTCGATCTCCCAGGCCACCCAGGGGCGCGGCCCACTACAGTTGAGGGCGCACACCAGGCCGTAGAGCAGCTCCCCCTGCACAATCGGCATAATCAGACAGGCCTTCACCTGGGCCCGGTTAAACTTGTCCAGGTAGGCGGGCGGCAAATGGGCCGTAGCAATATCGTCAATTACCTCCATTTCCCCCTGGCGATACCGCATCAGATCCGCCGGAATGAAGCTCAAATCAGTCTGTCCCGTGCCCAGCCGTCGGGCCATGGTATCGCTAACCGACTCCGCCACCACGCCGTTGTAATCCGGGTCAAAGCTATAAAACAGCACCCGATCAATGCGCAAAAAGCGGCGCACCTCATTGACCGTCGTTTGCAGCAGGTCCTCCGAATTCAGCGATTGCAGCAGGTGCTGAGCAATCGCCCCCAGCAGCCGCTCCCGCTCCGACTGACGCCGCAGCGTTTGCTCCACCTGGTTGAGCGGCGTCACATCCTGGAGACTCACCATCAGCAGCGGCTCCCCCTCGACCGCAAAAAACCGCCGGATGGTTGCCATCAAACTGCGCGGCTCCCCCGCCGCATCGATCAGCGTCACCCCGTGGCTCTGGTCCTCACCGTTGGCAATCGCCCGCTGCCCCGCCAGGCCAAACTCCCGGGCCACCCCAGGGGGCAACACCTCACTCTCCCGACGCCCTATCAGATCCCCCAGGGATTCCCCCAGCAGGGGGCCGCAGGCGTGATTGAGAAACCGCCAGCGCTGGTGCTGATCGACAATCCAGAGGGGAGTGGCAACCGCCTCCATCATTTGAATAACTCCAGGGGCAAGGCCGACCGAGCCGGACGTACCTTCCCCAGGCAAAGGGGCAACGGGCAGCGTAGACATAGCTGAGGGCAAAGGAGAGCGAAGGAACAACCGGGGCGAATGCTCTCTATAACTATGCCCAGGGCCGCTGCATAATGCCCAGTCAGGCAATACAAAAGATCAATTCCCAAAAAACCTAAATTTAGACTATGACTACTCCACGCCATGGTCTATAATCGTAGACCGTGCACATTTGCAGGCCCTATGAACGCAGAGGAAATCATCCGCTCAATTGAGGCGGAGCAGCTAAAGACCGACCTGCCCACCATCTACGTTGGCGACACCATCCGGGTCGGCGTACGTATTCAGGAGGGCGGTAAAGAGCGGATTCAGCCCTACGAGGGCACCGTCATTGCCATGCGCAACGGTGGCATCAACCGCTCTATCACGGTACGCAAGGTCTTCCAAGGAGTCGGCGTTGAGCGGGTTTTCCTGCTCCATGCTCCCAAGGTCGCCAACATTGTCGTACTCCGTCGAGGCAAAGCTCGTCGGGCCAAGCTTTACTATCTGCGCGATCGCGTTGGTAAGGCCACCCGCCTGAAGCAGCGTTTCGACCGCCCAATCAAGTAGAATTGGGTAAGTTGGGTTCTGGAATAGCACCTGGCTCCATGCGTCCTTAGTTCAGTTGGTAGAACGCGGGTCTCCAAAACCCGATGTCGGGGGTTCGAGTCCTCCAGGGCGCGCTGAGTGAAGGCAGCGGCAATGGTAAAAGCATCTAGTTTCCTGTACTGGCAGGCTAGAGCTTTAGCTATTGTCTCTGCCCCAGCTTCATTAGCCAGGGTGCTGATTCCACAGATTCAACCGTAGCCATTGGGCTGCAACAGTTACTCAACTCAGGAAATCAGCATTTCCCTTCGTCAGTCAGTTCGGGCACGCGCCAACAGGAGCTAAACCAGTGGTTAAAAAAGACGCCGCCATCGAGTCCAACGGCAAGGCCGTAAACACTTCAGCCAGTGCCGAAGAGGGGTTTAGTGTTGGTACCTTTTTGCAGGGCACCAAGGAAGAGTTGGGCAAAGTCGTTTGGCCCAGCCGTCAGCAGCTGATCAGTGAATCGGCGGCCGTTATCCTGATGGTTAGCCTTTCCGCGACGCTGATTTATTTGGTCGATCGCCTGTTTGGGTGGGTTTCGGGGCAAGTATTCTAATGGCACTCTCCGCAGAAGACTTCAACTACGAAGACGCTCCCCTCGACGAATCGCTGGATGACGATCTAGCTCCAGAGAATAGTGAGGGGGGCACGCCGGTACCCGAAGACAGCGGCGATGGTGAAGCAGCGCGGTTCTACCAGCGCAAAGCTCGCTGGTACGCGGTTCAGGTGGCTTCCGGCTGTGAAAAGCGGGTCAAGCTCAACCTTGAGCAACGGATTAGCACCCTCGATGTGATCAACCGCATCTTTCAGGTGGAAATCCCCCAAACGCCAGCGGTTAAGCTCCGCAAGGATGGCACCCGTCAAAATATTGACGAGAAAGTTTTCCCAGGCTATGTTCTGGTGCGCATGTTCATGGATGACGAAGCCTGGTCGGTAGTCAAAAATACCCCCCACGTCATCAACTTTGTCGGTGCTGAGCAAAAGCGGGCCTACGGTCGCGGTCGTGGCCACGTAAAGCCAATGCCCCTCGGCATGAGCGAGGTTAAGCGCATCTTCAAGCGCACCGAGGAGCAAAAGCCGATTGTCAAAGTTGACATGGCTCCTGGAGACAAGATCACCGTGCTTTCGGGTCCCTTCAAAGACTTTGAGGGCGAGGTGGTGGAGGTCAGCCCCGAACGCAGCAAGCTCAAGGCTCTGCTGTCCATCTTTGGGCGCGACACCCCAGTGGAACTGGAATTTAACCAAGTGGAAAAAGAGAGTTAATTAATGGCGAAGAAAGTTGTTGCGTTGATTAAGCTGGCCATTCCTGCCGGTAAGGCAAACCCGGCACCTCCCATTGGCCCGGCTCTTGGTCAGCACGGCGTCAATATTATGGCGTTTTGCAAAGAGTACAATGCTCGTACCCAGGAAAAAGTGGGGCTAGTAGTGCCGGTAGAGATCTCGGTCTTTGAAGACCGCAGCTTTACCTTCATTCTCAAGACTCCTCCCGCTTCGGTACTGATCAAAAAAGCTGCCGGCATCGAAACCGGTTCAGGTGAGCCCCGCACCAAGAAGGTTGGCTCCATTACCCGTGCTCAGCTCAAGGAAATTGCTGAGACCAAAATGCCTGACCTCAACGCCAATGACGTTGAAGCTGCCATGAGAATTGTTGAGGGCACTGCCCGCAACATGGGTGTAACCGTTTCTGATTAGTCATCGGTGCGCCTGGTTTGATTGTTTTTCGAGACCGCGTTTAACTGTTCACACTACGGGGAAGAGGCATTGCTTCGTTTGACCCCAAGGAGATTCCAATGGCTAAAGTATCCAAGCGCCTGCGCGAAGCTCAGGCCAAGGTAGAAGACCGCCTCTATGAGCCCCTAGAGGCCCTAGAGCTGCTCAAGGAAACCGCCACAGCAAAGTTTATTGAGTCGGCTGAGGCCCACATCCGTCTGGGTATTGATCCCAAGTACACCGACCAGCAGCTGCGCACCACCGTGATTCTGCCGAAGGGCACCGGTCAGACCATCCGAGTTGCTGTGATTGCTAAGGGCGAGAAGGTGGCTGAGGCTGCTGCTGCCGGGGCAGATTTGGTGGGCTCTGAGGAGCTGATCGACGAGATTCAGAAAGGCATGATGGACTTTGATGTGCTGATTGCCACCCCCGATGTCATGCCCCAGGTTGCTAAGCTGGGGCGTCAGCTGGGCCCCCGTGGCTTGATGCCTTCTCCCAAGGGCGGCACGGTTACCTTCGACCTGCCCCAGGCCATTAGCGAGTTCAAAGCCGGTAAGCTTGAGTTCCGTGCCGACAAAACCGGCATCGTCCATGTTATGTTTGGCAAGGCCAGCTTCACTGCTGAAGATTTGATGGTTAACCTCAAGGCACTGCAAGAGTGCATTGACCGCAACCGCCCTTCCGGTGCCAAAGGCCGCTACTGGCGTACCGTAGCGATTGCCTCTACTATGGGGCCATCCATTCGCCTTGACGTCAATGCTTTGCGTGACTTCAAACTAGGCGATGTAGCCTAGCCGAGGGCATTCACTTTTTACCCAGACCAACCAGGAGACAGGCGGCTGATTCAATCCCTCAAAACTGCATAGACGACCGTAGACAGCAGGTGCCAGCTAGGCGCTGCATAAACCCTGCCGAGGTTGACGTAAATGACTGTGATGCTCTTGTTAAGACAGAGTGTTTCTGGTTGTTGGTCTACCCCGGCATGGCTGTCGGGGTTTATTTTTGGCTGGTTGTAAGGCCCAAACCTGGATCGGGTAACTCAGTTTCCCTATCCCCAACTTAAAGGAGGTGAGATCAACATGGGGAGAACCCTAACGAATAAGAAAGAGCTGGTGGCCGAGATACAGGCCCTGCTAGACGATGCCCAACTGGCCTTTGTGATTGATTACAAAGGGCTGACTGTGGCTGAAATTAGCAACCTGCGCAATCGACTGCGGCCTAAGGGTGCGGTGTGCAAAATCGCCAAAAACACCCTCATGCGCATCGCGATCGATGGCAATGACAACTGGCAGCCCATGACCGAGTTTCTGAAGGATTCCTCAGCCTTTGTGCTGGTTAAGGAAGACTTTGCCGGTGCCATCAAGGAATACCAAGCATTCCAGAAGGACACCAAGAAAACCGTCCTGCGGGGCGGTGTCATGGAAGGCCAGGCGCTCAGCGAAGATCAGGTCAAGGCAATCACCGAACTGCCCACCAAAGAGGAGCTTATGGCTCGTCTGGCCGGTGCCATCAAGGCGATGCCTACTCGGATTGCCGTGGGCGTCAATGCCGTGCCGACCAAGCTGGCTGTGGGTGTCAAAGAGGTGCCTGCATCCCTATCGCGCGCCATCAAGGCGGTCTCCGAAAAAGACGCCGCCTAGGGCCATTTGCAGCGGTTTTGTGTTTGCGGTTTTGTTTTGTTGAATTGTTTTTCTACCAGGAGTTAACCGGTAACTATGTCTGCTAAAACTGATGAAATTCTTGAACAGTTGAAGTCTCTGTCTCTGCTGGAGGCCTCTGAGCTAGTTAAGCAAATTGAGGAAGCCTTTGGTGTTGACGCCTCTGCCTCTGCTGGCGGCGGCATGATGATGATGGCCCCTGGCATGATGGGCGGCGGTGCTGCTGCTGCTGCTGAGCCCGAGGAAGAGAAGACCGAATTTGACGTGGTGCTTGAAGAAGTGCCCGCCGACAAGAAGATCGCCATTCTGAAGGTGGTGCGCGGTCTGACCGGCCTCGGTCTGAAGGAAGCCAAGGAATTGGTTGAATCTGCACCCAAGGCTATCAAAGAAGGCGTCACCAAAGATGATGCTGAAGATGCCAAGAAGCAGCTTGAAGAGGCCGGCGGCAAAGTTGCCGTCAAGTAGTCTACATCTCTAACCCTAGGTTAGAAACCAAAGCCCTCCGTGAAAGCGGAGGGCTTTTAGCTGGGAGATCCGTACGGTGAGGGAGCGATCACCCCTTGGAGCCAACAGTGGGAAGACGTATGATAGAAAGGCTGAACCCAAGAATGGAGATACGACTATGGCCCAGCACCTAAAGCGGTGGGAGTCGCCCCGCCAGCCAGGCCGCAACCATAAGGGACGAGGGGGAAGTGCCCGCCAGCGCCAGCTGCAAAAGCGCCAGCAAACCCTGCGTAAACGCCTGAGCGGGGCGTCTCGCTCAAAGCCAAAAAAAGGGGAGCTATCGGCTCCCCTTTTTGCTGCGTAGTTTTTTGGGGATAAATTTTGAGCTGCTGGGTATGATTTAACCGATCAGCAGTTCTTCTTCGGGATACTGAACAGCGGTTGGTTTTGGATCCCCTAGGATTGCCCCCATAAATAGGAGCACCCCCACCCGACCGATATACATGGTGGCGATGATGGTGTATTTGCCAATGTCTGAAAGGTCGGCGGTGATGCCTGTGGATAGCCCTACGGTGGCGAAGGCGGAGACTGACTCAAAGAGAATTTCGATGAAGTTGAAGGTGGGGTTACTGACCGCCACCAGCGCGGTGGCTGCCACCACTGCTAGGCCTGACCCCACCACTACGGCAATTGCTTTAACCACGCGACTGGCTGGAATTTGGCGGCGATAGCACAACACCTCTTCTTTACCCTGTAGTGCCATGCCGGTGCAGGCCAGCAAAATGCGAATTGTGGTGGTTTTGATGCCCCCGCCGGTGCTGCCGGGGCTGGCGCCAATAAACATGAGGGCAATCATGATAAACAGCGAGGCATTGCCCATGGCCCCAATGTCAATGCTGTTGAACCCGGCGGTGCGAGCGATAACTGACTGAAACCAGGCAATGAGCAGCTTGTGGTGGGGATCACTTGGGCCTAGGGTGGCTGGGTTTTGATATTCAATGACAAAGAAAGCCAGGGTGCCGATGGCCAGCAGGGCCAGGGTAGTGCTGGTAACTACTTTGAAGTTGAGGGAGAATAGGCCCCGGCAGCGGTTGCCCTGGCAGCGATTGCGAATCCATAACAGTAACTCCATGATGACCTGATAGCCAATGCCGCCAAGAATGACCAGGGCGGTAATGACTAGGTTGACCCAGGGGTTGAGGGCATAGCCGATAATACTGTCTTCAAATAGGCTGAACCCGGCGTTGTTAAAGGCGCTAACGCTGTGAAAGAGGGACAGCCATAGCCCATAGGAGGGGCCGTAGTCTTGGCTGAACACTGGATAGAGGCAAAATAACCCGGTCAACTCAAACCCAAGGGTCATCAGGATGATGGAGAGAATCAGTGATTTACCTCCGGCTAGGGCGGTGTTGTCCATCGACTGCTGAATGGCCAGTCGTTCGCGCAACCCCAGGCGGCGGCCCAGCAGGAGCAGTAGAAAGGTGTTGGCGGTCATGTAGCCTAACCCCCCTACCTGAATCAAGGTGAGAATTGTAGCTTCACCAAAGGTGGAAAAGTAGGTGCCAGTGTCGACTACAATCAGCCCGGTTACACAAACGGCGGAAGTGGATGTAAACAGAGCAACTAGAGGATCACCCCAGCCTTGGTTAGTGGTAGAGATGGGCAGAGTCAAGAGCAGTGTGCCCACGGTGATTAACACTAAAAAACCGAGGCATATGGTGCGCGGAACCGTCATCTGCATGGGCTAGGTATCCAGCCGAGGGGTGTATGGAGGCAACCCTATATTTCCACGAGTTGACGCTCTCGACCACTATGCCGCAAGATTTAACCGATTGGGCCCTGTGAGGGGCGATGTTGTTTAGCCCTAAACTGTCATGGCCAATGCGCTGTACAAGAAGATTCAAACTTTCTACGATGACTCCTCGGGGCTGTGGGAGCAGACCTGGGGCGAGCACATGCACCACGGCTACTACGGGGCTGATGGCCGCCAGCGCAAGAACCGCCGTCAGGCTCAGATTGACTTGATCGACGAGTGCCTGGGCTGGGCCGGCATCACCCAGGCGCAGGACATTTTGGACTGTGGCTGCGGCATTGGAGGGAGCGCTCTGGAGCTGGCTCAGCGGTTTAACGCTCGGGTGGTGGGCATTACCCTGAGCCCGGTGCAGGCCCAGCGGGCCCAGGAGCGGGCGGTGGCGGCTGACCTGGCGGGCGACGGGCGACCCACTGCCCGATTTGAGGTAGCGGATGCGTTGCAGATGCCGTTTGAGGACCAGAGCTTTGACCTGGTGTGGTCGATGGAGAGCGGCGAGCACATGCCGGATAAGGTGGCGTTTTTGCAGGAGTGCTACCGGGTGCTGAGGCCGGGGGGAATGTTGCTGATGGCGACCTGGTGCCATCGCCCCACGGACTCGCTGGCCGGGCCGCTGACCTGGCTGGAGCAGCAGCAGCTTAACTGGATCTATGAGGTCTATGGGCTGCCCTACGTGGTGGCGCTGCCAGACTACGAGGCAATTGCCCATAACTGCGGCTTTGGCGGTCTGCGGTCGGCGGATTGGTCACTGGCGGTGGCTCCTTTTTGGGATGAGGTGATTTGGTCTGCCCTCAGCCCTGAGTCGCTGGCGGGTTTGTTGAAGGCTGGGCCGGGGACGATGCAGGGGGCGTTGGCGCTGGGGCCGATGCGCCAGGGCTTGTACAGCGGGCTGATTCGCTACGGGCTGTTGTGTGCGGTGCGCTAGCAGTGGACGTTCTATCGCTGTAGCCGGTCTGGTTAAGACCTTTTCCCTGGAAACGTTTGCAGGTTTCCAGGCTTCTCAGGTTTTGGGATGTCCTCGCCCAGGTGGCTATGGCTATAACGCTGCGCCGTTGAGGGCGGATGATATAGCTTTGGCCAGTCCGGTTAAGACATTTCCGCTAAAACGTTCGAAGGTTCGAAGGTTTACAAGGTTTTTGGATGGCCTAACCCAGGTGACTATGGCTATAAAGGCAGCATGGGCAACCGCCGCGCCCGATGGCCCATGGTCATTCGACCTGGGCCTGGAGCCAGCTGAGGTAGGCGGGCAGCCCCGCCACCAGGGGCAGGGCAATAATTTCGGGCACCGCGTAGCTGTGGTGCGCGGTGACGGCCTGGGCGAGGGCGTCAAACTGGGCCAGGTCGGTTTTGATGATCAGCTGCCACTCGGGCTCGACCTGCACCTCGCCCTGCCAGCGGTACACCGACCGCAGGGGCCACAGGCTGACGCAGGCGGCCAGGCGCGAGTCTACCAGGTGGCGGGCCAGGCTCTCGGCCTCGGCCTCCGAGCCAGCGGTGACCAGCACCACGCCTAGGGATAGGGGTGCCATTACTGCTGGGGAATGCGATCGACAAACTGCGACTGGTTGAGGGTGTCCCGCGCCGGGCGGTGGGTCCACCGGGTTTCGCCCTGGACGGTTTCGTAGAGGTAGGCGCGAGCTTCGGCGGGCAGCACCGACTCGGTAAACTCGGTGCCCTCGACCACCGCCGCCTTCAGGGAGGCTTCGCCCAGGTGGGCGCGGGTGAGGTCGGCGCGCGACAGGTCTACCCCGTCGAGCATGCCGTTCCACAGTACGGCCCCGGTGAGGTCTGAGCCGCTGAGGTTGGCCCCCACCAGGCTGACCCCCCGCATGGTGGTGTGGGTGAGGTTGGCCCCGCTGAGGTTGGCGTGGTCGAGGTTGGCACCGTTGAGCTTGGCCTCCTTGAGGTTGGCCCCGGCCAGGTCCATGCCGCGCAGGTCTACGCCGTTGAGCCAGGCCCCCTCTAGGTTGACGGCATCCATACAGGTGCGCTCCAGGTCGGCACCGCTGAGCCGGGCGCCGGTCAGGTGGGCCCAGGACAGGTTGGCCCCGCCGAGGTTGGCCCCCCGCAGGTTAGCGCCGGTGAGGTTGGTGCCGCAGAGGTTGGCCCCCCGTAAATCGGCGTTGCGCAGGTTGGCGTGGCAGAGGTCGCAGCCGCTGAGCTTGGCCTGGCGCAGGTCGGCCCGCACCAAAAACGACCCGCGCAGGTTGGCTTTGGTGAGGTCGGCCTGGGCCAGGCGAGTTTCGCTCATTTTGGCGAAGCTGAGGTTGGCCCAGTTGAGGTCGGTGTAGTTGAGGTTGGCCTGGGTCAAAAACGAGCGACTGAGGTTGGCCCCCTTGAGGTTGGCGCGACTGAGGTCAACATCGACGAGAATGTGGTGGCTAAAGTCGGCTCCCGCCAGGCTGATACCGGTGAAGTCGCGGTACCCGGCCTCGTAGAGCTCTAGAAAATACTGGATGTGCATAATGCTACTGTGGTGAGCCGGAGAAGGGGCCGACTCACGGGGGGCTATTAATGGCACGACATGATCCCAATGGGGGGCAGCTGACTAACGGACAGTATAAAAACCGAACAGTATAAAAACGGTGCTGGAAATGAGGTTTATGAGTGAAGTTTACGCTTCTTTAATGAAGGGATCGGGAACATAAGTTTACGCTTCAAAATGTGATTAATTATTTTTTAACATTGCCCTATCCGGGGGCTGAGCGGCTTGAATACAGCTTATTTGCTTTTCTCGAGGCTAACCTCCTTCGTTGCTTTTGTTTGATATTTTGGTGAGAAACTTAGCACTTTAATGACAATGAATCGATTTGTTTTTTGGGGCCTGTGGCTGGGGTTTGTTTTGTATGCATTTATACTTGCACCGCCCGATCGCCCGGAGACCGCCGATCTCATTTTGCGTCTCTCCACCGGCGCTTGGGATGGCGTTAACCCGGCGGTGGTGGCGCTGTTCAATGCCATGGGCCTGTGGCCGGCGGTCTATGGGGCGGTCGCCCTGGTGGATGGCCGGGGGCAGCGGCTGTGGGCCTGGCCTTTTGTGACGGCGGCTTTTGCGGTGGGGGCCTTTGCGCTGCTGCCCTACCTGGCCCTGCGGCAGCCCCACTCCAGCCCTGGCGACCCGCTGAGCCCGCTGCTGCGGCTGGTGGAGTCGCGCTGGTTGGGGATCGTGCTGGGGGCAGGTGCGATCGCACTGGCCGCCTTTGCATTACTTAAAGGAGACTGGCCCGATTTTTGGCAGCAGTGGCAGACCAGCCGCTTTATTCACGTCATGGCGCTCGACTTTTGCGCCCTGTGGCTGCTGTTTCCGGTGCTGCTGCGCGACGACATGGCCCGCCGGGGTTTAACCCAGGGCTGGATCCCGGTCGCCGTCCTGGCTCTCCCGCTGGTGGGGGCCTGCCTATACCTGGCCCTTAGGCCTCCTCTAGCAGCGGCCTCGGCGGTTGAGGCGGCGGCCGTCAGCTGAGCCGTTTTTCTAAAAGGTACCGTTGGGTCCGGTAGCGGAGCCCTGTACGGGCGTGATGCTCTCCGAGAAGCTCCGCAAAAAAAGACATCAATCGGATGCAGGGTTACGGGATGCGGGCTCGGTATCACAGCGAATTTGAGTTGAGTCGCTATCGCCCTCTCGGACAACCGAGATTAGATCAGAGGTAAAGATGGGGGCCCCATCTACAGAGGGGGGTGACTCGTGTGGGCTAGGGGCCGCGACCTTGCTCTGGGTAACCGAAATGCTGACCGATCCCTGGCTCTGCTGCCCGCTGTAGTGAAACAGGTAGGAGCCAATCGCATAGTTGGGTTTGTCGGTGACAGCCCCCCGGCGGGGCGAAACCGTCAGCTCCCCCAGGCCGCCAATGTGGTGATGGAAAGCCGGGCAGGTCTGGAGGGTGCGTTTGGCGGCGATATAGGTCGTGCCAAAGGTGGCGACAGCCGCCTGCTCCCTAGCTGCGTCGGTCTTGAGCGAGAGCTTTGTGGCCGACCAGGGGACCAATAGATAGAGCAGGAGCAGCCCTGACCCGACCCTAACCCAATGCCCAGAGGGAGGGTCGTCGCCGGTTGTGCCGACTCGCAGGCCGCGAATTAGCAGAATGTTGAGGCCCGAAAATATCGCGGCCGCCCCGTTAAACAATATCGTCCCCTGCATCATTCCCCGCAGCAGCAGAGACCAGAGGTAAAAGGTCATCGTCATTCCGCCCGCCACAATCAGCGGATAGGCAGGCGGGCGTTTTAGGGCCAGATTTAGCAGGGCAAGCGCTAGGGTAGAAGCCGCAAAAAACGCCACCACGCCCTGACCAATGCCGTCGGGAACTGGTTCGCCAGGGCCAAACCAGCCTATGGTCGCCGTTTCAAAGGCCACTGTAAAAGCCCCATACCCCGCTGTGGCGGCAGTTAGAAACAGGGCAACACTGCTCAGCCAGGGGGTTAACCGCCGTTGCAGTCGGTTCAGCATAGGCCTGGCCTTTCGGGGCGGCACCGCATAGCATTGGTAAGCTGAATTCTTCAGGTGTGGGTCTAACCCGCCGGTGCTCCTTACCATTGACTATGGTAAGGCTAGATCCATAGCGCGGGAGCCACCTAAGGTGCGACACAGACGACCTCATGCTTCAGTTTCAGCCTCCTGCACCGTGGCAGGCTGGTGGATGGTTTGGATTGCGGCTGTCAGTGTTGTGGTTGGTCTGCTGGTAGCCAAGGGAATGAGCTTTGGCGTAGCCGGTAGCGGGGCTCTCCTGGCCGGTGCACCGGCAGCTCTGGCTGGGCTGGGGGCAATCACCCCACCGGAGCAGGGCGCGGTGATTGCCCTTTTCATAGCCGCGCTCTATGGCCTGCTGGCCCGAGGCATTTGGCGGGGCTCAACGATGGCCCTGGGGCTGAGTTTACTGCTCTTGCTGGGCGATCTGGGCTGGGGGTTGCTGGTGGGGTTGGGGGTGAGTGGAGAGGTGCCACCTGGCCTGGTGGTCTTGCTGGCAGCGGTCTTTTTCGGCCCTCGGCTAGGGCTAATCTACCTGCTCAGTCAATGCCTCAGCCGCCAGAGGGATAATCCAACTGCTCTGAAAATCGGCGCTCTGGCCCAGGGGCTAGCTGAGGTTTTAGTCGATCCCATCGGTTGGCTATTTTACCGGGCGGGTCGATCTACCCTCTCCAGTCGGGGCCAGGCAGCCCCGCCCGAAGGAGCTGACCCGGGCGCACAGCAAACCCCAAGCCGCCCCCACCGGCAATAGGGATGCGATTAAATCCACGTTTTGAATTTTAAGGTTTGAATTTTAAGGTTTGAGTTTTGAATTGATGGGTTGCCCTCTACCGCCCCATGGCCATGCTCTGCAACCGGCTCAGGGTGCGCTGCACCGAGGTGAGCCCCTGGTGATCGCCCTGGGCTTCCAGGTAGGCGCTGGCCCGTTCCAGATCGGCGATGGCGCGCTGCTGGTCGCCCTGGCTCTGGTAGGCGGCGCTGCGGTAGCAGTAGGGCAGGGCGATGGGGTCGCCGCAGGCAATGGCGTCGCTGTAGTCGCGCACGGCCCCCTTGAGGTCGCCGAGCTTTTGCAGGGCGCTGCCCCGGTACACGTAGGCCATGGGCAGGTGGGGCTTGAGGGCAATCGCCTGGGTAAAGTCTGCG
>DATIVG010000097.1:0-11779 GCA_035466075.1 Nodosilinea sp. | reverse complement strand
CTGGCGCTGCTGCCTTGCCTGGGCTACGACGACGGACTGATGGTGGTTTACGATGCCCCCAACCCAAACCGCCGCCCCGACCCCAAAGCGGTGTTTGCCGATGTTTTCTTGCTGCCGGAGCCTGTCAAAGGGGGGGAATAGCCCCGAGTTTTGGCCTGTGCCGCTGCTGCACTGAGGTATGACGAGGGAGTGGATGGTGCGATCGCACCATCCACTCCCTGGCGAATGACTTCAATTATTCCGAAGCTGACGGCAGCAGAGCCACGCTATGGGCCGCTAGGGATTGCCGAACGGAAGCACAAATGTAGCGACAGGCATTAGGGATTACCTGGGTTCAGCCACCTCAGCAGCTACATGGCAATGGGGTTGAGGCCAAAAATGATGATAGCCGCCAGCGCCCCGGCCAAAACCCCGTAGCTACAGGCAATCAGCGACTTAAACGAGTCTTGGTAGCGGTAGCGCCAGAGCATGGCAGCCAGGGTAAAGGAATACAGCAGCTCCTGCACCGGCAGATTGACTAGCTGAATGCTGGCATCAATGCCCAGCACCAGCATGGTCCAGAACAAAAAGACAATGAAGTTGTTGATGATCGGTGAGCGGCTTTCCCGCACCGGCATTTGCAGTCGAGCGATAAACCCCAAATACACAAGCACCAGGATCGGAAACAGCGCCGCTGCCAGACTGCGAATACCAATGCTGGGACTCTCGGCAAAGGCAAAGAGCACCTTGGCCATCAGCTGATACAGCAAGAACCCTACCGCTGAAAACATTACAAAAAAGCTAGCAATGCCCTGCTTACCACGGGTCCAGCTGCGGGTGGGGCGATCTCGACGAGTTTGCATAGTAAAGCCTCAAAAGTAGCGCAGCCTGAAAGACACTGAAACACCGGTGATGCGAGATCCCTAACCAGGTAAACCAGGCTTTGGTTCCTGGCTTTTAGCCCCTACGGGTTAGTCTGCAAGGGTGAGAGCCGTGGCGGATTTAGATAGGGGTAAACGTTACCAAACTTTTCAGTCATCCAGAGAGAGAAAATTGACGGAAAATACGACGAATTCACGCTGGAAAACACAAAAGTTACAGGGCTTTAAGCGCTCTGTCTAAACCTGCTTCGTTAAGATAGCAGCCCACCAAACCGGGAGCTATCGTCCAGTGGATAGAGTTTTGGCAGAAAAAACCCTGGCGCGACCCTGGAGACCAGAAAAAATCATCTCTGGTGGGTGATTTTGCCGCTGGCTGCTGGTTTGTCTGGTTGGGCAAATAGGCCCCGACGATGCCAAGACCAGCTATACCCAAGCCATACAGCCTGCCACATCGAGTATTTTTTTCACTGTTAGGCAGAGTCTGCGGTACAAAGTAACGCTAAGTAAAGCTCATTTCAACTATTTACCTATTTCAGCTATTTGATAGATAGCCTAAATGAGCTATGGAGCTTACGCTGAGTGCAGGAACGCAGTGGAGATTTTAACTATAGTTTGGCTTTGAGAAGCCTCTTTTTTCTGCCTTGTTTTACTGCATCGACAAAATAAGGTTTTTGCTGGCTTCTTTTGCGGTTTCCATAGTTAAAGGGCAGGCCATACCCTAGCTCAGCGAGGCCTTTCGGCAGGGTGGAACGCAGTTACAGAATGCGGCGATGGAACGCAATTGAACAGCTTTCTTAATTAAGCATTATTAAGCATTTTCAGCTCGCTTTGGGTGACAGAGGCCCGCCCCACATCTACCCATGGCTGCGCTGCAACCTAGCAGATTTACCGGTTCAGAGTGGTGTTGGGCCAGGGGCTAAACCAATGGATTGCAGATTATTAAATTGAGAGGTACTTATGCGAGTTGCTCAAGTTACTCCCCTGTGGGAGCGGGTACCGCCACTGGCCTACGGTGGCACCGAGATGGTGGTGAGTTTGTTGACGGAGGAGCTGGTGCGGCGCGGGCACCAGGTGACGCTATTTGCCTCGGGCGATTCGGAAACCCAGGCGGAGCTGAGGCCGGGGTGCGATCGCGCCCTGCGCAGGCTAGGGGTATTGCCCCCGGCCTACGACAGCTACGAACAGCGGCAGCTGAGCCAGGTATTTGCCAGCGCGGGCGAGTTTGACATCATTCACTGCCACATGGATGCGGCGGCGCTGCCCTACGCCCACCGCAGCACAACCCCGGTGGTGCACACCCTGCACGGACCTTTTACCCCAGCCTCGGCCCAGATCTTTAGCCGCTACCGGCGGCAAAATTTGGTCACGGTCTCGCAGTCTCAGCAGCGGCTGGAGCTGGGGCTCAACTACGTGGCGGCGGTGTACAACGCCATTGCCCTCGACCAGTTTGAGTTTTACCCCCGCCCCGAGCAGCCGCCCTACCTGGCCTTTTTGGGCCGCATGTCGCCCGAGAAGGGCCCCCAGCTGGCGATCGAAATTGCCAAGCGCTGCGGCTGGCCGCTGAAAATGGCGGGTAAAATCGATTTTGAAAACGAGGTCTTTTTTGACCAGGAGGTGGCTCCCCACATTGACGGCGAGCAGATTACCTTTTTGGGGGAGGTCAGCCAGTCGTTCAAAAAAGAGCTGATCGGTGGGGCCACGGCGATGCTGTTTCCGATTACCTGGCCCGAGCCCTTTGGGCTGGTGATGGCCGAGTCGATGGCCAGCGGCACGCCGGTGATTGCCATGGCCCTGGGCGCTGCCCCGGAGGTGGTGGCCGACGGCAAAACCGGGTTTTTGTGCGCTAACGTGGACGACTGTGTGGCGGCGGTGGCTCGGGTAGCCCAGCTCAGCCGCCAGGCCTGCCGCGACCATGTGGCAGTGAACTTTGGGGTGGGCCGGATGACCGATGGCTACGAGGCGGTGTACCGAGAGGTGATGGGCCACCGGGCCACACCGGTGGATGAAACCCGCGATCGCAGCTTGCTCCCCCTGCGCCCCGAACGGCCCGAGGTGGTCAGCGTTGATCGGTCAGCCCCCTGAGCCCGCCCCACACCCGCCCACCCCCTGAAGCAGTCTAAGGACATCACCATGACCGAGTCTTCTAATCTGGGAGCGCTGGGGTTTGACGCTGCGGCCTCCACCCTCGACATTGTGGAGCTCGACGGGCGCACCTTTGCCCCGGCCCAGCAGGTGCCCATTCCAGAATGGCCCTGCACCGTCACCCGGCGGCAGCAGCCCACCCTCACCCTCAAAGACAACGACCTGTTTTTAATTACCGACACCCTGGGCAACATTGCCTGCGGCGATACCCAGGATATCTCCAGCCTGGGCCTGTTTTGCCGCGACTCGCGGTTTCTCAGCCGCCTGGAGCTCCAGGTGGACGGCCAGCGGCCCATTTTGCTCAGCAGCACCGCCCAGCGCGGCTTTGCCCTATCGGTTTTGTGCGCCAACCCCTACATTGCCAGCACGGCCCAGTGCGAGGAAATTCGGGCGGAAACCATCGGTATCCAGCGCGACCTGGTGCTGCAAGGGGGTCTGTTTGAGGAGCTGGCCCTGACCAACTACAGCACCCGGCCGGTGGCCTTTGAGCTCAGCCTCAGCTTTGATGCCGACTTTGCCGACCTGTTTGAAATTCGCGGTCGGGTGCGCCAGCAAACCGGCACCCTGCTGCGCTCCATTCGCCTCGGTGAATCTACTACCCCGCCCCAGGCCCTGTTCAACGAGGGGCTGATGACCGGCGACGGCGATGAACTCACCCTGGCCTACCAGGGCGTCGACCAGCTGCTGATGGAGTCGCGGATTCAGTTTTACCAGCGGCCCCCCGACCAGGTGAAGGGCTACACGGCGATCTGGCGGGTGGCGCTTCAGCCCCACGGCACCGAGGTGTTGGGCTACCGCCTGCAACCCTTTTTAGACGGCAGCCCGACCTCCACGGTGGGTCTGCCGGCCACCCTGAGCCAGGCGGTGGCCGCCGAAACCATGGAGGAGCAGCAGTGGCGCGAGGGGGTGACCTGCATTCGCACCGACAACCGGGCCCTCAACCAGATCATCGAGCGGGCCGAGCAGGATACCTACCTGCTGGGGCAGACCTTTGGCGACGGCAAAATTCTCTCGGCGGGCATTCCCTGGTTTGCCACGCTGTTTGGCCGCGACTCGCTGATTGCCGCCATGCAAACGCTGATGTTTAACCCCGCCCTGGCCCGCCAAACCCTGACGGTGCTGGCGGAGTACCAGGGGCAAAAGACCGACGACTGGCGCGAGGAAGAACCGGGCAAGATTCTCCACGAGCTGCGGTTTGGGGAGATGTCGCGCAGTGGCGAGGTGCCCCATACCCCCTACTACGGCACCGTCGATGCCACGCCGCTGTGGCTGATGCTCTACGCCGACTACTACACCTGGAAGGGCGATCGCGCCCTGCTCGAAGACCTGTGGCCCAACGCCCTGGCGGCCATGGACTGGATCGACCGCAGCCTGGAGAAAACCGGCTACAGCACCTACCACTGCAAATCGCCGGGGGGGCTGGGCAACCAGGGCTGGAAGGACTCGGGCGACTGCATCGTCGATAGCGCCGGGAATTTGGCGACAGGTGCGATCGCACTGTCTGAGGTGCAGGGCTACATCTACGCCGCCAAGGTGCGCCTCGCCCCCCTGGCCGAGCTAATGGAGCGCCCCGACCTGCGCGACCGCTGGCGGCAGGAGGCCCAGGCCCTCAAAATTCGCTTTGAGCGGGATTTCTGGCTGCCCAGCAAGGGCTACATTGCCCTGGCGCTGGACGGCGAGGGCCAGCCGGTGGACAGCATCACCTCCAACCCCGGCCACTGCCTGGGGCTGGGCATTTTGTCGCCCGACAAGGCCCGCAGCGTGGCCGAACGACTCCAGGCCCCCGATATGTTTAGCGGCTGGGGCATTCGCACCCTCAGCAGCAGCTCCCCCGCCTACAACCCCATGGGCTACCACGTGGGCTCGGTGTGGCCCCACGACAACGGCATCATTGCCGCCGGGCTGCGGGCCCTGGGCTACACCGAGCAGGCCCTGGAAATTGCCCAGGGGATTCTTGACATGACCAGCCTGCAACCCTACCAATGCCCGCCGGAGCTGTTTTGCGGCTTTGAGCGCACCCCCACCAACCGGCCCGTGCGCTACCCAGTGGCCTGCTCGCCCCAGGCCTGGGCCACGGGCACGGTGTTTCAGCTGCTGCAGATCATGGTAAATCTGGTGCCCGATGTGGCCAACAACTGCCTGCGCATTGTGCAGCCCACCCTGCCGCCCTCGGTGAGCTACATGTCGATCAACAACTTTAAGGTGGGCCAAACCCTGCTCGATCTGGAGTTTGAGCGCTCCCTGGAGGCCACTGCCTGCCGGGTGGTGCGCAAGCGCGGCAACCTGCGGGTGGTGATTGAAGCCTAGACCGGCGGCCTAGGCCGCAAGGCTGGCGAAGCGTCTGGGCAAATTGTCGGCTCGGCGGCTACTCAATTGGGCAAATCCCGCTAAGATTGAACTCAAATAAAAACCTGTTTTTTGTCTCCGTTTAAATTCACATTTTAAGATGAGCCTTTTAGTCTATGGCCAAGCGATCGCTAAGGGCCTCGCCCGCTGGTATTCAGCGGGCTAAACGGGCGTTTGCGCTCAAAGGGTGGACCCAGGAAAATTTGGCCGGAGAGGTGAATCTCAAAACCCGGCAGCCGATCTGGCGATTTTTTACCGGGCAGCCGGTGGATCGCCAGGTGTTTATGGAAGTTTGCCAGGTGCTGGATCTCGATTGGCGTGACATTGCCATCGATCTGCCCGCCGACTTTCCTGAACCCGGTGAACGGCTGGCCCCCCCCTCGCTGACGGTGGATGAGCTGGTGGCGGAGGTGCGATCGCAGCACCACGACACCCTTCAGCACCAGTGCGGCATTCTGCAACTGCTCGACATTAGCCACCCGGTCAACCTGGACGACATCTACGTCGATGTCAACATTCTCGAAACCGTCGCCAACCGGCAATGTCTAAAAATTACTGAGCTCAACAGCCTGGCCCCCACCGAGTTTGATCGGGTTGGTCTCAGCGCCATCGACCAGTCCCAAATCCCCGGCGTCGAAGCGGTGCAGACCCACGGCAAGCTGCGGGTGCTGGGCAAGCCGGGGGTGGGCAAAACCACCTTTTTGCAGCACCTGGCCGTGCAGTGTAACCAGGGCGAATTTGCCCCCGAGCAGGTGCCCCTGTTTATCGCCCTGCGGGAGTTTGCCGAAACGGCCAAACGCCAGGACGACCCTAGCCTGTTCAACTACATCTACCAAACCCTACTCACCGCAGGCATTACCGACCCCGCCCAGCTCGACCTGCTGCTCACCGAGGGGCGACTGCTGCTGTTGCTAGACGGCCTCGACGAGGTGCTCAATCAGGATATCAACGCTGTCCTGCGAGAAATTCGCAGCTTTTCGGGCAAATACCACCGCAATCGGTATGTGGTGTCGTGCCGCACGGCGGCCCAAAAGCTGACTCTGCACGGCTTTACCGACGTGGAAATCGCCCCCTTTAGCCAGGCGCAGATTGCCACCTTCGTTCAGAAGTGGTTTGTGGCCCTAGGCCAAGCCGCCACCACCCAGGGCGAAGCCAAGGCCGCCGAATTTGTCGATAAACTAGAGCGGCCTGAAAACTGGCAGTTTCGCCAGCTGGTGGTGACACCTCTGTTTTTGCACCTGGCCTGCTGGGTGTTTCAGGGCGAAGGGCAGTTCCCCAGCAAGCGCACGACCTTCTATAAACAGGGCCTCGACCTGCTGCTGGGCAAGTGGGATGAGACCAAGGGCGTAGAGCGCGACGATGTTTACCGAGGCTTTTTGCTGCCCCAAAAAATGCGGCTGCTCAGCCAGCTGGCCGCCGTCACCTTTGAGCAGGGACAGTACTTTTTTGAGCAGCGCACCATTGAGCAGTACATCGAAGACTACCTGCAAAATCTGCCCGGCGTGACCCTGGAGCCCGAAGAGCTTCAGCTCGAAAGCGAGGCCATGCTGAAGGCGATCGAAGCCCAGCACGGGCTGCTGATCGAGCGGGCGCGGGGCATTTTTTCGTTTTCGTACCTGGCGTTTCAGGAATATCTAACCGCCCGCAAAATCGTGGCCACCCACAACCTGCGGGCGCTGGAGCAGGCCCTGGGCGGGCTGGTCAGCCACATTACCGACCCCCACTGGCACGAGGTATTTTTGCTCACCGCCGCCATGCTGCGCAGCGCCGACTCCCTGGTGCAGCTGATGAAGCAGGAAATCGACGCCCTGGTGGCCCAGGACCCCCACCTGCAAGATTTTTTGATGTGGGCCAGCCAAAAATCCCAGGCGATTCCGGCTGAGCCGAAACTGGCCACCACCCGCGCCTTTTATCTGGCCCTGGCCCAGAGCCCCCACACCGCCGACCAGTTTGCCCTAGCCAGTACCCTCGATCAGGGAGTGTTTTTAGATGCGGCCCTGGAGAGTCTGCTGGTAGAGTTTGCCATCGACCACAGCCAGAATTTTGCCTACGCCCACGCCTGTAGTGAGGCGCTCGGCAACATTTTGGCGATGGTGCTCGACACCGGCTTTTATAAGTCGATCCAGCAGCTCAGAGAGCAGCTCCCCCCCTCCCACCAGAGCCAGGAGCGGCTGCAAGCCTGGTGGCAGGACAACTACGCGACCTGGGTAGAGCAGCTGCGGAGCTCAATTACCGAGTACCGCAATATTCACCACCCCTGGCAGTTTAGCCCCGAGCAAGAGCAGGTGCTAAAGCGCTACTACGACGCCAATCAGCTGCTGGTCGATTGTTTGAACAGCAACTGTGAAGTGACCGAAAGCATTCGTCAGGAGATTGAAGCCACGCTGCTGCTGCCCCAGAAAGAGCTGGAGGATCGGGAGTGGCAGGGCGATTGAAAAACTGGCGCAATGCTGCCCCATGAGCCGGCCCCCCCAGCCGAGCAGCATACCTTAGTACCCTATTCTCAGTCCTACTTGGCTACCGCCGATTTAGCAGGGTGAATGTCTACATCCCTACGGTTTGGCTTTTTGGAGTCGGGGTTGTGTGACTCGGATTTGGTATCAGTGTTTGAAGCAGCAGTTTTTGTGTCTGAACTAACTCGAAAGCTACTGAATCTTACATCGGGTCGATGGGGTCAACCAATTCAATCCAGTAATTAAACATCCATCGATCACCCTGAATTTGTGCTTATACTAAACCCTGCTTGACTGCCCCTAGTTCACCAGGGCGAAGGCAGTCGAGCCTCTAGCTCGGCGAGGGCTATGCTCCTACGGTTTGGCCGTTGGGGAATCGGGGTAATGTGATTCGAGGTTGGTACTCTATAGGTCGTTGTATGGATAAGGAATTGATTCGATTACCTAGCTTTTGCCAGGCCCAACAGGTTAGCTTTTTGGGGGGCGAAGGGTCGGTGAAAAGCTGCAAATATGAAGCTGAGACTTGGCTCTATATTATTGAGATGACGCCGGGTCCAGAGCCAGAGTTTGGTAGAGTGGGCGGAGAGACTACGATATTGCTTAGCGAGACCGATTTACATGCGGCATGATCCACGCCCAGCTTCTTTAACAGGAGTGTTAATTGCCTCAGTTATTTTGTTGCTTTGGATTTTTAGCCTAGGATCGCTCCTATTAGTTGACCTGGCTCAGCACAACGCTCTATGGATTTTGCCTGCCATTTTAGGGCGCACTTATATTCAAACTGGTCTATTTATTTTGGCTCACGACGCCATTCATGGGGTGGTCGTGCCCAGCAATCGTCGCCTAAATCACAGCATTGGGCGGCTAGCCGTCACGCTCTATGCCCTGTTGTCTTACCGGAAGCTTTCTCTCAACCACTGGAAGCACCACCGATACCCGGGTCAGGCCCAAGACCCCGACTTTCACGATGGTATTAATTGCAGCTTTTTTCTGTGGTACTGGAGATTTATGGACGGCTATATGGATAGCCAGGAGAGAACAGTCATGCTGTTCAAAATAATTGCCATCTTTCTAGTTGGTAGTTTTGGGCTTCAGATTGCTGTTGCCAATCTATTTTTGTTTTGGTTTTTGCCGATCGTGCTCAGCTCAATGCAGCTGTTTTTCTTCGGCACATACTTGCCCCATCGCTCAGAGACGGCTGGGGGCGAGCACCATGCCGTTAGCAGCAACTATCCGCTGGTTGTTTCACTGTTGACCTGCTATCACTTTGGCTACCATTGGGAGCACCATGAATACCCTGACTTGCCCTGGTATAGCTTGCCGTCGGTACGTCAAAATCAACCGTCGACTTAGGCAATCTCCGGCAAAGATTTCCCCCCAATGCAGGTAGGATAGGCAAAGCTTGCGTGCCCATCGACCGATAGCCCCTATGGGCAAAGCCCTTGGCCCATCCTACGGTGGTATTTTTTATCCAGAAATCAACTTATAGCTTTGGCCAGTTCGCTTAGGACAGTTCAATGACCAACCACAAAACTGGGGCAGCGCCCTGGCTTATAGCCATCGCCATCAGACGGCTGTAGAGAATGTTCTAATCCTGATGGCGATGGCTATAAACACATTAATTTTCGCAGGGTAGGTCATCGCTTGGCGTGACGCACTAGGCCCAAACCCAGCGGTGCGTTGGCTTTATTACAACACACTCTACAGCATCGTTTAATCAGAGTATCTACTTAAAACAGAGCAAAGCCATATAGCGTACCATCCTTTGCTGTTGTCATGATTACGGCTCAACCGCAAGCTGAGTCATTTAGCCCAGTCCTCCCAATCTCTATTTCTGTATTTGTCTTGAGAAACCTATGGGGGTACTGCGGTACATTACACCCATAGGTTGAAGATAAATAGACAAGATTTAGTGCAGCAACTAATCAACTGATAAGGGCCTGCGGCTTAAGGAAAACACGATTGTCATAAAGACAACCCAGTTAAGACTTACCAATCTAGCCAGGTAGCTTTCAAACGTATTGAAAAGAACCAGCATTGACAGAAATATGAGTGGCCACAGATAGGCAGCTTGCTTAAAATCATAGGCAAGTCTTGCCGCTCTCAAGTAAGTAATAGAGAACGTAACCAAGAAAACTATGAACCCTACCAGCCCAATATCCAGAACTAAATCTAAAAACCCATTATGAGAGTGAGCTGGAACGTGGTAAGCGACTCTTTCAAACCCTGCTGTCAGACTATCTGTCGCCCAAAAAACACCTCTTCCGTAGCCGAGATAGAGTCTGTCCGGAATTTTAGAGTCAATCACCAACCCCCATATTAGGGTGCGAGTCGATAGCGTTGGATCTCTGTCAAAGAAACCAAGTATATCAACCCAGTTAGTTAGCAAGACATACGAGAAGGTTGACACTAAAAGTGTAGAAACACTACCCAGCAAGACGGAGCGCTTGCCCATCCAAGAAAACTTTTTGTAGGCTACGGTCAAAAATAGCCCTACGACCGATAACACCAGAGCAGTGACAGAACTACTAATCAAAATAGCAGCGAAACAAAAGCCAAATAGTGGAAACGCCCAACCCTGCCTTTGCTGCGCGTAGTTTGCAAGCATAAAAAGTACAATGAGTGTAATTGCTGAGTGAGCGCCAAACTCATTTTTGGCAGCAAATGCTCCCTTCCAACTACCGATGAATGGCCCTACCGTGTGGACACCCACACCCGGCATAACAAAAACCAGTGCGACACAAAATAAAAATACAGCTATTAGAGTCCAGGAAATAATTTTAAATTGCTGCTTAATCGTAAACTTAGAAGCTAGATACAGGCTAAACAAGAACATGGGGATGAACTCTCTAGCAATAGAGTTTAGTGCATAGGCAGGATCGGTAGACCACAGATAAGAAGCGATGGTAATGAAAACTAAACCCAAAGCCCATTTGTTGCTGAGCGCTGTCTTTAACGATCCCTTAAAGCGAAACGCTAGCAACAATAGCGAGGACGCATAAATTCCATAGCGCATCAGTGTGATAAACAATGCAGGTATCACAGCAATAGAGTTATCTGCAGCAAAGCTAAATGTGCCTGCATAAAACATCAGGCCAAAAACTGCGAAGCATTCCTCGAAGAAATGGAGCCTATCCTCTGAGATCAAGATGTTCCCGTTAAAGGTAATTCTTTGTGCTTCCATAACCCTATAGAAATATAAACTACTGTTCAAATGAATTATCTGTAAAGAGCTTTGCAGTACAGCTTGAGTTAAAAAAATACAAGCCCTCGTACAAGCGGTTCATCCAAAAAAAATATTGTTGCCATCTTTTCACTAAAACGATAAAAGCTAACTCAATTAACTTGATGAAACAACTTATAGGCCTAAGAGTTGTCGAAAGGATATGGCATGGATGCTCTAGAAATTATTATAGCGGCTCTTGATTGAGCAAGGTAGGCCACAGGCATCGAGGAATAGTTATTCCCAGACATATGGCTTCTTTCTGTATTAAACAATAAAGTCTTAACGACTTATTTCTCTGAGAAAAAGATTTTGTATGTGCTTTACAGAGCAGTTGTCACGATGACGACTCGCCAATCACTGAGAGAATTTACTAAGCCTGCAGTAGATGCAAGCTTAATAAACCAGTCGTGATTTGACTAAATCGCATAGACAGCTATATCCACTACACCGGCAGACTCAAGGAGAGCAGTTAGTGGCTCAGCCATGGCTACCCATGCAACCCACGAATTATGACGCCAAAACTACTGTATATCCGCCAGCAAGTACTCAATGGGCAAGATCACATTAGTAGATGTGTCTCCAGCTCAACTTTGCCACCGCATGGCCTAAGATAGGTAAAATTCTGAATATTAAGCTCATAAACGTAGGCTTAAAGCGGGTGATCGGACTCGAACCGACGACATTCAGCTTGGGAAGCTGACGTTCTACCACTGAACTACACCCGCAGAGGTGCCGTTGGGCAAACTCATCGC
>DATIVG010000096.1:0-13460 GCA_035466075.1 Nodosilinea sp. | reverse complement strand
GTTCAAAACTCAAAATTCATAACTCCCCTACTCCCCTACCCCATCACCCCCCTACTCCCCTACCCCATCACCCCCCTACTCCCCTACCCCTCCGCTCTCCAACTGCTGGTTCAAAAAGCCAATCAGGTCAGCGCAGGTCATGAGCTGGGTTTCGTCAAAGTGTTCGCTGATGTCGAGGCCAAAGGTGTTGTAAAAGTCGTCGCACAGGGTGAGGCCCCAGTCAAACCAGCACACCGCTGGGAAGGCCAGGGTTTCGACTAAGAGATCGCTGGGCTGTACGCGGCCTATTTCGAGGCCGGAGTAGGCCTGTAGCTGCTGGTAGGCAAAGTCGATCAAAGGCTTGGGCAGGGCCCGAGGCACGGCCGGCGGGGTCCAGTGGCGGCGAAACCATTCGTCGGCTGTGAGGCAGGGGCGCGATCGCAGCCACTGGTTGACCCTCCCGCGAGCGACCATGTCGGGGCTGAGGGCCATATAGGTGGTGAGGCTATTGACAAAGTTTCTCAACGGTTGCCACATCAATTTGTTAAACGTCGAGCCCTAAAGCCGTCGCTGGTGCCCGGCCTGGGGGGCTGGGCGGCTGGCTTGACCTCTGGGGCCGAGCCGCTGGGGCCTGGCCTAAGGACCTGGTTAGAGTGTGCCCAAGGTAACGGTCTAAGTCATGGTTTAGCCATCAACTTCGCCCAGGCCGCACAGCTGAGCCAGGGTGGCCGTAAAACTGGGGTAAGACACCGCTGCCGCCTCGGCCCGCTGGACGGTGACCGGCCCCTGGGCCCGCAGGGCGGCAATGGCCAGGCTCATCGCCACTCGATGATCATTGTAGCTATCAACAGTGGATCCCTTCAGGTGGGCACCGCCGCTGATTTCCAGACCGTCGGCCTGCTCGGTAACCTGGGCCCCCAGCTGGGTGAGCTGGCTGGCCATCACCGCGATGCGATCGCACTCTTTTACCCGCAGTTCCGCCGCGTCGGCAATCACCGTGGTGCCCTCGGCCACCAGGGCCGCCACCGCCAAAATCGGAATTTCGTCGATCATGCGGGGAATCAGGTCGCCGCTAAAGTGGGCGGCCTTGAGGCGGCTGTGGCGCACCCGCAAGTCGGCCACCGGTTCCCCCGTCACCTCCCGCCGGTTTTCGAGGGTAATGTCGGCCTCCATCGCTTGCAGGGCATCGAGAATGCCGGTGCGGGTGGGGTTAATGCCGACATTCTCAATCACCAAATCCGAGCCAGGGGTAATCGCCCCCGCCACCAGCCAAAAGGCGGCGGAGCTAATATCGCCGGGCACCACCACCGTTTGCCCGGTGAGGGTGGCGGGGCCGTGAATGGTGACACTACAGGTCTCCGGATCGACCGAAATATCGGCCCCAAAGGCCCGCAGCATGCGCTCGCTGTGATCCCGCGACAGGCTGGGCTCGGTGACGGTGGTGGCCCCGTCCGTCATCAGCCCGGCCAGCAACAGACAGGATTTCACCTGGGCCGAGGCCACCGGCGACCGGTAGTGAATCGGTTTGAGGGCTGTACCCCGCACCGCCAGGGGGGCAAGGCGATTGTTTTGCCGCCCCCAGATTGCTGCTCCCATCTGGCTGAGCGGCTGAATGACGCGATCCATGGGGCGCGATCGCAGCGAGCTATCCCCAGTGACCGCAAAGTAGCGATCGGGATGGCTGGCCAGCAGCCCCAGCATCAGCCGCAGGGTGGTACCCGAATTGCCAGCGTTGAGTACGTCGGCGGGTTCTTGCAGATGGCCCAGGCCCACCCCCTGCACCGTCACCCACTCGTCTTCGAGCGCCGACAGGGTCACACCCATCGCCTGAAAGCAGGCGGCGGTACTGCGCGGGTCTTCCCCCAGCAGCAGCCCCTGAATGCGGGTTTCGCCCTGGGCAATCGCCCCCAGCATCAGCGCCCGGTGAGAGATCGACTTGTCGCCCGGAATCTGCACTCGGCCTCGCAGCGCCACCCCATCGCCGGGGAACTCCAGGGTGAGGGTTTGGTGGGGGGCAGCGTCGGTGAGCTCAATGCGGGCAGTCATGGCAGCAGTAGTGAAAAGCCGTTGCTGATCGTACCCCATAGCTGCCCTTCAGCGGTTAGGCTCGTCCATCGGCTAAAAAAGTCAGGAAAATAGCTGGAGTAAGAATTTGGGTGCCGTAGAAAAACTTGAGATTGAGCAGATCACTATCTAACCTGAGTTCGGGTTAAGCCTTAGGCTACAATTCCCACGGATTATGGCTAGAGCCTTTATTGCCAGTGCTTTCAGCTATTAAGCTCCGAATGTTTTTCTCAACAAGCCTCGCAATTAAGAATTTTCTCATTACTAAACCTTATTGAGACAGTTGAAAAACTGGCAAATTAGTACTATTGCCCGTTCTCAAGGGTTTCAGCGATTTCTTATCCCGAACTCAGGTTATCTAGGGAAATCAAGAAATTAGCTTTTGCTTCGTAGACCGCCGCCAGAAATTTGTTGTCGTCTGGGTCAACGTCATCCAGCATAGTCATTTCGTAAGCACCAGAAATCTGTAGGGCAATCAGACTAATGATTTCTACCAGATACTCTAGGTCGGCTTCGGGAATATTTCGGCGCAAAAGCACCACAACCAACTCTCTCAGTAGCTGAGGAGAAATGACCAGGGTAAATGTCTGCCGTTTCCAGCTTTCTAAAAGTTGAAATGAGCTTGAGTCAGAGTTGCGACTGAGAAGCCCTGCAACAAAAACTGATGTGTCAATAACGACTTTTAGCACACACCACTACCTTGCAGCCTTGTCTACCAAATACTGCTGTGGTTGGCCAGACGTTGTCTGACAGCATCGAAGCGCTGCCAAACTAACTCAGGTGATTGGGGCTCAATCATCTGTGCACGAGCAATGCCACGGGCGATGATCGCGTCTACCACCTTTAGCTCGTCTTCGGTGGGCGGAGTAATAATAGGGTCTTGCAGTAGGTCAATAAATGTCAAAACATCCTGCTGCTGCTGAGGCCCTAAACGCTGAAACTTTTCAGCTAAAGTCTGTTCTAGGCCCATCATTTCTCTCTCTTAAGTAGGGTTTGGGATGACTTTGCTGAGCAGCTATGACGCCACCATTGAGGTTTTAGGACGGGCGAAGATCATGCGGCCCGCAGAGGTTTGCAGCGACCCAGTCACCACCACCTCTAGTTCCTCGCCGATGTAGTCGCGGCCCTCTTCGACCACCACCATGGTGCCGTCGTTGAGGTAGCCTACCCCCTGGGAGGGCTCTTTGCCCTCTTTGAGAATCTTCAGATCGATGTCGTCGCCGGGCAGGTAGGCGGGGCGAATAGCCTGGGCCAGATCGTTGATATTGAGCACTTCCACATCTTGGAAGCTGGCGACTTTGTTGAGGTTGTAGTCGTTGGTGAGCAGCATGGCGTTGAGCTCCTGGGCCAGCTTCACCAGCTTGGCATCGACGGTGGGGATGTCGTCGTAGTCAACGGAGTTGATCAGCAGGCGGTTGGGGTACGACTCGCGAATGCGGTTGAGCACATCGAGACCGCGGCGACCGCGATCGCGCTTTTGGTCGTTGCTGGCATCGGCCACCTGTTGCAGCTCTTGCAGCACAAACTGCGGCACCAGCAGCTGCCCCTCTAAAAAGCCGGTGCCCAGCAGGCCCTCAATGCGGCCATCAATAATGCAGCTGGTGTCGAGCACCTTAGTTTTGCTGGGCTTGAGGGTGCCCTCGGCCACCAGGGTTGACTCCAGGGTGCTGGGGCTGATCAGCCGCAGCAGCGAGCGCCCGTGGGTATCGGCCAGGTTCATGCCAGAGACGGCAAACAGCACGCTGCCCAGTACGGCGGTCATGGGCTTAATAAAGCCAAACTCTGAAGGAATGGGCAGCAAAAACAGCGGTGCCAGCATCAGGTTGGCGATCAGCAGGCCCAGCACCAGACCCACGGCTCGCGTGAGAATGCGATCGGGGGGCAGCTCTTTGACCTGACGCTCCAGGCGGCGATAGCTGGTCTGCATGACCAGGCCCAGGCCGGTGCCAATTAGCCCACCAAATACGGCGGTGACTGCCCCGAGGGCTTCAATATTGGTTACCTGCTGCAAAATCGGCTGGGGCAGCAGGTCAATGCTGTAGAACCCAATGCCCGCCCCGGCCAGGATAAATGAAAATATGATCAGTGCATCTAGCATGGTGGTCTGCGGTTGGGGCCTTGATTTTGCAGCGGTTAGCGGCTAAGCGTTTACCTTTCTCAGTGTACTCTGCTGACTTAAAAGCAGCCGATTGAGCACGCCAGGTCAACTATATGGCTCTGGCTAGGGGATCCGGGCTGGCAAAAGTATACCGCTAATGCCCGCGCCCCTACCCGCCCCACCCGCTCTGCAATAATGGGGGGGTTACTGCACTTGCGTTCCCCATGGCTTTGCCCTTTTTGCGTTCGGCGGTGGTTCAGCTAGCGGCCTATAGCCCCCACGTTGAGGCGGCCACGGACCCAGCCCCAGAATTTTTAGACATTCTCGACACCAACGAGTGTCCCTACGACCTGCCGGAGGCCCTCAAGGAAAAGCTGGCCTGGCAGCTGCACCACGGTATTGCCGCCAATCGCTACCCGGACGGCGGCCATGGGGCGCTTAAGGGTGCGATCGCACAGTACGTCACCGAGTCGGCCCAGGGGGCTAGCTTCACCGCCGACCACATCTCCGTGGGCAACGGCTCCGACGAGCTGATTCGCTCACTGCTGATTGCCACCTGCGGCGGCGGCGAGGGCGCAGTGCTGGTGGCCGACCCCACCTTTTCTATGTACGGCATTCTGGCCCGCACCCTGGGCATTCCGGTGGTGTCGGTGGGCCGCAGTGAAGCCACCTTTGCGGTCGATCTGGCCGCCGCTCAGCAGGCCCTCGACCAGCCCCAGGGAGCCCCTGTGCGGGTGGTGTTTATGGTGCACCCCAACTCCCCCACCGGCAACGCCCTCACCGCCGCCGAATTGGCCTGGCTGGAGTCACTGCCGCCCAACGTGCTGGTGGTGGTGGATGAGGCCTACTTTGAGTTTAGCCAGCAGACCACCGTGGCCGCCGTGCTCAACCGCCCCAACTGGGTGGTCATGCGCACCTTTTCTAAGGCCTTTCGCCTGGCCGCCTACCGGGTGGGCTACAGCGTGGCCAACCCAGAACTGACCCAGGCGCTAGAGAAAGTACGGCTGCCCTACAACCTCCCCAGCCTCACCCAGGCGGCCGCTCAGCTGGCCCTCGCCCACCGGGGCGAACTGTTGGCGGTGGTGCCCGAGATTCAGCAGCAGCGGCAGCAGCTGGCCGAGGCCATCGCCCAGCACACCTCTCTCCAACTCTGGCCCAGCGACGCCAACTTTCTCTACGGGCGGCCTCCGACGGCACCGGGGCAATCGGTGGAAGACAGATTGAAACACTGGTTTCAGGGGCTGCGAGCCCAGGGCACCCTGGTGCGCCACACCGGTGGCGGCCTGCGCATCACCGTGGGCACCCCCGCCGAAAACCAGCGCACCCTGGCCCACATGCAGCAACTGTAGGCCCCTTGCTGCTTGCGCCGTCTGCCATTGCGGCCTACCCCAGTCTGTCAGCAGGAACCTTTGCGCCCAGGTGAAGTAGGCCACCGAGCATCCTGTCGTGCGGTGGTTCACTACCCCTCACCCAGCGGCGGCAAGTTATCGAGCCCAGATACCAGCTCGCTAGACCAGGGCACGGGCGCGGCGAACGGTGTAGGGCAACACCCCTACCAGCAGGGCAAAGGCCTCATCGGGCACCTGATCGACAATGCTCTGGTCAAAGTAGCTCTTAAACTGCTCCAAAATGAGCTGGGCGCGGTCGATGGGCACCGGCTTGTCGGTGAAATTTTGGGTCAGGCGCACCCACTGCAGGCGAATTTTGAGCGCCTTTTGCTGGGCCTCGGCCGAGTCCGGGGAAATCAGCGACAGGCTGCCGAGGGGAATCACCGCGCGGCAGTCGGCATCGAGCCCACCGCCAATGGCCGCCCCTGGGCCAGCAAACTCGGTGTAAAACTCCTTGTGGATGATCAGCCCGTTGCGACGGCGGCTGTTGACCACCCACAGCTCCTCGCCACGAATCTTAGCCAGAATGTCATCGTCTTCTGACGGCAGCGGGTTCGACTCAAAAAATGAGGGCGAAAAGCGGTTCACCGCAGCGATAGCAGGGGTAAAAGCAGGATTGGAGGCCGCCGAGCGGTAGGGCTGTGGCAAAGCCCCCCCGTAGCCTGATCCCGATAGATTTTGCTCAAAATTGGAGATCATCCCCGCCACATCATAGCGACAACCGCTTACCTCACCACAGCCCGCGCCGTTGGCTGGAACCTCTATTTCTCTTCCAGGCTTTTATTCTAGGGTAAAGGCCCGGCTCCCTCGCCCAGAAGTATTTAGCTGCGCTGAAGCAGGGATAAATTTATCCCCTGGCAGTTTGAGTTTTATGTAAAGTTGTCCGGTTACAAAACCACTAGGGCTGGGCCAGGGGCGGCACCAGAGTTTTGCGCAGCAGCAGCCGACGGGCCTGGAGCCCCATCCACACGGCTGGCGACTCCTCGGCCTGCACCATCGAAAATCCCGCTTTGCGGTAGAGCGCCTGGGCCGCCAGATTGTCTTCCATGACGTGCAGCCGCAGCTCCGATACGTTCCACCGCCGGGCCAGCTGCTCGCAGGATTGCAGCAGCACCAGGGCTATGCCCTGCCGCCGAAACCGGTGGCCTACGGCCAGGTTGGAGATATATACATGGCGATCGCCCTGCCAGGGCCAGGGCTGGCGCAAAGCGGCCTCAATGGTGCCAGCAATGGCGTCTGCCAGGTCGGTTGGGGCAGCAGCATCGGCGGCTAAGGGGGCGGCTAGGGGAACCGGGGACACTGCGGCCAGACAGGCGTAGCGAGGCGACTGCGACCGGAGCCGCTGCTTGAGGTCTTCGTGAATGCCGATGCGAATAAACGGGCAAAACCACCGCTGCCACCCCGAGTGATCGTAGAAGCTGGTGGTGAGAATATCGGCCAGCAGGTCGATATCGCCCAGGCGGGCGGGGCGCACCTGCGTTGCAGGGCCAGCGGCGGCGGGGGAAGGCAATGAGTTTTGGTTAGTCTGTACCATGAGCCCCTGGGGCAAACCGTTGTCTGGGCCGAGCGACCCCATGCAGTCAATATACCCCTCTGGCCAGGCGCAACGGGTAGGATGGGTGGGTGGTTTTGCCTTGCTGCTAGCTGTAGTTATTGAGGGGTGCCCACCGGCAGGTCGAGCCATGGCTAATTCGACGTTTCTCACCACCTTTGCTGGCCACCGCGACCCCAAACTGCTGTGGCCCCTGGCCGCCGTGGCCTCGGTGCTAGCCCACGGGGTGGCCCTGGCCATGGTGCACACGCTCTCGATTCAGACGCCGACGCTACCAGAGGGGGCGGTGGCCCCGCTCCCCATTCAGCTGGTGAACTTGCCTGCCGATACCAGCCCGGTGGGTGCCGCCCCGGCCACAGTGTCAGCCGCGCCGCCAGCCGCCGCTATCCCGGAGGCCGCTAGTTCAGAAGCCCCGCCCCCCGAGGCGGCACCCCCAGAGGCGGCACCCCCAGAGGCCGCTATCCCAGAGGCCGCCATCCCCGAGGCGGCACCCCCCGAGGCGGTGCCCCCCGAGGCGGTGCCCCCCGAGGCCCTCACCCCCCTCAGGCCAGATCCCATGGTGACCCAGCCGCCGGTGGCTGATCTGCCCCTGCTCCCCGCGCCCGCGCCTGCGCCGCCGAGGCCCCCGGCCCCCTCTTCCGCACCCCCAGATCGGCCCCCATCGCCTGACCCACTGGCCAGTGCGCCACCGTCGGAGAGCCCGCCAAGCCTTCCCGTACAGCCGCCCGCTCCCCCAGGAGTGGCACCGCCCGCCGAAGCCGAGGCCCCCGGCGCCGGGTCGCCCCAGGGGGGCCAGGTGGTACCGGTGGGTATTCGCCTCAACCCGCAGGGGCGAGATATTCCTGAGCTGGCGCCGCAGCTGCTGGGGAGCGCCGCCATTGAGCTGCAACCGCTGGCCTCGGGCTGTGGCCTGGCCAACCTCGACGCGCTGCTGGCGGGGATGGTGGCCACCACGGTGGAAATGCAGGTGCGGGTGGAGCCCAGCGGCGACATTTCTGACGCCAGGGTGTTGCAGAGCACGGGCAACAGCGCTGTGGATGACCTGGTGAGCTGCGTTGTCAAGCGGCGGCTGCGGCTTCAGCCCGCCACCTCGGCGGGGGTACCCCAGCTCACCGACGCGTTTATTTTGGAGGCGCGGCTTCAGTTTTGACCGCTGGGGCGGTGAGCTGGTGGCGGGTGTCGTTGAATCGCTTGATCTGCCATAGCTCGGTGTTGAGTCGGTCGAGGCCGGGGCGATTCCAGCGGTTGTGATCGAGCCAAAACTCAAAGCAGGCGGTGTTGTCTATGGGCAGACCCCAGGCGCGATCGCAGCCCAGCAGCCGGGCCACAATGTGCTGCAAGATCCAGTGGTGGCTGAGGACGAGAATGCGATCGCCGTTGCGGTGGTGGCTGAGCAGGTGATCGACAAATCGCTGGGCCCGGGCGCTGCCCTGGGCCAGGGTTTCGGCCTGGGGAATGGGCTGCCAGTCGAGGCTGGTTTCGAGGCGATGGCAGAGGTCGGGGGTGCGATCGCGGGCCTCCGCCCAGGTGAGCCCGGTAAAAATGCCCGCGTCGTATTCCTTCAGGTCATCGCTAAAGGCCAGGGGTACCGCTGGCCCCGGCGGCAGGGGCACGGCAGCGGGGAAATCTACCGGCTGGGGCTGCCCCCCGGCCCCAGCGGCCGAGGCCGCAGGAGATGAGCCCCCAAACCCAGCCACCAGGGCCGCCAGGGTGGCGGTGGCGCGCCCCAGAGGGCTGCAATAGATCTGGGTTGGCTGCCAGCCGGTGGCGGCCAAATGCTGCCCCAGCCGCCAGGCCTGCTGCTCCCCCAGGGGCGTCAGCCCGGTCGAGATCTGGCCCTCCATGCGGCCTTCGGTATTGCCCACGGACTGGCCGTGGCGCACCAGCATTAGCTTGAGAGTGGGCATGGGCTCTGGCGGGGTAGGGGATGACTAGGATTTTAGGCGGTGGGGGAGTGGAGTTTTGAGTTTTTAGTTTTGAGTTTTGAATTGAACTGGGGGAAGTGGAAAAGGTGGAGTTACAGAGGATAGGGTGTGTGAAATTGTCTACTGAAAACACTTAACGGTTTGGCGCTGTGCCAGAATGCTAGGCAACTTGTTAAGGTCTGAAACCCGCTGTCTGCCCATGATTTTCTCTTCGCACTCAGCCCATGCCCGCGACTGTCGCTGCGGTTTTGATAGCCGCGATCGCAGGCGGCTGGGGTTGTTTTTGAGCCTGGTGCTGGGGTTTGCCGTGGTGGAATGGCTGGTGGGCAGCACCAGCCACAGCCTGTCGCTCCAGTCGGATGCGGGGCACATGCTGACCGATGTAGGTGCGATCGCGCTGGCACTGTCGGCCAGCTGGCTGACCCGACTCACCCTGGCCCGCCCCCGCCCCGGCCAGCCCCGCCTGGAAGCGGTGGCGGCGCTGATCAACGGCGTGGGGCTGCTGGCCCTGGCCGGGCTGATTTCGCTGGAGGCGTGGCAGCACCTCAGCGCCCCGCCAACGGCACTGGTCAGCGGGCCGATGCTGGCCACCGCCCTGGTGGGTCTGGGCATCAATGGGTTTGGGGTGTGGCTGCTGCACGGGTCGGGCGAGGCCTCACTCAACCTGCGGGGGGCGTTTTTGCACGTGGTGGCCGACCTGGCCAGCTCGGTGGGGGTAATTGTCGGGGCGGTGTGCATGGCCCTGTTTCACTGGTTTTGGGTTGATAGCGCCCTCAGCCTTGCGATTGCGCTCTTGATCGGCAGCAGCGCCCTGCCGCTGATCTACCAGAGCTGGGGGCACCTCTGGGGCGGCCAGCCCAGGGTAGCCACCCCCGACCTGGCCGCTCTGGGCTGGCTCGAAACCGGGCAGACCGACCTCACCGCCCAAATTCTGGGCTCAGCCCGCGATTAGGCCCAGGGCCAGGCAACAAAACCTGCCAGATTGAGCCATAAAACTGCGCCACATCGGCTATTAGACTCTACTATTCATACCTAGGTGGCGGTCCCAGCTTGGCCACCGCCGCTGTGTCTACGGGAGTGATCACCATGGGTACCTGGGTTAAGGAAACCGATGAAGCTTTTTACCTGATGCAGGGAAATCAGTGGATCTCCCGCATTCAGAAACGCCCCTCCTCGGCCAACCCGAAGGAACAGGTGCTCAACGTCGAGGGCATGCGGGAGTGGTTTTTGCGCTCCGACGCCCCCCTGGCCATGACGGTCTCGATTGGCACTGGCGCCCCCGAGCCCGAGCAGGCGGGCGGCGGCACTCCCCCGCCCCCGCCCGAGGAAGAAACCCCGCCCCCCACCGAGGGCGGCACCCCAACCGAACCCGACCCTGGGGCAGAGACCCCGCCGCCAGCCCCCTCCCCCTCCCCCAACAATCTGACCCTGCGGGTCAAGAGCACCACCTACTTCAAGCTCCAGCCCAAGCTGGCCAGCGAGCTCACCGATGCCGAAAAAGTGCTGGTCACCAACGGCACCACCTTCGACATTCAGTACTACATCGACGTGGGCAAAAACCACTGGCAGGTGCAGCTGCGGGAGCCCACCCTGGGCGACAAAACCCACCGCACCTGGTTTGTCTACACCCCAGATATCGACGTTTTGACCGGCATTCGGCTGCGGGTGATCAGCGATACGCTCTTTAAGACCGAGCCCAAGATCTCATCACAGCTGGGCGAAGCCCAAAAGGTGTTTGTCAAAAACGGCAGCCAGCTCAGTCTGCTGGCCTTTAAGCCTGCCGCCGGCGATCACTATGAGGTGGAGCTAGCCGACGCCATTGTTGGGGCCGAGGTCAACACCAAGTGGTACGTCTACAGCCCCGACACCAAAATCGAAGGCAACCGCCAAACCTTGGAAGTGACGGGCGACACCATTTTTAAGGCCCAGCCGGTGCCCTCTAGCCAGCTCTCAGACGCAGACAAGGTGCTGGTGAAAAAGGGCACGGTGTTTTTGCTCAACTCCTACGCCCAGCCCGCCGACAACCACGTGCGGGTGGCCCTCCAGGGGGCCTTTTTGGGCTCCCAAAACCGCACCACCTGGCATGCCTACATCCCCGACATTCAGATCTCGGGCACCGAGATCGGCAACCGCCCCAACGACCAGGGGCCTGGGCAGCCCACCAACCCCGCCGACCGGGGGGTGGCGCTGACCTTCCCTGGCTTTGCGGGCACCTACTACTCCAACGACCCCATTCAGCCCAAAAACCGCTATGGAGTGCGGGGCCACTTTACCTGGGGGGAGGCGCTGCACGTCAACCGCTCCACCGGGGCCTATCGCCGTCCGGCCAATGCCGGGGTGATCTACAACATTGTCAAAGTGGCCGACGTGATGGAAGAAATTCGCAAAATGTACGGCGACAAGCCCCTGCAAATCAACTCCTGGTACCGTGACCCGGCCACCAACGCCGCCGTGGGCGGGGCCTCGATGTCGCGCCACCTGTCCGGGGATGCGGTGGACTTTGTGGTGCCCGGCGTGCGCTGCTTTGATGTCTACGCCCGGCTGAATGGCTGGTGGGGCAGCCGTGGCGGTCTGGCCAGTTCGTCGGTATTTACCCACATTGATGTGCGCGGCTACCGAGCCCGCTGGAGCTACGGCTACTAGGGGCAACCCTTGCTCTGGGGCGTTTCACAGCCCAGGGGGTTCTCCCTAGCGGCCAGGTTATTTTCCTGATTTACTCCATGGCTAAGGCTGGGAAAGCTGGGGCCTGGGTTCGCCTGGGCGGTTGGGTGGCCCTGGGGCTGCTGTGGGCTCTGCTGAGTTCGCTGCGGCCGGGGCAGGCGTTTGTGCCGCCCCCCGCTCCTACCCTGACTCCTGATCTAGCGGCGTTTCCGCTGGTGACAACCTACGATTTGGGCCAGACGACCCTGGCACAGCAGGGGGTAGCCGCCGAGTTTGAGACCATGCCGCTGCCGCTGACAGGTGCGATCGCACATCCCCCCGGCGCGGCCCCGGTGCCCTGGGTGGTTGTGCTCCACGGTCGCCACGGGGGCTGCCACTTTCAGCCCGAGGCCACCAGCCAGTGGCCCTGCCCCCCCGGCACCGAGACCCGCTTTGACCTGGGCTTTGCCTACCTGGCCCAGGCCCTGGCCGAGGTGGGCTACGGAGTGCTGAGTCCCAATCTCAACGGGGCCTTTAGCGAAACCTATGGGGCCACCGCCGACAACCGCAATGAGCTGGCCGACCAGCGCAGCGGCCAAATTCTCGATGCCCACCTGAGCCGACTGGCGCTGGCCCACCGGGGCGAGGAGGTGGGCTTTGGCCGATCGCTGACGGGCCGGGTTGACCTGGGGCGGCTGGCGCTGGTGGGCCACTCCATGGGGGGCGGGGCGGCGGCCCTGAGCGCCCTCCGTCGAGCGGCGGCACCGGCGGATCCGGCCTCAGGGTTGGGCCCCATGGCCGCCCTGGTGCTGGTCAGCCCCACCCGCAGCTATGCCCTTGGGCAGCGGCCCGATGCTTACCAGCTGCCCGATCTGCCCACGGTGGTGCTGGCGGGGGGGTGCGATCGCGACATTTTTGACCTCAGCAGCCTCTACTACCTCGAAACCGCCCGCCACCAGCCCCGCCAGACCCCGGCCCTGGGCCTGCTGCTGCCGGGGGCCAACCACAACTACTTCAACGCCGCCGTCGCTGAGGACGACTACTACCGCCAGCCCGACAACGCGCCCCTGTGCAACCCCCAGCGCTCCCGCCAGCGCCTGTCGCGGGTCGCCCAGGAAGACTTTCTTCGCCAGTACGTTCCTGCCTTTCTGGGCACTGTCTGGTCTGACCCAGCGGAGGCAGCCCTGGCGGAGGTGGCGCTGGCCCCCAACCGCGCCGCCCCCGCCCGCCTGTTTGGGCAGCCGGTGCGCACCACCCTGGTAATGCCTACCGCCCAGCGCCGCACCGTCTTTGCGGCCCAGCCGCTTGACTCCCACAATACCCCTCATAATGGCCCCCAGCCGGTGCTCAGCGACGGCCTGACGGCGAGCTTTTGCCCGGCCCTGAGCGACTGCGAACCGGCAAGGCCCTACCCCCAGTTTCCGGCCCTGCTGACGGTGGGTTGGCAGACCCCCACCGAATGGCTGCGGATACCGCTCAGCGATGATATCAGCCGCTTTGCCAGCCTGGAGCTGCGTCTGGTGCCCGACCCGGCCTGGGCCGTGCCGCCCCAGCAGCCCGCCTTTGCGGTGGTGCTGCGCGACGGGCAGGGGCGAGCGGCGCGGGTCGAAATTCCGGCGACGGTGCCCGCCCTGGGGCAGTTTGAGGCCGACCCGGTGGCTGGGGCCACGGCCCCGCTCTACGCCAGCGCCCTGCGCATTCCCCTGGGCCAGTTTGGGGGCATCGACCTGGCGGCGGTGACCCAGGTGGAGCTGGTGTTTGACCAGGCCCCCCAGGGCAGGCTGCACCTGGCCAGCATTGAGTTTGTGTAGGTT
>DATIVG010000095.1:0-5589 GCA_035466075.1 Nodosilinea sp. | reverse complement strand
TGGCCCATTGATGGGCTATTGACGGCCCGGTGACGGCCCATCAATGGCCAGATGTCGACGTTAGGGATCGGGGGCGGCGGCGGCAATGGCCTGCTCTAGGGCCTCGCAGAACCCCAGCAGCTGGGTTAGCTTGTCGCCCATCTGGCGCTGGCGCTGCTGGGCGGTGGTGGGCTGGCGGGCCGCCAGCAAGAAGGTCACATCCATGGCCAGCAGGCGCAGGGTGCGGTTCATTTCGGTGAGCATGGGCTGGCCGCTGGGGTAGGGCTCGGCCAGGGGCATGACCTGGTGCTGAAAGTGCTGCTGGGCGGCCAGAAACTCGGCCTGGAGCTGGTGGCCATCGGGGTTGGCCAGGCGGGCCAGCTCCGACAGGCGGTGCAGGTGCGATCGCAGCACTGGCAGGGCAGTTACCATAGTTGTAAGCCGTCGTGTCTGTGGGCAGAATCAGGGTGTCAGCCCCAGGGCCAGAGCCCGGCTAGAGCCCCTGTACTCATTTCCCCACCGGGGGACAGATGTTAAGGTTAATACATAACCAACCACAAACTTAACGCTAGCCACTAGTCCCATATGGTTTTATTGCGGCTTGGCCAGCCGGGACGGTTTCTCCCAGAGTTATGGTGTAGGTTATCTCTATTAGGGCGCGGCCCAGGCGCGGTTTTGTCACCGTTTGCCAATAGTCTCTTTCAGCAGAACATGTGTACGAGTTTTGCTGAGATTTTAACTATATTCATTTATTTCACCGGTTTGACTCGATCGATTTGGCCTGATTTTCAAGGCCAAGGGCAGATGGTTTATTTAACGCAAACGGTCTGATCTTTTTTGATCCCATTCGATCTAGCTTCGATCTAGCGATGACCTGATTTGATTCCTGTATAACTATGCACCATGCATACAGTGTTCAACCACTGGTCTACGATCCCCGCCCGCTGATTCACTACCCCACTCCCTGATAGGTCACTGGCGTCCTATGACTGCAACGGTCCATCCCCCCCTACCCGACGATTGCACCCTGCCCAACTGGCTTGAGACCTGCGTGCTTAACCACCACGACAACGGTCAGGATGACCTTGCCCACGACCCCGACGACAAGTCAAACAACCTGCTGGTTTGCCAGGCCTTTGAGTTTGCCTACACCCTCCACAAGGGGCAGTACCGGGCCTCGGGCGAGCCCTACATCTGCCACCCGATCGCCGTGGCCGGGCTGCTGCGCGACCTGGGCGGCGACAGCGCCATGATCGCCTCCGGCTTTCTCCACGACATTGTCGAAGACACCGACATCACCCTCGACGAAATTGCCAGCCACTTTGGCGATGAAGTGCGGCAGCTGGTCGAAGGGGTGACCAAGCTGTCGAAGTTTAATTTTGAGAGCAAAACCGAGCGCCAGGCCGAAAACTTTCGCCGCATGTTTTTGGCCATGGCCCAGGACATCCGCGTGATCGTGGTGAAGCTGGCCGACCGCCTCCACAACATGCGCACCCTGGAGCACCTCAGCGACGAAAAACGCCGCCGCATTGCCCGCGAGACCATGGAGATTTTTGCCCCCCTGGCCAACCGCCTGGGCATTGGCCGCTTTAAGTGGGAGCTAGAGGATCTCTCCTTTAAGTATCTGGAGGTCGATGCCTACCGCCAGATGCAGCAGCACGTCACCGAAAAGCGGGCCGACCGCGAGGCCCGGCTGGTGCAGGTGGCCGAGACCCTGCGCGATCGCATGCACCAGGCCGAAATTCAGGTGGTCGATGTCAGCAGTCGGCCCAAGCACCTCTACGGCATCTACCGCAAAATGGAGCGGCAGCGCAAGGATTTCACCGAAATCTACGACATTGCCGCCATTCGCCTGATCGTCGGCACCAACGAAGAGTGCTACCGCGCCCTGGCCATTGTCCACGATGCCTTTCGCCCGGTGCCGGGCCGCTTCAAAGACTACATCGGCCTGCCCAAGCCCAACCGCTACCAGTCGCTCCACACGGTGGTGATTGGCCCCAAGGGCAAGCCCATTGAGGTGCAGATTCGCACCCTGGAGATGCACCACATCGCCGAGTACGGCATCGCCGCCCACTGGAAATATAAAGAAACCGGGGCCTCCGTCAACACCCGCATTACCGCTGACGACGAGAAATTTACCTGGCTGCGGCAGCTGCTGGAGTGGCAAAACGACCTCAAAGACGCCCAGGAATTTCTGGAAAACGTCAAGGGCAACCTGTTTGACGAAGATGTCTACGTCTTTACCCCCGACGGCGATGTGGTGCCCCTCAGCCGGGGGGCGACCCCGGTGGACTTCGCCTACCGCATTCACACCGAGGTGGGCAACCACTGCGCCGGGGCCAAGGTCAATGGCCGCATTGTCACCCTCGACACTCCCCTCGACAACGGCGACATCGTCGAAATTATCAACCAAAAGAACAGCCACCCCAGCCTCGACTGGCTGAACTTTGTGGTGACCCCCAGCGCCCGCAACCGCATTCGCCAGTGGTATAAGCGATCGCACCGCGACGAAAATATCGCCCGGGGCCGCGACATGCTCGAAAAAGAGCTGGGCCGCAGCGGGTTTGACGCCCTGCTCAAGTCGGAGCCCGCCCAGCTGGCGGCGGAGCGCTGCAACTACCAGAGCGTAGACGATCTGCTGGCGGGGCTGGGCTACGGCGAAGTGACGCTCAACTCCTTCGTCAATCGGCTGCGGGAGGCGGTCAAGGCCAAGCAGCCCCTGGAGCCGCTGTCGCCGGAGTCGTCGCTACAGGGCTCCAATCAGTTTTTGGCCGGGGCCGTCACCAGCCGCCATCGCCCGGCCCCCTCAAAGGACCCGATTTTGGGCATTGAGGGGCTGATGCACCACATTGCGGGCTGCTGTACCCCGCTGCCCGGTGAGCCGATTATCGGCAGTGTGTCCCTGGGCAGTCGGGGCATTGCCATTCACCGCCAGGGCTGCCCCAACCTGGCCGATATCCCCGGCGATCGGATTATTCCGGTCAGCTGGAACGGGGGTGAGCACAACGGCACGCGCCAAACCTACCCGGTGGAGGTGCGCATTGAGGTGATCGACCGGGTGGGCGTGCTCAAGGACATTTTGTCTCACCTGTCAGACCTGCAAATTAACGTCCACCGCGCCCAGGTGAAGACCTTTCCTGGCCAAACCGCCGAGATTGACCTGGGGCTCGACGTCAAAGACCACGCCCACCTGGAGCAAACCTTTGGCCAAATTCGCAAGATGAGCGATGTGCTCAAAATTCGCCGCATGACCCAGGGGGGCTAGGCGGCCAGGGTGAGATAATGTGGGTTTGCACTGCAAGGTTGCCAGCGCCAGCGATGACGCGATGTCGTGGCGCAGTGGCTTCTACGCAGGATTGGCAATACAGCAGGCCCACCGCAGCAGACCCCCCATGGCCCAGGCAGACCCTCCCCAGATTCAGCGAGTTGGCGTGATAGGCGGCGGCCAGCTGGCCTGGATGATGGGGCCCGCCGCCCAGGCCCTAGGGCTGGAGCTGGTGGTACAGACCCCTGAGGCCAGCGACCCGGCGGTTGCGATCGCACAGTCCACTATCCTCGCGCCGGTGGCCGATGTGGCCGCCACCACCGCCCTGGCCGCCCAGTGCGACGTGATCACCTTTGAAAACGAATTTATCGACTGCGCTGGTCTGCAACCGCTGGCGGCCCAGGGCACCCGCTTTCGCCCGGGGCTAGAGGTGCTGGCCCTGGTGCTCGACAAGCGCCACCAGCGGGAGTTTTTTGAGCGCATTGGCCTGCCCAACCCCCGCTACACCTTCCTCGACGGCCACGAAACCGCCGCCGAACTGGCGGCGAAGGCGGCCCCCATCGGCTGGCCGCTGGTGATGAAAACCCGCCGCCTGGGCTACGACGGCTACGGCACCGCGGTGGTCAAAACGGCAGACCAGCTGGCCCCCACCTGGGCCACCTTTAACCAGGCCCCGGTGCTGCTGGAGGAGTTTGTGCCCTTTACCCACGAGCTGGCGATGATGGTGGCCCGCTCGGCCAGCGGCGACATCGCCCTGTACCCCACCGTGGAGACCCAGCAGGTCGATCAAATCTGCCGCCGGGTGGTGGCTCCGGCCCGAGTCAAAGCCAGCATTGCCAGTCGGCTGGAAGGCATGGCCCGCACCCTGGTCGAAGCGCTGGAGCTGGTCGGCATCGTCGGGATCGAATGCTTTCTCACCGCCGACGATCGGGTGCTGGTGAATGAAATTGCCCCCCGCACCCACAACTCGGGCCACTACACCCTCGATGCCTGCGCCACCTCCCAGTTTGAGCAGCAGCTGCGGGCGGTGTGCGATCGCACCCTCGGCCCTACCACCCTGCTCACCCCCCAGGCGGTCATGGTCAACCTGCTGGGCCTAGACGACTCTGACCAGGGCCACCACCGCAAACTCGCCGCCCTGGGCCAGCTGCCCCAGGCCACCCTCTACTGGTACAACAAAAGCATTCGCCCCGGCCGCAAACTCGGCCACATCACCCAGTGTTTAGGTGCCGCCGCCGACCCGATCGCCGCCGCCGCCGCCATCGAAGCCATCTGGTATCAGAGCTGATCTCCTCCATCTTCCCCCTGCAATTCAAAACTCAAAACTCAAAATTTAGAGCTCTTCCCATCTCCCCTCCGCAATTCAAAACTAAAAACTAAAAACTCAAAACTCCAACCTCCCCCTCCCATGCCCTACACCCTAGACCAGCTCAACGCCATGGCCGAGGCCGACTTCGTTGCCGCCCTGGGCCCTGTCTTTGAAGACACCCCCAGCATTGCCGCCCAGGTCTGGCCCCAGCGCCCCTTTGCCTCGGTGGCCGATCTCCACAGGCGTATGGTGGCGCGGGTGCAGGCCATGACCCTCGACCAGCAGCTCGCCCTGATCCAGGCCCACCCGGATCTCGGCACCCGAGTCGCCATGGCCGCGGCCTCCGTGGCCGAGCAGGATCAGGCCGGTCTCAGCCAGCTCAGCGCCGCCGAATACGAGCAGTTCCAAACCCTAAATCAGCGCTACAAAGCCAAGTTTGGCTTTCCCTTCATCCTGGCGGTGGCGGGCCACACCAAGGCTTCGATTCTAGAAAATTTCACCCAGCGGCTGAGCAACTCCACGGACGGGGAGCGGGCCACCGCCCTGCGAGAAATTGAAAAGATTGCCCGCCTGCGCCTGGAAACCTGGGTAATCTCTGATCCCTAACGGCAGGCTTAGTGCAGCGTCAACAATAGAAATTAGGGTTCTCGCAGGTTGGGTGAAACGAAGGGGCACCCAACGCCAGAGCTAGGTTTGTTGGGTTCTGCTATCGCGCCACCCAACCTACACATTTAGGCTTGACGGACCACTAGTATCGCCGTCGCCGCCTAAGTGGTAGGGCTCATGTTTCATTGTGCCTTCCTGCTTAGGACGTTCGCCATAGCCGTTGCCTGAGAGCCATTGCCAATGACGGCGATGCAACCGGTTGCTGCCCCAGTGGGGCGGTCGTTGCACCGTCCGAGGCGCACGGGCCAAAGCTATGGAGCGCTATACGGGAACTTTATGGAAGCGCTGAAAGCCGCAGACGCTGGTTAAGATTTCATCATCCCCCCAGGGGCAGACATTGCCCGCCAGAGTCAGCGTGGTAGTTTTGGTG
>DATIVG010000094.1:0-10807 GCA_035466075.1 Nodosilinea sp. | reverse complement strand
GCCATCGCTTCGATCAGCACGTGGCCGAATTGTTCTTTCCAGCCTTTGGCGGTGAGCGTTTTGAAGGTGTCGGTAGTTTCGGAGGGCAGCACCAGGGTGTGCATGAGGTTGATGTAGTCGGGTACCTGGTCGTGGGGAATGCCGGTCACCCAACGGAGGCGATCGCCGATGCCCAACCCATCCGCCTGAGCCTGAATGGTATCTCGCAGCTCGCCCCGGCCCACCAGCAGCCACACCCAGGGCTGGGGGTGGTCGCGCAGGGTGGCCAGGGCGGCGCAGAGGGTGAGCAGTCCTTTTTCTTCGACAAAGCGGCCGCAGTAGCCCACCACAAAGGCGTCGCTGGGGATATCGAGGGAGGCCGCTAGCTGGGGCTGGGGCTGGGGGCGAAACCGGGTTTCGTCTACGCCGAGCTGGGGCATAACCCGGTAGGGAGCTCTGTAGCCGCGCTGGCGCAAAATATCGGCCCCGGCCTGGTTGCCCACCACCAGGCCGTGGGTGTGGCGCAGGTTGTAGGCTTCCAGGGCCGCAACGGGGAACTTGAGCTGGTAGGGCAAATTCCACCAGGTAAAGAAAATATTTTTGGCCCGCAGCCCCAGCAGCCGGTTGAGGGTAATGGTTTGGGCATAGGCCAGGGCCCTGGAGCCCTGCTCGACTTGGATCACCTGGGGCCGAAAGGTTTGCATTAGCCGGGCTAAATCAGGGCCAAAGGTGAGCAGGCCCTGGTTGTTTTGGCTCAGGTGGCTGAGGGGCTGCACCCGAAAGTTGCCCTCCCGCAGCGGTGCCGAGACAATCTGACGGTTTTGCACGCCGCCCGGTCGCCAGCGCCGGGGCACCCCAACCACCACCTCCATATCCGCCGAGAGCTGGGCCAGGGCGCGCAGTTTCTCGCGGTTGAGGTCAACGATGTAGGTGTGGCTGAGCACGAGTACGCGCATGGCAGCGGCAAATTTGCGAAGAGGGCACCCCTAGGTTGCCCAAGGGCCGTCTGGGGGTTGCAGGGGGGCGCGAATCGGGCGTTGGCGGGGCGGCTGGAGTAGGGCTTGGCGGTACCTGTCCTTGGCGTGAATTGGGGTGGGAGGGGGCGGTGCGGTTATGGGTGGAGAAATTCATCGATCAGGGCGTTGACCTGGTGGGGTTGCTCCTGCTGCACCCAGTGGCTGCAATGGGGAATGTAGTGTAACTGTAGGTGGCGCACGTAGGCTTCGGTGCCGTAGGTGAGCTCTTTGCCCAGGGCAACATCATCTTCTCCCCAGATCATCAGGGTGGGCACTTCGAGCATGCCCCAGGTCTGCGGCCCCGGGCTTTGGATGATGGCGCGGTAGTAGTTGACCATGGCGGTGAGGGCACCGGGCTTGGCGGCGGCGGTTTTGTAGGCCTGGAGGTCGGCGCTGCTAAAGGCGGCTTTGTCGATGGCGACCCCGCGCAAAATTTGCTCGATCAGCCAGTGGTGGTTGGCTTGCAGCAGCAGCTCGGGCAGCAGCGGCAGTTGAAAAACGCCGATGTACCAGCTCTTGAGCAGCTGCTGGGGGGTGCGCAGCCCGGCGGCGAATTTGGCTGGGTGGGGGATGTTGAGAATGATCAGCGATTGCAGCAGCTGGGGATGGGCGTAGGCAAAGGCCCATGCGATCGCACCTCCCCAGTCGTGCCCCACCAAAATCGCGGGCCCATCTCCCAGCGCTTGAATCACCCCGCGCACATCTTCGATCAGCTGGGGCAGGCGGTAGGCCGCGACCCCCGCGGGTTTGTCGCTGTCGTTATAGCCCCGCAGGTCGAGGGCCACGCAGGTGTAGCGCTGGGCAAAGTAGTCGAGCTGGTGCCGCCAGGAGTACCAAAACTCCGGAAACCCATGCAAAAAGAGCATCAGCGGCCCCTGGCCCTGGCGCACATAGTGCAGGTGCAGGCCGTTGGTGGCCACAAACCCGTGCTGGCGGTTGGCGGTTGTGCTCATTTTCCCTCCGGGCTCCCCATCCCCTCAACTATACCGAGAATATACGGGGCACCCCCCTTCCCCCGGAAGCGCGCGCCGGGGGCATCTCCGCAGTTTCCGTTACGTAATTTTATTTAACGTGCCCCAGAAATAATCGGATGCCGGTGATGGCCACCGGTAAAAGGTAGAGAGTACAGATTATCTGAGGTTGTTTTCAGCGCCCATCTGCAAAACCCAGACTGGCCGCAGCCCAGAGCCGCTGGCTCAAACCCACACTGGGTGGGGCAAGCTGGCCTGCGGGCTGGCGATATCACCCCCTGCCCAGGGCTGGTTATCGTCACGTTCCTTGAGCCTGTTCCTGAAATGACTTCACTGGATGATCTGACGTTGCTGCAATGGTTTGTTTCGGGGGATGCCACCCTGGAAGCCAACCAGTCTCTCCGCATTCAGCCCGCCAACAGCCTGCGGCAGCTGCTGGGCCGTAAGGGCAAACTGCTGGCCACCGCCTACGATGCCGCTATGCCGCCCTGCATTGAGGTGCGCCGTGGCACCGAGTACACCGAGGTACTGCACCAGATTTTGCTCGACCACCACTTTGCGCCGGTGGGCCAGAGCCTGGAGAGTTCGGTGCTGTGCTACGCCCACTACCCCATTCCCGAGGGCTACCACCTGCTCTACGGCCAGGCCCGCCAGCTGTGGAAGCAGTGGTGGAAGCACCCCGACCACCTGCGCAACCGCCAGCTCCAGCTCGATCTGTTTGTGCTGGCGGCCAAGCAGTGGTACCCGGTGGCCAATATCGCCATCAACAGCGGCACCCTCTACATTGAAACCCTGCGGGGCGAAACCGTGCACCACGGCGACGACATGATGGTGTGGCTCGAAAAAGACCGCTGCGACGAGGGCGATAAAACCTGCTTTTGGGCCCCGCCTGCGGCTAGCCCAGCGACCCACCTGGCCTCACCGCCTGCACCCATCACCGCCTCACCGCCTGCACCTACCCCAGCCGCCGTTGACCCGGCCCTGGCACCGCTGGTGTACGCCCTAGACGGCAAAGTCTATGTGCAGACCGCCGCTGGGGTAGTGGTGGTAGAAGGCGAAAATCTCAGGGCGTACAGCTCGGTGACTCAACCGGCTTCGGTGGCGGTGCGGCGGCGGCCGGGCTAAACCAGATCCCCGGTAGACATTCAAGCCCCATCGGCCGCTGATGCCACGGTGGGGATAGGGGGTTTGCCGACTGTTGTGGGGATGGCCTGCCTGGGCATAATCTGGGCATCCCTATGACGATGGCAACGGTGCGATCGCGCCCCGCCCAGCCGCGCCCTCCACTATGACCTCCCTCGATGATTTGACGATAATTCAGTGGTTTGTATCAGGAGATGCCACCCTGGAGTCGAACCAGTCGCTGCGCATTCAGCCTGCCAACCGCCTGCGCCAGCTGCTGGGCCGCAAGGGTACCCTACTGGCCACCGCCGACGATGCCGCTGTGCCTCCCCGCGTCGAGGTGCGCCGCCACACTGACTACACCGACCTGCTGCATGAGGTCCTGGTTGACCACCACTTTGTGCCCATCGGCCAGGATTTAAGCAGCCCCGTTCTATGCTATGTCCACTATCCCATTCCCCCGGGCTATCAGCTGATCTATGACCAGGCGCGTCAGCTCTGGAAACAGTGGTGGATACGCTTTTCTCGCATCAATCATCGCCACCTCCAGCTCGACCTGTTTGTGCTGATTGCCGACCAGTGGTACCCCGTGCGCGACATCGCCATCAACAGCGGCACTCTCTACATCGAAACCCTGCGGGGCGAGCGCATTCACCACGGCGACGACATGATGGTGTGGATCGAAAAAGCCCCGGTCGAAGAGAGCGAAGCCACCTGCCTGTGGGCACCCCCGGCCGCGCCGTCAGAGCCAGTCCCGCCGGTGGTCATCGCCCCCCCATTGGCCGCCCCAGCTGCGACCGTCGATCCAACCCTGGCCCCGGCGGTCTACGCCCTCGACGGCAAGATCTATGTGCAGAGCACCCTGGGGCTGGTGGTGATCGAAGGAGAAAACCTGAACGCCCACCGGCCCACCCCCCCGCCCGCCACCGTGGGGGCGAGACAGCGCCTCAGCTAAACAGGCGCGCAGGCAGCAGCCACAGCAGCGTGCCCCGCCCCTGCTCCACCTGGGTCCAGGTGGACACCTCAAACTCAAGACAGGCCAGGGCGGCGGTGGGCATGCGCACGGTGCCGCCGCCCATGAAATAGCTCACCGCGTCGGACCAGGTGGGCTCGTGGCCCACCAGCATCAGCGACTGGTGCTGGTCGGGCACCTGATGGATCACCTCCAGCACCTGGTCGATGGAGGCCTCGTAGAGGTCGTCGGTGATGGCGGTGGGGCAGGGCCACTGACCGGCGGCGGCGGCCAGCTCCAGGGTGGTGCGGGCCCGCAGGGCGGCAGAGGTAATGGCCAGGTCGGGCACCTGATCGGCAGCGGCCAGCAGCTTGCCCATGGCCTTGGCGGCGCTGACGCCGCGCGGGGCGACGGGGCGGTCGCGATCGCGCAGGTAGCCAGCTCCCCAGTCTGACTTGCCGTGGCGAAAGAGAATGAGCTGTTTGGTCATGGTGGTGGCTGCTGCAACGGTCGTGGCTCCAGGCCCACCTTAGGGGATCGGCGGAGTGGACGCAACGCCTGGGGCGGATTTTCTCTGGCCCTAGAATTTTCCTCGCCCCTACAATTTTCCTCGCATGGAGAGGCCAATGCGCTTGAGTTTGGGGTCCACTTCCAGCACCCGCACGGTCACCACCTGGCCCACTTTGACAATGTCGTTGGGGTTGCTGACAAAGCGGTCGGCCAGCTGCGAAATGTGCACCAGCCCGTCCTGGTGCACGCCCACATCGACAAAGGCCCCGAAGTTGGTGACGTTGGTGACCACCCCCTCCAGGGTGAGGCCGGGCTTGAGGTCGGTAATGGCGTCGATACCCGCCTGAAAGCGGGCGTAGGTAAACTGCTGGCGGGGGTCGCGGCCCGGCTTTTCGAGCTCCTGGAGAATGTCGCGCAGGGTGAGTTCGCCAGCGGTGGCGGTGGTGTATTTTTTCAGGTCGAGGCGCTGGAGGCGGTCGGCGGCCTGGGAAATTTGGCTCAGGGGCAGGGCCAGGTCAGCTGCGATCGCATCTACAATCCCGTAGCTCTCCGGGTGCACCGCCGTGTTGTCGAGGGGGTTTTTGCCGTTGCGAATGCGCAGAAACCCCGCCGCCTGCTCAAAGGCCTTGGGCCCCAGCTTCTTCACCTTCAGCAGCTCCCGCCGCGACTGAAAGGCACCGTGGGCATCGCGAAATTCGACCATATTGTTGGCCACCGCCGCCGTAATGCCCGACACGTAGGTGAGCAACTCCCGAGAGGCCGTATTCAGGTCTACCCCCACGTAGTTGACGCAGCTCTCAATGGTGTCGTCGAGCTTTTGCTTCAGCCGCTTTTGATCCACATCGTGCTGGTACTGGCCCACCCCAATCGATTTAGGGTCAATTTTGACCAGTTCCGCCAGGGGGTCTTGCAGACGGCGGGCAATGCTAATCGCCCCCCGCACCGTCACATCCAGGTCAGGAAACTCCGCCGCCGCCACCGGGCTGGCCGAATAAATCGACGCCCCCGACTCATTCACCAGCACCTTGACTGGCGGCTGATCCAGCGTGCTGAGCACCTCGGCGACAAAGGCGTCAGTCTCGCGGCTGGCGGTGCCGTTGCCGATGGCAATCAGCTCAATGCGGTGCTTGCGAATCATCCCGGCCAGCGCTTCGGCAGCCTGCTGTCGCTGCCGCGCCGACTGGTGGGGAAATACCGCCTGGTACTCCAAAAACTTGCCGGTGCTGTCCACCGCCGCCACCTTGCAGCCGGTGCGAAAGCCGGGATCCACCCCCAGGGTGGGCTTCATGCCCGCCGGGGGCGACAGCAGCAGGTTTTTGAGGTTGGCCTCGAAGGTCTGAATCGACACCTCGTCGGCCCAGGCTTTTTTCTCGGCCATCACCTCGCCGCCCAGCGACGGCTTCATCAACCGACCGTAGGCATCCTGGATCACATCCCGATAGAACTGGCGCACCTCGGGCACCGGGGTCTGCACCACCCGCTTTTCTAGCGTGGGCAAAATCGCCTTTGGATCGACCTCCAGGCCCACCTTGAGAATGCCCTCGCGCTCCCCCCGCAGCAGGGCCAGCAGGTTGTGGGAGGCAATCGAGCGCACCGGGGCCTGGTAGGCCCGATACATCTCGTATTTAGTACTGCCTTCGGGGTGGCCTTTTTTGATCGTGGCGGTGAACTGGCCCTGAGTTAACATGCGATCGCGCACCAGCTGCCGCAGATCGGCCCGCTCCGCCACCTGCTCCGCCAAAATATCCGCCGCCCCCTGGAGCGCCGCCTCGGCATCGGCCACCCCCCGCTCCACATCCACAAAGGCCTGGGCCAGCTGTAGCGGGACGCCCCTCTGGCCAGTTTTATTCAGCTCCTCCAGGCGCTGGGCCAACGGCTCAAGCCCCTTTTCCCGGGCCATGGTGGCACGGGTGCGGCGCTTGGGGCGGTAGGGCAGGTAGAGGTCTTCCAGCTCCGTCTTTTGCTGGCAGGCCAAAATCGCTGACCGCAGCGCCGCCGTCAGCTTGCCCTGGCCCTCGATCTCGGTGAGCACCGTCTGCCGCCGCTCCTCCAGCTCGCTCAGGTACTGGTGCCGCTCGGCAATCTGCCGCAGCTGCACCTCATCTAAGTTGCCCGTGCGCTCCTTGCGATAGCGGGCCACAAAGGGCACCGTCGCCCCTTCGGCAAACAGGGCCAGGGTGGCCTCCACCTGGGCGGGGCGAATCTCTAGCTCGGCGGCAAGGGTAGCGGCAATCGATGTCATAGCGGGCGTAGGGCCAGGGAAGAACGGGTGGCCATCGCCACCGGCGTCTATTGTACTGGCCCCACCGCTGTCCTGGTCGGCTTGCCCCGCCTGACCACCGCGATTGGGGCCTAGGTGCTGTGGGCCTAGGTGTTGTGGGCCTAGGGCTGGGCCACCACCGGGCGCTGGGTGAGCTTGTCGAGCTGCTGCACCAGCAGACTGAGAAACAGGCCCACGTCGGTGACCACCCCGGTCGACTCCAGCGAGCCGCGGTCGGCCAGCTTGGTGACCACGGCGGGGTTGATGTCCACGCACACCATCTTCACCCCCGAGGGGGTCATGTTGCCCACCCCAATGGCGTGGAGCATGGTGGAGAGCATCAAGATCAGGTCGCAGCCTTCGATCAGGCGGGCGTAGTCGGCCTGGGCTTCCAGCAGGTCCATTTTGGTGTCGGGCAAAGGGCCGTCATCGCGAATCGAGCCCGCCAGGGAGAAGGGCACATTGTGCTTGACACATTCGTAGAGCACCCCTCGGGTCAGCACCCCCTGCTCCACGGCATTGGCAATGCTGCCGCAGCGGCGAATGGAGTTGATCGCCCGCAGGTGGTGGCGGTGGCCGCCGCGCACCGAGGTGCCCTGTTTCATATCGACGCCCAGGGAGGTGCCGAGCATGGCCTGCTCAATGTCGTGAACTGCGATCGCATTTCCCCCCAGCAGCGCCTGCACATAGCCCTCGCGAATCAGCCGCCCCAGATGGTCGCCGCCGCCGGTGTGAATCACCACCGGCCCAGCCACCACTGCCACCCGGCCTCCCTGGTCGCGCAGGCGGCGCAGATCCCAGGCCACCTGCTCCACAATCAGCTCCACCCGGCGCTCGCTAGAGACCCCCGAGCCCATAAAGCTAAACTCTTCGGTGGTAGCAGCAGCGGCACGGCTGCGATCCTTGGTGCTGCGCACGCTGCGAATGCCGTCGTAGCCGACAATCACCTGGTCGCCCACCGCCAGGTCGCGCAGCAGCTTGCAGGTGGCCACCGGCTCCGTGGCCGACACCACAATCACGCCGTCCATGCGCTGGCCCTGCACCCGCAGCCACTGGCCCCGCACCCGCACCTCGGTGGGGTAGATGGTGGAACTGTAGAAGTCGTCCGGGGCGACCCCGGCCTGGGTAATGGCAACCAGATGGGCATCCTGCTGCTCCGCAGGCAGCGCCACCGCCCCCAGGTCAATCAGCTGAGCCATGATCTCGTCCATCACCTCGCGGTCGGGGGCCGACACCCGAATTTCCGCCGACGACGTGCTCTGGCGCTGCTCACCTAGGTCAAAGTTCATCACCTGGAAGCTGCCGCCCCCTTCCATGATCAAATCCAGCGCCCGGCTGACCAGCCCAGAGTCGAGCAGGTGGCCGGTCATGGTCACCGTGCGGGAGATCAGGCCGCGGTCTCCGGCGGGTTCCGGGTGCAGGGGCTCCGTCACCCGCAGAGTCAGGCACTTGGCTGCCCCCCCGGCTTTCAAAAACTCAGTCAGAGGCGTTTCCACCACCTCAAACCCCGCATCCGCCAGCCGCGCCTTCAGACCGCTGCTGACCTTGTTCATAATCACGGTGTGGCCGATATTCACCGAGTTGCAGGCAAAGTTGACGGCGTCGGGCTCGTCGATGGCAATCCGCTTCTCCGGCGGCACCCGCAGCTCAATCAGCCGGTTCGAGTAGGCGTCAAAGGCTGGAGGATAGTAGAGCAGGTAGCCGCCGGTCAGCGGGCAAAAGCAGGTGTCGAGGTGGTAAAAGCGCTCATCCATCAGGTGCAGCGACAGCACCTCAATGTTGAGCCACTGGGCCACCAGCCCGTGGGAGTCGAGCTCGGTGCGAAAGCCGTAGCCCGCCCACAGCCAGCGTCCTTCGCGATCGAGCAGGGCATCGCCCGCCCCCTCAAAGGGCAGGTCGGGGGGCAGGGTAAACACCTGGTGTCCCTGGGCCTCAAACCATTCTTTAAAGAAGGGCTCCTCGCCCTGGCGCTCGGGGTGCAAAAAGCGGCTCAGCACCACCTGGTTGCCCAAAATCAGCCCCGCGTTGGCGGTAAACACCATATCGGGCCAGCCCGGCTGGGGCTTAACCAGGTCAACATTGGCCCGGTCGGCAATGATTTGGTAGAGGTTTTGCCACTGCTCCTGGGCGGTCTCCAGCGACGAGCGGTGAATGTTGCCCTCCATCCAGGGGTTGATCACATAGTCCACCTCGTAGTGGTGGGGGGCACACATGAGGAAACGAATGGAGGAGGTCATAGGAAAATGCCGACGTGAAAGGAATTCGAGCAACCAACCGGGCCAGGCAGCGTCGCCCCAGGGGTGGGGCTCAGACGATCAAACCGATCAAACTAAAAGCGCTGGGGGCCAACATCGTATTTTAAGCCCTCAGCGCCGTTAGATAATTCAGTTGTCATGGGTCCTGGAGATTCTGGCCAGGGCCGTGCCCTACTGGTCGGCGGGGAGTTCGGTAAAAAAGTGAGCCTCAGTCAGCCGGTTGTTGGTGAGGATGGCGCTGGTCAGGGTGCCGTGGCGCAGCCGACGGGCGGTCGCCAGCTGAACATCGCTGACCGGATTCACGGCCTGAAATCTGGCCGACTCTACCCCAGAGTCAAAACTAGCGCTAACCATCACCGGCACCGGAGCCGCCCCAGGGGCCAGATCGGCCGCAGCGGCCTGGTTGCCCGACGAGTCAAAGCCCACCGCCAGCATGAAAGCGGCTACACCAATCAGCAGGGCCAGGCGAATGTCGATAATCTGGATTGCCTGAAATAGCGCATCTTGCACAGATGACCAGAAAGCCGTGGATGACTCAGTATCGTTAAGCAAGGTAAATCTCCTGGAGCACCGATAAACCCGGCATGGAGATTTGCAACAGCGGCTCAAAGGGCCTACTCCACAAATCTTCAGAGCTTTTACTGAACCGATCACAGCAGCTCTGTGACCAGGCCAACAGGTTTACCTAAGTTTTGTTATACACATAACGTTACGAAGTCACAAGTTGCGAAGGCTGCCTCCGATCGGCTGCGCACCATCACGCAGACGCCCAAACCTTTACGGAGTGAGCGCTTGTCGGCTCAGCGTAATTTTCGTCTATGGCTTTATTTATTCCCATAGACATATGTCTACGGGTGCCTGTGGCAAAACAGATGAACTACCCTGGCTCGAGCTACATCGGCTCCAGCCAGGAGGTGAAGATCCAGCCGCCGTCGAGCAGTTCAGACCAGTTGCCTGTGGTTCGGCCAGTTATGGTCACCGTGGTGCCGTCGGCTATGTTTCTAACGAAATCAAAGTCGGCCCCTGGGCCGCTAAACACCGGGGTTTCGCTGCCGTCGCCAGTGTTGACCCGCATCTGGCGGCTGCCGCTGGGGGGCGGGTCGGTGGGGTTGGGGCTGGGGTTGGGGCTAGGGTTTGGAGATGGTTGGGGGGTGGGAGCATTGAGGCGGAAGAGGGCATTCCAGGTGGCCTCATCGACAATGGCATTGACCGGCAGGCCAACAAACCGCTGGAACTCTCGCACCGCATTTTGGGTGGCCTGGTCGTAGATGCCGCTAACGACAAAGTTGCGGGGCAGAAACCTGGCCTGAATCAGCTGGCGCTGCAACTCCTGCACATCGCTGGGGTTGTTGCCGCCGCCGGGGTTGTTAGGGTCGATGAGGGGTGGTCGGGGATCATTAAAAATAGGGCCGCTGTAGCGAATGTGGGTGCTATCGACCCAGGTGCCGTCGGTAAGCTGAGCCCAGCCCACGTTGAAGCGGCCAGTCAGCTCGATGCGGTCGCCGTTGAGGTGCTGCCCCACTACCCGATAGTTAAAGCCGGGGCCCAAGCGCACGTTGAGAGCTAGGTTTTGAGGCGTTCTCACCGTAGCCAGGTTGCGATTGTCGCCAGGATCGAAGCCGCCCTCAACGCCGCCGACCGGGTCGGGGCTGACCAGGTTGCCCGCTACCCAGGTGGCATCGACCAGCTGCACCCAGCCGTTGCTGTGTCGGCCCGACACCTGGAGGGCGCTGCCCCGGCGC
>DATIVG010000093.1:0-5029 GCA_035466075.1 Nodosilinea sp. | reverse complement strand
GGGCGGCGCATAGTACTGGCAAAACAGCGCCGAACCCAGCCCCAGCGGCACCGCCAGCACCACGGCACCCACCGTCACCGCCAGCGTGCCCCAGATCATCGGCAGCAGATTGTAGGCCGCCTGGGTGGGGCTCCAGGCCGGATCGCTGAGGAAGCGCTGCCAGGGCACCCGCCGCAAAATGGGCAGCGCCTCCGCCGCCAAAAACGCGACGATTAAAACAGTGATGGCCCCGGCCAGGCAGGCAATACTGCGCAGGCCCCAGAGCAGCAGCGCATCACTGGGAATCTGAAACCGGGATGAAGTCTTGCTGTTGGATAATGTCATTGACCTGGGGCGATTGCGCAAAGTCTAAAAAGGCCTGAGTCAGCTCGTTGGGTTGATCGACAGTGACCAGCTGCAGGGGCCGAGCCAGGGGAAAGGTGCCATCTTTCACCGTTTGAACTTTCGCCTCAATGCCGTCGATTTGAATGAGCTGAATGGCGGCCCCAGTTGCCCGGGTCGCCTCGGCGGCCCCGATGGACACATAGCCAATCGCATCGGCATTGCCAGCCACGGTTTGAATGCCCTGCTGATTGTCGCCAATGATCACATCGGCCTGGATTTTGTCATTGCCCAGGCCCAGGTAGGCCAGAAAAACCTCCAGGGTGGCCCGGCCTTCCGCCTTATTCACCACCGTAATCGGCGCATCGTTGCCGCCCACCTCCGCCCAGCTCTCGACCTGGCCCGTGTAGATGGCCTCCAGTTGGGTACGACTCAGGGCCTGGACCGGATTGTCCTGGTGCACAATGATGCCGATGCCGTCGAGGGCAATGGCAACCGCCTGCAAATCTTGCTCATCGGCCTTTAGATCCCGCGAGATCATGCCGATATCCGCCGTTCCCTGCCGCGCATCCGCCACGCCCCGCGACGAGCCGCCGGTTTGCACGTCAATGCGAACCCCCGGATGTTCAGCCTCAAAGCGTTTGCCCACCTCGGCGACCAGGGGCGCTACGGTACTTGACCCCGTCAGCACCACCTTGCCCTGCAGGGCACCGTCGCCTGCCGCCGACTCGGAGGGCGACGAGCAGGCGTGCAGCCCAACGCTCAGCGCCAGGCCGATGGAAAGCAGAGAAAACCCGCGTTTGACCATAGGTAAAGAGTGATTTGAAGTTAGCTTAGCAGTCACTTTACCGGAAATAGCTGAATTTTAACTGAGAACAAAAAATCTTCGATACCGGCCAAAACTCCGCCCCAAAAAAGACAGAAACACCACGGCAAAGCCCTTTAGCAGCAAGGTTTTCAGGCTGCTTTACTCAACTCGAATCACAGAAAATATCAATTTTTATTAGACTAATTTTTCTTGATATAGCCGTAGACACCTGGGTTAGGACATCGAGAAACCTTAGAAACGTTCGAACGTTCTTGGGGAAAGTGTCTTAACCGGACTGGCTACAGCTATATGTAGCCTCAGTCAGCTCGCTGAGAATAGTCAAAACATCCACCGCAAACTAAATGAGGGCATTCTCCCTAGCCATCGCCCAAGACCACTAGAGAGAATGCCCCAGAGAGGGTTGGAGCCGTGTCAGCATTGCCGTTGGGCCGCAGAGATTAGACCGCTTTCTTCAGCCGTCGCTGGGGTTGGGCATAGTGCTCTAGGAGCAGCAGGAGGCCGTTGATCACCAGCGCCAGGGCCGCCACGGCAATCGAGCCCGCCACAATTTTGTCGTAGCGGTTGGTTTGAATGCCGTCGAACAGCAGTTTGCCCAGGCCCCCGGCGTTGAACTTAGCGCCAATGGTTGCGATCGCAACTGCCACAATCGCCGCAATCCGCACCCCCGCCAAAAACACCGGCAGCACCAGGGGCACCTGCACCCGCCACCACCGCTGGGCCACCGTCATGCCCATGCCCCGCGCCGCCTCCAGCACCGCCGGGTTGATGCCCGCCAGACCCACCGTCAGGTTGCGCACCAAAATCACCTGGGTGTAGAGCACCATCGCCACGATCACCGAGGTGGCATTGAGGCCAAACAGCGGCACCAAAAAAATAATCAGCGCCAGACTGGGGATTGTGTAGAGCACCCCCAGGCCGCCCAACACCGGCACCGCCAGCCAGCGCAGGCGAGTGACCAAAATCGCCAGGGGGATCGAGAGTGCGATCGCAACCCCCAGGGCAATCCCCGTCATCCGCAGGTGTTGCAGCAGCAGGGTCAGCACATCGCCGGGGTTGCTCAGCAGGTAGCTCACTGGGGCCGCCCCTCCCCCACCACCGCCGACTCGCGAATGTGATCCAGCGTCAGCAGCCCCACCGGGCTGCCCTCCTCCAGCACCGTCAGGGCCGGGGCCCCCGTGCGCAGCATCAGCGACAGGGCATCGCGCAGGCTGTCGCGGTGCGACAGGGTGGGGTGGTGGCCGTTGCTAAAGTTGGGCGGCAGCGCCACCATCGCCGCCCCCACCCGCAGCAGCCCCAGCTGGCGCACCATGTCATCGGCCCCCAACAAGTTGTAGACAAACTCATCGGCGGGCTGGGTCAGCAGGTTAAACGGCGTATCAAACTGCACCACCTCCCCCAGCCGCATCACCAAAATGCGGTCGGCCAGCCGCAGCGCCTCCTCCACATCGTGGGAGACAAACAAAATCGTCTTCTTCAGCTGCCCCTGCAAACGCAAAATCTCGTCCTGCAGCGCCGTACGGGTAATCGCGTCGATCGCCCCAAACGGCTCATCCATCAGCATAATGCCCGGATTGCCCGCCAGCGCCCGAGCGATCCCCACCCGCTGCTGCTGCCCCCCCGAGAGCTGAGCTGGGTAGCGATCGCGAAACTCCCCCGGCGGCAGCTTCACCAGCTCCAGCAGCTCGTCAATACGGGCCTGAATCTGCGGCTTGCCCCAGCCCAGCAGCTGCGGCACCACCGCCACATTACCCGCCACCGTCATATGCGGAAACAGCCCCGACTGCTGGATCACATAGCCAATCTGCTGCCGCAGCTTAGTGGCCTTGAGCTTGCGAATATTCACCCCATCGAGGAAGATGTTGCCGCCCGTGGGCTCGTAGAGACGGTTCACCATCTTCAGCAGCGTGGTTTTGCCGCAGCCCGACGGCCCCAAAATCACCACAATCTCCCCCGAGTTGACCTGGCAGGTCACCCGGTTTACCGCCGGCCGCCCTCCCCCGGCAAACCGCAGCGAAACATCCTCAAACTGAATGGCGCTCATCCATCGATCTCCGGGAGCTACTCCGCCAGGGCTATTCCGTCACCAGGCCCGCATTGACCAAAAACTCGCGGGCCACCTCCGCCGGTTCCCGCTGGTTGCCGCTCACCTCATAGTTGAGCTGGCGCATCACCCCGTCGTTGAGCAACGGCGACAGTTGATTCAGCGCCTCGGCAATGCCGGGGTTGGCCTCCAGCGCCGCCTGACTCACAATCGGGGCCACCTGGTAGGGCGGAAACAACCCCTCGTCGTCCTCCAGCACCACCAGGTTAAAGGCGCTGATCTCGCCGTCGGTGCCAAAGGCCACCGCCACATCGGCCTCCCCATCCACCAGGCCCTTATAGCGCAGGCCCGCATCCACCGGCTTATAGCTCTTCAGGGTAAAGCCCCCGTAGGCCGCTTGCAGCCCCGGCAGCCCGTCCTCACGCACCTCAAACTCCGGCGGGCCAATCAGCGTCAGGTTGCTGGCCTGGGCCGCAAAGTCAGAAATGGTGCGAATGCCCAGGGCGTCGGCCCGCTCCTCCGTCATCGCCAGCGCCTGGGTATTGTTCATCGGCGAAGGCTCCAGCCACACCAGGCTAAACTGCTCCTGGTAGGCCTGCTTCACCGTCTCAAACACCGCCTGCTGATCGCCGCTGACCGGCAGTTTCAGCACCGTCAGCAGGGCCGTGCCCGTGTACTCGGGGTAGAGGTCGATTTCGCCGCTTTCAATCGCCGCCTGGGCCACCGGAGTACCGCCCAGATTCAGCTTGCGCTCCACCGTGAGGCCGCTTTCTTCCAGCATCAGGGCGTACATTTCACCCAAAATCAGCTGCTCAGTAAAATCTTTGGAGCCCACGCTCACCACATCAGTATCGCTGCCGCCGCCACAGGCCGCCGCCAGCAGCGCCGCCGCCACCCCCAGGCAAGCCTGGTTAAACCACCGTCGAGATAACGTCATAGGGTTAAAAAGACCAGAACTCAGCGCCATTGGGCATCGCCCCACCATTCCCCTGAGAATATCACAGGACTTTTAGCCCCGGCTTTTGGGCAGGGAGAGCATCGCACCAGCCGTGGGTCGCTACAAACAGCAGTCCAAAGCACTGAAGCACTGGATTATCCTTTGACGCTCTGCATACGGCTTCACCCATCCCTCAAGCTCGCAATCAAATCTCAATCACCTACCACCACATTTACAAAGAAACCGTGAAATCCAGGCTGGAACCGAGCCATTCCATCTTCAGACCTCACAATATGGATCACTTTAAATTTGTATAAAAGTTCCAGCAAAATCCCTGCCTAAGGAATAATATCCTCGCATTCGACAGTTTTAGTACCAGACAAACCTTTAGCATTCACTCATCGTCATTGCGTATAAGGCCAATACAGAAGCCTCCATTACTCAAGCAGACAGTATTGATACAAGCTTTATAGCCATCGCTAGCCTTCGCCAGGCCACACATGATCTCTATCTTTGAATTCTTACACTACCCTCAAGGGTAATACCTAAGCTAGCGCCCACAGTGTACGGTTTGAGGAGCACTGAGCGCAAGCCAACCCTGGCATCCACCTCCATTCAGGTCATCATACATGCATAGAAGATCTACAGAATCTACGCGCTACCTGTGCGCGGCAGTTCAGCTAGATGAAAAGTTTTGCGATCAAGTCCTAGAAGAAATTTTTGAGGAGAACCATAAGGCCATAGGCGTGTGCCATGGGGTCGACCTGCCCGCCGTCTTAAAAAGTTGTTTGCTGGCCCGGAGAAGGCGGAGGGAGCGCGACTTCCCCTTGGCTGCTCTATTCAGCGGCGCCTTGCTGTTTTCTCCCTTGCTTTTCGTTGGAGTCCCAATTTCTTTGATCCT
>DATIVG010000092.1:0-4447 GCA_035466075.1 Nodosilinea sp. | reverse complement strand
TCAGGTGGAGGCGCTTGTCTTCGCTGCCGCCGCCCCGCTCGCCGACTAGGTCTTCGAAGCGAATGGCGAGGGTGTCGGGGTGGCTGAGCCAGCCTTTCCACCGCAGAAAATCTTGGCCTATGTCGGGCTGGGAGAGGTTGGAGCCCAGGGGTGAACCGAGGGGCGTGCCCTCAATGGTGTGCAGCAGCTGCTGGTCGAAGTCGGGCAGCTGGCGATAGATCGGGTGGAGAAAGATGCGCTCTTCCTTGGTGACCCAGCGGGCGTGGGAGACGGCGACATCGCGCAGATCGCGGTAGATGAACAGCAGCTTGCAGCGGTGCTCGCTGAGGATGTCGAGGATCTCGTCGCTGCACATCAGGTGGCTGCGGACGATGGACTGGTGGGGGGCGGAGCCGATTTTCCAGCGCAGGTGGCTGGGGGTGTTCATGATGCCGCAGAGGGCCTGCACTGAAACGATGTCATCCCAGGGTTTGAGGCCGGGAATGGAGCAGAGGATTTGGTAGAGGAGATGGGTGCCGCTTTTGGGATAGGAGTTACAGATAGTGAGCTGTTTAGAGGTACCGAGGGTGGTTAGTTTTTCTTTTAGATATTGGCTGAGAAACAGGGTGTCTCTGGCTTGTAGTCGGAGGCTATTTTTTAATAGGTAATTCATGGGGGCATTCCTCCTGGGCGAGAATAACGTTACTCCAATCGACGTACTCATTCCTTCTTCAGCACATCTTGGTAGACATCCGCAATTTTTTGGGCTGTTTTTTCCCAGGTAAATAAATTGATCCGGGCCAGGCCGCGCTCGATCAGGGTGCGGCGCAGCTCGGGGTCGCCCCAGAGCTGGTGGATGGCCTGTGCGATCGCACCTTCATCGTGGGGGTCCACCAGCAGGGCGGCATCGCCCGCCACCTCCGGCAGCGCCGTGACGTTGGCGGCCACCACCGGAGTGCCACAGGCCATCGCCTCCAGCACCGTCAGGCCAAACCCTTCATAGATCGACGGGGCCACCAGCACATCGGCGGCGCTGTAGATGCCGTTGAGCTCATCGAGATCGGGGCGGCCCAGGTAGCTGACCTGGCCCTCGAGCCCGTGGTCGGCAATCCACTGCCGCTGGGCGGGGGTAAAGTCACTTCCCACCTTCCACAGGTGCACCGGCAGGGTGCCGCGCAGCCGCACCATCGCCTGGAGAATGCCCTCGATATTTTTGCGGGGGTTGTTAGAGCCCACATTCAGCAGACAAAAGGCGGGCTCGGGCAGGCCGTAGCGCTGCCGCACCAGCGCCCGCTCGGCCTCGGGGCGCACCCCCAGCCGGGGGTTGACCCCGTTGGGGGTGACGGTAATCTGCTGGGGCAAAATACCCAGGTGCTGGGTGACATCCTTGGCGGTGTAGTGGGAGACCGTAAAAATATGGTCCGCCGCCGCCATACCCCGCACGGCGTACTTCCAGGTGGCCATGCTGAGCAGGGGCAGCCGCGCCCGACCCCGAAACCAGTCGGGGCGAATCCAGTTGATGATGTCGTGGCAGGTGACCACCGCCGGCAGCCCCAGGCGCTTCAGCCGGGGCACCAGATAGCCATCGCTGTGGTCAATGATATGCACCACATCGGCCCGCAGCCGCCCCAGGGAGCGCGGGTAGCGCCAGTAGCGCTGGTAATACTTGCGCAGCCCCCCGCGCCAGGAGGTTTGCACCTGCCCCAGGGCGGCGCTGTCGGGGGCAATTTCGATCACCTCCCAGTCGGGCCGTACCGCCCTCAGCCCGGCCACCACCGCGTCGGCATAGACATCCATGCTGACGGAGGCACCGGGCGCTCGTCGCAAAATCGCAATCCGCATAGGAGTTAAGCCATAAACGTCAGGGTTGCCAGAGTCCCACTAGCCCACATCGGGCTCTGCGGTCTTCACCGCCGCAGCCGGGGCCGGGGCCGTGACCAGCCGCCGCAGCCCCTTCAGCAGCCGCTGAATCGCCTGGGGCCGCTGGTGGGGGGCAAACAGCCAGACAATCGCCGGTTTGGCCAGCGCCCCCGGCATCAGCCCCACCCACAGAAACCACAGGCTAAAAATCAGCCGCTTGGGCAGGTTGTAGTCGGAGTAGCGCCACAGGGCGCGAATGCCCAGCCAGGTCAGCGGCCCGCGGCGGTCGGTGAGCACCGGGTGCGTCGCTGGGTCAAAGCGCAGCGACGACAGCCGCGACCACACCCGCCCAAAGGAGCGCATGTAGAGGTCGTCGGGTACCGCGTAGCCCAGCTTCGGCCCCCAGGCTTGCAGCAGTTCGCAGCGCTGCACATCGTGGCGAATAAACCGGTGGAAGCGGCTGCCGCTGATGGTGGCCATCGCCCACTGGTTGCTGTCGTGGATGCGGTAGGCCCCCAGGGGGGTCTCCACCGTAGCCACCTCGCCGTACAGCGGAATCAGCACCGAGAGGTAGTCGTCGGCGGTGGTGGTGTAGTCGCTGGCAATCGGGGTGACCTGGGCTAGGGCCTGGCGGCTCAGGGCGTTGCCGCTGGTGGGGGTGCCGTTGTAGGTGCCCATTTTGAGCAGGGTGCGCCACACCTCGCCCGCCGCCAGGGGCAGGCTGACCGGCGGCAGGGTGTAGCCCCGCGGCTGACCGGCGGCATCGACCACGTCGAGGCGGTAGTGCACCTTGGCCAGACCGGGCCGCCACACCGCTACAATGCGCTCCACAGCCTCGGGGTAGAGGTAGTCGTCGGCATCGAGAAACAGCACAATGTCGCCACGGCTGGCGGCAAAGCCGCTGTTGAAGGCGGCCCCCTGTTTGCCGTTGGTGCTGTGCAGCACCGGCACAATGCGATCGCCGTAGCCGGCGATCAGCTGCCGCGACCCGTCGGTGGAGCAGTCGTCTACCACGATCACCTCCACCGGGGCGTAGGTTTGGCCCAGGGCGCTGTCGATGGCCGTGGCCAAAAAGCGCTCGTAGTTGTAATTGTTGATAACGATGCTGACCAGCGGCTGGCTCTGATCACGGGCCGAATCGATAGTCATGGGGCCTCCCTAGCTGCGCTCTGACACGCCGTGGCTAAACTGCAACCGAAACCGCTCCTGAATCGCCACCCAACGCAGCCGCAGCATGACCACCGTAAACTGCCACTTTTGGCCGGGGCCGCGCAGGCGACTGTCCTGCCAGGTGCGCCAAAAAAAGCGAAAGGGTGGCTTGAGAAACACAATGAAATCTTTCAGCAGGGCGGCTTTGGAGTCCTGGGCCGCCGTCAGCATGTCGTAGCGCCCGCCCATGATTCGCACCGAGCGCTTGCGCAGATCTTCCCAGGTGTTGCGGGCCGGGTGGTTGACCTGGGCCTCGGGGCCGTAGAGCTGCCGGTAGCCCGCCGCGTAAACCCGCTGGCCCCATTCCCTGTCGCCCCCCGACTTGAGGGTTTCGTCAAAGGGGCCCACCGCGGCCAGCACCCGCTTAAAGGTAAACAGGTTGGCCGTCACCCCAAAGCGGTCGTTGGCCAAAAACTGATCCTGGGGAAAGGCCAGGGCAATGGTTTCGTACAGCTCGTAGGGGTTGGGGCGGTCGCGGTCCTGGGCAAACAGCTCTACCCGGCCCGCCACCAGGCCCACATTGGGCTGGCTCAGCAGGGTGGCTACCCCCCGCTCCAGCCAGGTGGGCTCTGGAATGCAGTCGGCATCGGTGAAGGCAATGACTTCTCCTGCCGCCAGCTCTACCCCCCGGTTGCGGGCAATGTAGGAGCCCGGCCGGGGCTCCTGGGCCAGGCGCACCCGCTCAAAGGCGGCCACCGCCGCCGCTACATTTTCCTCGGAGTTGTTGTCTACCACAATGATTTCGTGGCGGTCGGCGGGGTAGGTCTGCCGGGCCAGGGCTTGCAGGCAGAGGGTGAGGTGGGCGTTGTCGTTGTAGACCGGAATAATAACTGAGACAAAGGGCGGAACCAAGGACGGTGATAAAGACGGTATAGCCATAGCTGAGAACGGGTTAAATAGCAGTTCACATATTGATTACGAAGATTCTTCAGTCATCCTCTTAGCGATTCAGCATTGGCCTGAGCCGGGCTGTATCTCTATACAAAGGTCTGGAAGCGCAACCGGAAACGGTAGTAGGCGATCATCAAATAAATTTTCAGGCGCTGGAGCAGCGGGCTTTGGGCCAGGTAGGTTTGCAGCATTTGGTCGCAGTCGGCGTCGGCGCAGCGGTCCTGGGCGTAGCTACTGCTGCGGTAGGTGGCATAGCCCTTGGCCAGGTATTTTTGGCTGATTTTGCCCAGTTCTGGAAAGTTTTGCTTGATCCAGTAGCCGGTGGTGGTGTAGATCTCCCCAAACATGCGGCGTTTTTTATCGACGTTGAGGCTTTTGTAGTAGTTGTTGTGAAACCGGTAGACGCCCAGGTTGGCGGTGGTGATGTAGCCCAGGCTGAGCCCCACCGCCGGGGTTTTGACGTAGAGATCGGTGATGGCCATGCCCGACAGACCCTTGATGGCGGGCA
>DATIVG010000091.1:0-4769 GCA_035466075.1 Nodosilinea sp. | reverse complement strand
CTGGGCTGGGCCGACTACGCCCTGGCGCTGCTGCCCCTCACCTGTGGGGCGCTGACCCTCTACAGCCTGTGGTTTATGCTGGGGGCCACCAGCATTTGGTTTGTCAAAATCTACAACGTCACCGAGGTGCTGCGGGGGCTGCTGGAGGCGGGGCGGTTTCCGATTGCGGCCTATCCGGTGGCCTATCGGGTCTTTTTTACCTTTGTGGTGCCGGTGGCGTTTTTGACCACGGTACCGGCCCAAACCATGCTCAGCCAGGGAGGGCGGGGCTGGCTGCTGGCCTCGGCGGCCCTGGCGCTGGTGCTGTTGGTGGTTGCCAACCAGTTTTGGCGGTTTGCCCTGCGGTTTTACACCAGCGCCTCCAGCTGAGCGGCCCGGCCCCAGGGCGTGCCAGCCATGCGGGCTAGCATCCTGATTTTAAGCTGGAGCTTTTAGGCGTCGAGCCAGCGCTTGAGCCAGTCTACGCCCTGGGCAATGACATCGCTGCGGCTGGCCCACAGGCGGCGGCTCTCGGCCAGGTACAGATTTTGCAGCTGGAGCGGGCCGTGGTGCGATCGCGCCTGGGCGACCATCCACCAGCGCTGGTAATGGGCCAGATCTGCGCCCGCCAGCAGCAGCTCGGGGTCGCGCTGCTGGCGCTCCCACTGCAACGCTTTCAGCAGCAGCTCCGTGTGGTGGTGGTGGTAGTCGGCCTGGTGACCCAGGGCGGCGAGCAGCTGGCGGCCCGGCGAGCTCTGATCGAGGGGTTGGGAAATTGTTCTCAGATCGAGCACCTCCAGGGCTTGCAGGGGCTCGGGCCGATGGCTAAGGGGCACCGAGGCCACCAGCACCGGCAGAATACGCTTGTTGAGGCTGAGGGCAAACAGCAGCCCCTGGAGGCAGCAGGCATCGGCCAGGGCCTGGGGCGACAGCACCAGCAGATAGTTGTCGCAGGCCTCGGTGGCCCTGGAGACCGTGGCCTCAGCATCGAGGTGGGGGGGCCAGGGGCGCGGGCATTCCCACAGGCTGATGCGGGCCTCGGTGAGCAGCTGGCGCAGGGCGACCACAGCGGAGCTACCGCCCTCGCTGGCCGCGGCAGCCAAAAATACTTGAGCCCGCAGGCCGGTGGAGGACTGGGGAAAATCAGCCATATGCCAATGGTTCACAGGTTGCACCTACGCTTGCAGTGCCCTCAACCTGGCTGGGGCCTGGGGGAGAGGCGGCCCTGGGGTTGGGGCTTCTGGGCCAGGGTCGGAGCGCCCCATGCGCTGAACGACCGGACTGCCTGGGCCAGAGCCTTGCGACCTGAGGATACCCACTTTGGGCGGGGGCGGCACCCCTGGGGGCTGAAAATCTGCTGCCCCGCCACCCCTAACTAGGGTCGCTGACAGTCACGGTGGCCAGGGTGGCCACAATGTCGTCAAACGAGGGCCGGGCCAGCACCTCGGGCTGGAGGCAGGCCGCCTGGAGCTGCCGCAGGGGCAGGAGCTGATCGGCGGGGGCGGGGGTGCGATCGCACAAATCCTCCAGCAGGCAGCCAAAGGCGCGCACCTCCAGCCGCTCCAGGGCCGCCGCCTCGGATCCGGCGGGGTTGTAAAAACTAGCGGCCCCAAAGTCGCTGAGCCGCACATCCCCCGCCGGGTTGACCAGGGTGTTGTGGGGGTACAGATCGCCGTGGAGAATGCCCCGGCTGTGCAGGTGAGCGGCGGCGGCGGCCACCCCCTGGGCAATGCCCAGCGCCACCGCCAGCCCAAACTCGGTACCGGCGGGGTAGGTGTCGCGGGTGCAGCTGCTGAGGCTGGGGGGGCCGCCCATCACCCGGTAGCTCGGCTCAATCAGCGGCAGCACCAGACCGTGCTTTTGCTCGGGGTGGCCGACAATTTGCCCCAGGGGGCCGATCAGGTGGGGGTGGGCCCCCGCGGCGATGCAGGCCCGCATTTCATCTTCGGGCAGACCGTCGCTGGTCATAGCGCCCTTAAAAATCTTGATGGCGACCGGGGTTGAGCCCCCGGCCCGGTACCACTGGCCGCTGGAGATCACCCCCGAGGCCCCCTGGCCCAGCACCTCGCCCACCGCCAGGTCGCGCCACGGAATCTGCGGCAGCGAGAGGGGAGCGCTGGCCGCACCCTGGCAGAAGGGGTTGCCGGCGTAGGCCAGCCAGCTGAGGCGGGGCAGGCTCAGCAGCCAGGCGGGCAGGTGGTCGAGCCGGTTGGCGGCAATTCGCACCAGCTCCAGGTTGCGGCAGTGGGCCAAGGCGTCGGGCAGGGCGCGCAGCCGGTTGCCCGCCAGCATCAGTTTTTGCAGTTTGGGCAGCTGGCCGAGGCTGTCGGGCAGGGTCTCCAGGCGGTTGTCGGTCAAAATCAGCCAGCGGGTGGCGGCGGGCAGCGCCCCAGGGGGAATATGGGTGATCTGGTTAGCCTTAAACCCCACCATCGACAGCTGGGGGCAGTGGGCCAGCACCTCGGGCACCACCTCAAAGGCATTGTTGTTGAAAAATGCCGCCTTCAGCCGGTGCAGCTGGGTAAAGCTGTCGGGCAGGGTGGTGAGGGCGTTGTTGGAGAGATCGAGCACTTCGAGGCTGTCGGCCAGCGCCAAAATCTCGGTGGGAAAGCTGGTCAGCCCGGTACCCAGGTTGAGTCGCTGGGTGCCGGTGAGCTGTTGCGATCGCAGCATCTCTAGGGTGTGCATGAGGTAGCCTTACGGTGACTAGAACAAATGGATTAAGACGGCGTCGAGTCGGGTGGAGCGGCACCGCCGCTGCCCCCCAGCAGGTAGATGGCTAAAACGGCCCCCAGGTTCAGGGCCGACCCCAAAATCACAAAGATGATCCCCAGCCAGCGGGCCGATTCCTCCTCTTCGGCCAGGGCGACCAGGTAGCCCGCTTTAGTCTCATACCCCACCTCGGCGTCATTGACCTGGGGGCGAGGTCGGGTGACGGCCAGGTTGCCCACCACCAAAATCGGGTCACCCACCTTAAATCCCTCGTAGCGCAGACTTTGGTTTGCCTCCAGCCGCGAGGGGGTGGAACGCAGCTGGTAGCCAGCCACCACCTCCACCTGCCCGTCGGGCAGATCGACCCAGAGGGTCGGGGTCTGGCCGGGCCAGCTCTCCCACTCGGTTTCGCCGTCGCGGGTGACCCGGCGGTATTCCCGGTAGGCCACCAGGGGCGGCTGATCGCCGGTGGGGGTGCGATCGCTAATCTCACCCTCCAGCATGACCATTGCCCCCCGCTCCTTCAGGGTGGCCGCCGTAGACACCGGCAGCCGCTCCATTTGCTGGGCATGGTCGGCCACCGCCTGGGGCACCACCGCCCACAGCACCACCCCCGCCGCCAAAAAAGGCACCCCAACCGCCGCGAACACCCCCGGCACCAACCAGCGCTCCATCTTGCCCATGGCCCCACCTAGCTATGACTGTGATCCCGGCTCGCCATCCCCCCGTCAGGCACCCCGCCTCAGCTCAGCTCAGGTTCCTACGGTCAGGTGTCGATGCCCCTCACCTTGCCCAGCCCCGGCCCTGGCCTAACGCGAAACAATGCACTCTATTGGCAGGTTTAGGTCTGGGGCTCGGGGGTGGCGTCCAGGGCCGCCGCTTTTTCTTTGTCGAGCCGCCGCTTGCGGGCGTAGAGCTGAATGGTGGCCGCCATAAACACCACCAGCCCCACCATGAGCCACGTGGTTGCCCCGGTGGGGAAGTTGTTCTTAAAGATCACCAGCATGACGATCGCCACCAGCAGCAGGGTGGGGGCCTCATTCAGCGCCCGCAGCCGCTGCCCCGACCACTGGCATTCGCCCCGGTGCAGCTGGCGCATCAGCCGAGCGCAGTAGTAGTGATAGACCAGCAGCAGCGCCACCAGCCCCAGCTTGGCGTGCATCCAGCCATCTTTGAGGTATTCGGGCATCTGCACCAGCAGCCCAATGGCCATCGCCACCGCCAGCACCATGCCGGGGGTGGTAATGATGCCGTAGAGGCGCTTTTCCATGATGGTGTACTGGTTCTTGAGAATGGTGCGGGCCGGTTCTGGCTCCGCCTCCGCCTCCACGTGGTAGATAAACAGGCGCACCAGGTAAAACAACCCGGCAAACCACACCACCACCCCGACAATGTGAAACGCTTTGAACCAGTAGTACGCCATAGTCATCCCTTAAACCCAACGAGAGCGGTTCCCGCCCAGATGTTGACAAACATTAAGTACGCCCTCCATTGTTATGCAGTCATCGCGCCGTGGGAATGCGCTGCGACGGTTCTTAACGTTGGACACAATGTCAGGCCGCCGCCTCAAATCGGCAGCCAGAGGCCAATACCGCCCAGATTTGACACCAGCAGAACTCCACTTTCTATTACCGCACTATTACCGCACCGGAGCCATCGAGCCCCATACCACCCTGTTCAAAACATTAAACCCGACGATTGCAAAGCACCACAAAAAGCCTTGCTCCATACTTCGCCTTCAACGCTCTTCCTCAGTGCTTTCTACGATCCAAAACATTCTGGCAGCACGAGGCCGAGCATAATTTTCCTGCAAAACAGTCAATCTGCGCTGCCCTAAGGCTATTTCCAAAAAGATATCATTCTGGAAATTCATGGATTTATCCGCTTAATAACAAGCCACTTTAGATGCAATCACCCCGGTTAAAAGCCTGAAATCACTCCATCAGGCCAGCCAGGTTAATCGTTAAGCCAGAGTTTGCGGCTCCGCTCTGAGGCAGGCTTAGAGCCATGACTGAAACCGCCAAGGCTCCTAAGGCAAAAGCACTACATAGATGCAGAAAAATACCGGAGCTACTCCA
>DATIVG010000090.1:0-4448 GCA_035466075.1 Nodosilinea sp. | reverse complement strand
TCACCCCCTCGTACCGGCGATCCAGCGTCGAGACGTAACCCCAGACGCTCCAGCGTCGTCTAAGTCTGGGGCGCAGGAGCACCAAGGGCGGCGTTCCCACGCAGAGCGTAGGGACGATGATGAATAGCCTCAAAAAAATAGGCTGGCTTCGGTTTTAGCGAAGCCAGCCTATCCAGGAGTTGTAAGAGAAAGACAATATCTCAACTCGCCGTCACAGGTTCCGTCGCCTGTGCCCTGGCCCGGCTACCCTGCTGGGCAAACCGCCGCCCCATCTCATCGATCAGGTCATCCAACCCGGCCACGCTGCCATTCGCCTTCGCGTAGCGATAAATCTCCAGCGCCGCCCGGTAGGCCTCATCCCCCGCCGCCACCGCCGTATCATCCACCAGTTCGCGCAGACGCGTCAGCGCCAGCAGCATCGGCTGTAGCGCCTCAAACAGCTCCAGGTCGCGGCGCATTTCAGTCATATCAAACGATCGCGGCAGAAAGTCTGGCGTCTGCGTTGCAATCTCTAGCGCCTTGCGGGTAAAGGCCCGGTTGCGATCGCCTAACTTCGCCATCGATCGCCGCTCCTCTGGCCCCACATCAATCAAAAACGACAGCTTTTGATTGATCTGCGCGATCAAATCCATCACCTCGTGCTGATCGGTCACAGACAGGCTTGAGCTAACTCGGTTTATAGTCATTTGGGTAGTGCTCCCTAACGGTGTACCACCCTAAAATTGCCCAAAAGTATGGGGCATGTTCGCTACTCTCGCCATTTGTCCCCACGCTTCAGCGTGGAGAGGCCCCCAGCCGCTCCAGCATCTTCCATTCCCAGGCGCAGGAGCGCCGCAGGCATCGTCTTACGCCGTCGAACCTTAAACTTTTCCGGGGCTAGACCCTTTCCTAACCCAGCTCCTTTACAGTGACAGAAAAAGACATCGCAGCTTAGGACGTTCCTCCCTTCTGCCCCTGTTCAGGAGCCCCCATGACCACGATACCCATCGGTTGCCCCACGGTCGATATTGAAGACGATCGCACTGGCCTCAGCGTTGAGACCCTGCGCCGGGCGCTGGCCGACAACCTGTTTTACCTCCAGGGCAAGTGGCCCGAGGTGGCCAGCCAAAACGATTTCTACCTGGCCCTGGCCTACACAGTGCGCGATCGCATGATGCAGCGCTGGCTCAACTCCACCCGCAACTACCGCCGCGCCGAGGTGCGCATCGTCACCTACCTGTCCGCCGAGTTTTTGCTGGGGCCACACCTGGGCCGCAACCTGATCAACCTCGGCATTGTCGAGCCGGTCCGGCAGGCGGTGCAGGAGTCGGGCCTCGACCTCAACCAGCTCATGGCCCAGGAAGAAGAGCCCGGCCTGGGCAACGGCGGCCTCGGTCGCCTGGCCGCCTGCTACATGGAGTCGCTGGCCAGTCTGCAAATTCCCGCCATCGGCTACGGCATTCGCTACGAGTTCGGCATCTTTGACCAAGATATTCGCGACGGCTGGCAGGTCGAAATCACCGACAAATGGCTTCAGCACGGCAACCCCTGGGAAATCGTTCACCCCCAGGAGGCGGTCACCGTGGGGTTTGGCGGCCACACCGAAGCCTACACCGACTCCGACGGGTGCCACCGCAAACGCTGGATTCCCGGCAAGCAGGTCAAGGGCATTCCCTACGACACGCCTACCCCCGGCTACCGGGTCAACACCGTCAACACCCTGCGCCTGTGGAAGGCCGAGGCGGTGGAGTCCTTCGACTTCCAGTCGTTTAATGTGGGCAACTACTACGGCGCGGTCGATAGCAAAGTCACCTCCGAGAATATCTCCAAGGTGCTCTACCCCAACGACGAGCAGATCGGGGGTAAGCAGCTGCGCCTGGAGCAGCAGTTCTTTTTTGTCTCCTGCGCCCTGCAGGACATGATTCGCATTCACCTGGCCTCGGGCCGCACCCTGGAGAGCTTCCACGAGAAGTTTGCCGCCCAGCTCAACGACACCCACCCCGCCGTCGGCGTCGCCGAGCTGATGCGCCTGCTGCTCGACGACCACGGCATCGGCTGGGAGACGGCCTGGAAGATTACCCAGCAGACCTTTGCCTACACCAACCACACCCTGCTGCCCGAGGCCCTGGAGAAATGGCCCCTTTCCCTGTTTGGCAAACTGCTGCCCCGGCACCTGGAGATCATCTTTGAGATCAACCAGCGGTTTATGGAGCAGGTGCGCATTCAGTACCACAACGACCCGGCCAAGCTGGCCAGCCTGTCGCTGATCGACGAAGCGGGCGAGCGCTACGTGCGCATGGCCAACCTGGCCAGCCTGGGCAGCCACGCCATCAACGGCGTCGCCGCCCTGCACAGCGAGCTGGTCAAGCAAACCATTCTCAAAGACTTCCACGAGCTGTACCCCGACAAAATCTGCAACATCACCAACGGCGTCACCCCCCGCCGCTGGATTGCCCTGGCCAACCCCCGCCTGGCCGCCCTCTATACCGAAAAGCTGGGCGACGGCTGGCTGCAAGACATGGAGCAGCTGCGGCAGCTGGAGGGCGGTGCCGACGACCCCGGCTTTCGCCAGCACTGGCGGCAGATCAAGCGCGACATCAAGCAGGATCTGGCCAGCTATATTCAGGCCCGCACCGGCATCGTGGTCAGCCCCGACTCGCTGTTTGATGTGCAGGTGAAGCGCATCCACGAGTACAAGCGCCAGCACCTCAACGTGCTGCACATCATCACCCTCTACGAGCGGCTGAAGCAAGACCCCAACTTCGACATCACCCCCCGTACGTTTATTTTTGGCGGCAAGGCGGCCCCCGGCTACCACATGGCCAAGCTGATGATTAAGTTCATCACCGCCGTGGGCGATGTGGTGAATAACGATGCGGCCATTGGCGATCGCCTCAAGGTGGTGTTTTTGCCCGACTACAACGTCAGCCTGGGCCAGCGGGTCTACCCCGCCGCCGACCTGTCAGAGCAAATTTCCACCGCGGGCAAAGAGGCCTCGGGCACCGGCAACATGAAATTTTCCATGAATGGTGCCCTCACCATCGGCACCCTGGACGGCGCGAATGTGGAGATTCGCGAGCTGGTGGGCGACGACAACTTCTTTTTGTTTGGCCTGGTGACCGAAGAGGTGATGGCCCTCAAAGCCAGCGGCTACAACCCCTGGGACTACTACCACGGCAACCCCCAGCTGAAGGCGGTCATCGACTTGATCAACGGCGGCTTTTTTGCCAAGGGCGACGGCGGCTTGTTTAAGGCCCTGACCGACAACCTGCTGCACAGCGACCCCTACCTGCTGCTGGCCGACTACCAGGCCTATATCGACGCCCAGGATCGCGTCGGTGTCGCCTACCAAGACCAGGAGAACTGGTCGCGGATGTCGATTGTCAACGCGGTGCGGATGGGCAAGTTCTCCAGCGATCGCTCCATTCGCCAGTACTGCGAGAAGATCTGGCGGGCGGAGCCGGTTCACATCGAGCTGAAGGAATACGTGCAGGCCCAAGCCGGACTGAAGGTGTAGTTAATGTAGTGCTGAGTTTTGAGTTTTGAATTTAGGCAAGCCCAAGCAGAACTGGAGGTGTTATTAATCCAGTTTTAAGTTTTGGGTTTTAAGTTTTGAATACAGCCCTTGAACTCAAACCTAAACCTCCCCCACCTCCTCCATCTTCAATTCAAAACTCAACATTCAAAACTCAACACTCCCCCACTCCCCATGCCCCTCCACCTCTACCTCCTCCGCCACGGCGAGACCGAATACAGCAAGACCGGCGGCTTTTGCGGCGAGCTGGACCCCGAGCTGACCGCTGAGGGCCTGGCCATGGCCGAAGCCTTTGCCGAGCGGTACAAAACTCTGCCCTGGCAGGCGGTGTTTGCCAGCCCCATGAAGCGCACCATTGCCACCGCTATGCCCCTGAGCCAGGCGGCGGGGGTGAATGTGCAGCTGCGCAACGGCCTCAAGGAAATTAACTACGGCCAGTGGGAGGGGCTGACCGCCGACTACGTGCGGGAGCACTTTAGCGACGACTATCTGCAATGGCTAACCGAGCCCGCCTGGAACCCACCCACCGGGGGCGAAAGCTCGGTGCAAATTGCCAGCCGTGCCTCGCTGGTGATGGCCGAGATTGAGGAGAATTTCACTGACGGCAATGTGCTGGTGGTCTCCCACAAGGCCACCATTCGGATTATTTTGTGCAGCCTGCTGGGGATGGATGTGGGCCGGTACCGCAATCGCATTGAGCTGCCGGTGGCTTCGCTGAGCCTGGTGCGGTTTGGGGTACATGGGCCGATGCTGGTGAAGCATGGCGATCGGTCGCATTTGCCGGAGGAGCTGGGGTCGCGGCCGGGGACGTAGGCGGGGGGAGTAGGGGAGTAGGGGAGTGGGGGAGTGGGGGAGTGGGGGAGTTTTGAATGTTGAATGTTGAGTTTTGAATTGGAGGTGGGGGCGGTGGGGGAGATGGGGAGTTTTGAGTTTT
>DATIVG010000089.1:0-3694 GCA_035466075.1 Nodosilinea sp. | reverse complement strand
GGGGTGTGGTCTTGATCGCCCCCAGGCTGGGGGCGTGACCCACCAGCGCCACCGCACTCTGAATCACCATTTCGGTATTGCGAATGGCCTCGCTGGTAGAAACCGCGTAGACCGGCTTGCCCGCAAAGCGATCGCGCTCCACCGGCCCATCGGCCCCCACAATCACCACATCGGCCTGGCGAATATCCCCATCACCCAGGGCCGTGACCACCGCGCCCCCCTGGGCCTCGGTCACAATCTCGTGGCCCAGCGCCTGGGCGGTGCTCTTGAGGGCTTCCGCCGCCATCTGGGTATGGGCCTCGCCAGCGGCGCTGGCGGTAACGGCAACAATTTTGGTCATGGGCTTGCTTGGGTAGAAGGGTGGATGGGTAGGGGGTGATGGGGTGGGTATTCCGTCTCCCCTCTACCGATGGGAGAGAGGACAGGAGGGGTAGGGTGGGCATTGCCCACCTTTTGACTGCGGCCACAGCACCCCATTCATGCGGGTGGAGCTGTGCTGCCCTGGGTGGATGGTGGGCAATGCCCACCCTACGGGAGTGGCTAGAGGCGGGGGGTGGCGCTGATGAGGAACTCACCCTGCCCCCGCCCAGGAGGGGATTACATCACCTCCTCCACGGTCACCAGTTTTTGCATGGCGTAAATTTTTTCCAGGGGGGGCAGCCGCGGCCCGATCTCCCCCAGCGCCCCCATGGAGAAGGCGGTGGCCAGGGCGGCGCAGATTCTCAAGGGGTGGCCGCCGATCAGCCCGGCCATGGTGCCCGCCACCATGGCATCGCCCGCGCCAACGGTGCTTTTCACCACCACCGGCGGCGGCTGGGCGTGGAAAGCCTGATCGCGATCGATAAACAGCGCCCCCTCAGCTCCCATCGACACCACCACATGGGGAATGCCGGAGGCAATCAGCTCGCGGGCGGCGGCGACTATGTCGCGGTGGGTGGGTAGGCGAGTGTTGAGAATGTCTTCAAGCTCTGCCTGGTTGGGTTTGATCAAGTCGGGCTTGGCGGGCAGGCCAAAGCGCAGGGCGTCGCCGCTGGTGTCGAGCACCACGGTTTTACCCTGGGCCTTGAGGGGGCCAATCAGCTCGTCGTAGATGTCGGTAGACATACAGGCGGGCACGCTGCCCGAAAAGACAAACCAGTCGCAGCTGCCCGCCAGGGCTTGGACGACATTGCGCAGGCCATCGACATCCTGGTGGGTCGGGGCCTGGCCGGGATAGTTGATATCGGTGACCTGGCCCTGGACGTCATCGACAATTTTGATATTGACGCGGGTTTCGCCGGGCAGGTGGACGAAATGATTCTCAATGCCCTTTTGGTGAAACAGGGCTTTGAACAGGGCGTCGTTTTCACGACCCAAAAAGCCGCTGACGCTGACTTTGTGACCGGTCTCAGCGAGAAATGAGGCGACGTTCACCCCCTTGCCGCCCGCATCATCCTGCTTCCAATCGACCCGGTTGACCGCATCGGCCCTGAAGTTGGAGATGGCGACGGTCTGGTCGATCGCCGGGTTCAGCGTCACCGTAGCAATCCGTTGCGTTCTGGAGGGCTGGGTCATAGGGCTCTGACCTCCTCGGCGGTGCGGCAGGCGATCGCCCGCTGGGCCAGGCGCTTCATCTGCTTCATGGAAGCGCCCCGCAGCCGCGCCTTGACCTTGGCAATACTGGGGATATCCATACTCAGTTCTTTCACCCCCAGCCCCGCCAGAATGGTGGCCCCCTGGGGGTCACCCGCCAGACCACCGCAAACACCCACCCACTTGCCCGCCAGCCGGGCCCCCTGTACCGTTTGGTAGATCGCCCGCAGCACAGCAGGGTGGAGGGCATCGGCCTGCTTGGCTAGGGTGGGGTGGCCCCGGTCCATGGCCAGCAGGTATTGGGTGAGGTCGTTGGTGCCCACCGAAAAGAAATCGACCTCCTGGGCAAACTCGGCGGCCATCAGCACGGCGCTGGGCACCTCGACCATCATGCCGATTTCTACCGGGGGGCCGTCAATGGCGGCACGCACCGACTCCAGCACCGTCTTGGCAGCGCGTATGTCCTCCAATGTGGCAATCATAGGGAACATGACCCGAATGTATCCGCCCCGCGCCGCCCGCAGAATGGCGCGCAGCTGGGTTTCAAACAGGTCGGTGCGCTCCAGACAGAGGCGAATGCCTCGAATGCCGAGGAAGGGATTTTCTTCAGCGGGCTGGTTGAGGTAAGGCACGTGCTTGTCGCCGCCGATATCCAGGGTGCGGACGATCAGCGGCAGGCCGTTGAGGGCGTCGGTCATGGTGCGCAGAGCCTCGTACTGCTCGTCTTCACTGGGGGGCGCACTGCGGTTGAGAAAGAGAAATTCGGTCCGCAGCAGCCCCACGCCCTCGGCCCCGGCATTGACGGCAGCGGCGGCTTCGGCGGGGCCGCCCAGGTTGGCAACTACCTCAATGCGGTGGCCATCGGTGGTGATGGCGGGCTGGAAGCGGGTTTGCTGCTCGACATCGCGGAGCTGGGCGCGATCGGCCTGGGCCTGCTTGGCCTTGGCCAGATCGGCTTCGGTAGGGCTGGCGTAGAGCTGACCCCGGTCGCCGTCGAGAATGGCTGTGGCTCCCTCTGGCAAATCCAGAATGCCAAGCCCCGCCCCCGCCACGGCAGGAATATTGAGCGATCGCGCAATGATCGCCGTGTGGCTGGTTGCCCCGCCCGCCGCCGTGCAGAAGCCGTGAATTTTGGCGGGGTCTAGCCCCGCCGTATCGGAGGGGGCCAGGTCGTCGGCAATCAGAATGACGGGGTGATCCGGCAGGCTCGCTCCAGCCTGATCGCCGCCCACCAGCCGGGCCAGCACCCGCTGGCCCACATCGCGCACGTCCGCCGCCCGGCCCGAGAGCACCGGGTCGGCCAGCGCCTCCAATTCCTTCGCTTTAGCCTCGATCACCTGCTGCCAGGCCCAGGGGGCGCTGTGGTGGGGGGGAATGCGGTTGATCGCCTCCTGCTGAAGCTCAGGATCTGCGAGAAACTCGCGGTGGGCCTGAAAGATTGCAGCCTTAGCTTTGCCGGAGCGCGCTTTGATGGCGGTGTAGAGGTCCGCCAGGTCGGCATCGGCGGCAGCAATGGCTGCCCTCAGTCGCTCCTGCTCCGCCGCCGCGTCCTCTGCTGTTTCCGCAAACTCCAGCTGGGTATGGCGGAAGCGGTGCAGGGGGGCAATCGCCAGCCCGGGCGAAGCCGCCACCCCAGACAATGCCGCACTCTCCAGTTCCAGCGCGGGCAGATCCGGCACCGCCGCCGCCACTTCTTCTTCTTCTTCCAGCCCGTCTTCCACCAGCTGCTGCAAGGCGCTCAGCGCCTGGGCCGCATCGCTACCCTTGGCCAGCACCCGCACCACGCCATCGCGCTCAACCCCCAGCTTCAGCAGCGACATCAGGCTTTTGCCGTTGGCCACCTGGTCGCCGTAGCGCACCCGCACCTCGGCGCTAAAGGATTTTGCCAGGTCGGCAAATACCGTCGCCGGGCGGGCGTGGAGACCCGTCGGCGCGTCGATAGTGACATCCACAAACTGGTCAAAGCCCTTGGTATCAAGGGTTTTGCCAGCGGTGGACTGGCCGGTGAGGCGATCGCAGATCACCCGCGCATCCGTCGTGTTCACCAAAATCTCTACCGCTGCCGGGTCATCCAGCACGTGGGTGAGATTGGTGAGAATCTGCAAGTGCTCGTCCGACTTGG
>DATIVG010000088.1:0-6477 GCA_035466075.1 Nodosilinea sp. | reverse complement strand
CTCCGCCAAAACCATCATGTTCTCCGTCGATTTTGCCGACATGGCCGCCATGCAGCACGAGGGGCGCTGGGCCGAAATCGCCGAAATTTTGGTCGAAGCCGCCCAAAAGCTGCAAATGGCCGGGGCCAGCATGGTGCTGCTGGGTGCCAACACCATGCACGCCCTCGCCGACGACATCGAAGCCCGCATCTCCATACCCTTCATTCACATTGCCGATGTCACCGCTGCGGCGGTCAAGGCCCAGGGGCTGCGCCGGGTGGGGCTGCTGGGCACCAAATTCACCATGGAACAAGACTTCTACCGCCAGCGCCTCACCCAGCGCCACGGCCTGGAGGTGCTGGTGCCCGAGGCCCCAGGCCGCGACACCGTGCACTCTATTATTTACAACGAGCTGTGCCAGGGCCAGTTTAAGCCCGAGTCGCGGCAGGCCGTCGTGGCCCAGTGCGAAGCCCTGGCCGCCGCCGGAGCCGAGGGAGTGGTGCTGGGCTGCACCGAGCTAGAGCTGCTGGTGGCCGAAACCGCCGCCACGGTGCCGCTGTTTCCCACCACCCGCCTCCACGCCGAAGCCGCCGTCGAGCTGGCCCTAGAGCCGTAGGAAATCTAGCCACTGGGCTCCTGGAGCTGCCTCGGATCTCCTGCGGGAGGATGGCGACCTACATCGCAATCTGCGCCGCGAATAGCCTGGATGCGCTCTCGATTTAGCCTCAATAGTTCTACCGTTGCTCTACCGGTTGGGCTCACCCCAAGAAGAGTCAGAGCATCTGCCGACCAGATGAAGTGTTCACTCCACGCCTGGGTTCTGGGGTTGAAGAGGGGAGCTGGTTGCTGAGTCTGAGGGTCAGGTGCCCTCTGACAGCCAGACTTATAGCGATTGCAGTGAAAGCAGGCCAGCGCTAAGTTGTCTAATCTGCTGGAGCCGCCCTGCTTGAGGGGTACCACATGATCAATGGTAAAGCGCACGTACTGCCATTTTTCGCTGGTGTGGCAATATTCGCAGAGGCCGTTGGCCCTTTGCCTCACTTGAGCTTGCACCTCATGGGAAAGCTTCCGCCCAGGCATTTACAGAGAACCAGCAGGCGCTGACTTAATGTACAGATTGCGAATGGTGCGGTTCACAAAGCTGAGGTAATCGTCGATTTCTGCGTATCGGTCAAACTCAGCAATTTCGTCGGGAGTCAGTTCAGCATTGGCCTGTTTTTGCAGCAGCACCTCGATCCGGTCTTGCACTCCTTGAGAAGCACGAAAGGTGGGGATACCGTCTTCCACCGCCAGGCTAATGGCACCCTCAACCGGCAGGGAACCAGGCAGACTGGTGAATGTTGGCGGAATCAGAATCGTCATGGGCAGTATTTTAACGTCTAGCTGTGAAAGGATGCGTGCCGGGGGAGTTCTGTGTTCAAGTTTCTAGAAACCGGGTTGCTGGGGGCGTGACAATGACCTTGGTAATGCAAAGACGAAACCCGGTTTCTGGCGGTGACAACCTTTTTGATGGGTGAGTTTTGGTACGCTGGCTGCACGATGGATATTGCAGCTTTGCCGGAGATATTGGCCAGCCGAACGGCACCCGATGGGCAGTCGAGACCAGGCTGATGCCCAGCCAGGGGCGACGGCGTCAGCGATGGCCAGCGCCTTCAAAGATTGGCGCCTTCAAAGATTGGCGACCTCGGCGATCGCCGTGCGCATATGCCGGTCCGTACCTCTGGCGACGGCCTCGGCCATGCGGGTGGCGATATCGGGGGCTGCCCCCAGCTGCTCCAGGCGAGCGACTAAGGCACTGTTAAACGCCTGGGCCAGGGCCGACTGATGAAAATGCAGCGTCGCCAGCTGAGCATCCTGGTCGGTGAGCTCAAAGCGTCCGAGGGCTTTGACCGGCAGGGTCAGGGTTTTGTCTTGGGGGGTGCCCGCCTTGGTGGCCAACCACTGCTCCACCCGGGGGCTCTTTTTGACGAAATCTCGAAAGCTCTCCAGGTAGGCGGCCTGGCTGACCAGGGCCACCGACTGGGCCAGGGTGGGCTCCTGCTGGGTGGTTTCCACATAAAACTTCAGCAGCCCGGTGCCGATGGGGACCAAGGGCAGGGTAGCGCCCACCAGCTTGCCCAGGGGCGCGTTGAGCGCGTCGAGCAGAGAGTCGAGCTGGTTGACCAGCGGGGCTACCTTTTGCACATTGGGGCCTTCTGGACCTTCTATGGCCAGCACCGCCGCTAGGCCCAGCACGGCATCGGCGGCATCGGTGGCGCTGTTGGCGGCATCGAGGGTGGCCAGGTGGCGGGGGGCGGTGGTGAGGAAGTTCCAGAGGCGGGTGGCCATGGCGGTGCAGAAAAAAATGGGGACGGGGAAGGCCAGCGTTACTGATTAGCCTAATAGTAGGGCGGGGAGTGGGGGTGCGATCGCAAGGAAAACTTAGGGTCTGCCCGATCGCTGGGATCCCTTAGCCCGATCGCTGGCCCGATCGTGGGGCTGGGGGCCAAGGGATCCCACTGGCCGCCAATTATGAGCCCAAACCCTCGCTGATATTACGATCCGTTAAGGTTTACAGGGGGTGGCGATAAGAGCTGAAATCTCTCGCTATAGACTGGTCAAAGATTAGGAAACCCTTACTGTATAGACCGTTTTGACCAAACTTTGAGGGCCTCCTTAAAGCCGTCAAACCCAGTCGTGATCCACATTGGAGTTTTTATTCAATGTCCCATTCTGTCAAAATCTACGATACCTGTATCGGCTGCACCCAGTGCGTGCGCGCTTGCCCCACCGACGTACTGGAAATGGTGCCCTGGGATGGCTGCAAGGCCGGGCAAATTGCCTCCTCCCCCCGCACCGAAGACTGTGTTGGCTGCAAGCGTTGCGAAACCGCCTGCCCCACCGACTTTTTGAGCATCCGGGTTTACCTGGGCGCCGAAACCACCCGCAGCATGGGTCTGGCCTACTAGGGCAGATTCACCGTACAGGTCTTGTGGCCGTCATCCATAAAAAACCCCTGGGCTTTAACTCCCCCAGGGGTTTTTTATGGCCTATGGTGAATTGGCGAATTGGCCAGCCCTCAGCCCGTAGACCGCTGGGGCGGGCCAACTCTGCCCCAGCGCTAGCCCACCTCCTGGGACGCCTTCACCTGGGTCTGCGGCTGGGGCTGAAACTGAAATAGGGTATAAACCACGTTGCGGCGAATGCCCGTCATCATGTCTAGAAAGACCTCATAGCCCTCGCTCTTGTACTCGATCAGCGGGTCTTTTTGGCCGTAGCCGCGCAGACCCACGGTTTCCCGCAGGGCGTCCATCTGCTGGAGGTGGTCGCGCCACAGGTTGTCGATCTGCTGCAAGATAAAGAACCGCTCCGCCTCGCGCATCAGCCCCGGCTTCACCTGGTCAACCTGGGCCTCTTTGAGGTCGTAGGCAATGCGAGCCTGCTCGTGGAGGAAGGTCTTGATCTCGCCCAGAGACAGGTCTTCGAGCTGCTGGGGGGTGAGGTCGGCCAGCAGGTAGACAAATTCCTTCACCTTGCCCACCATCTCGGGCAGTTTCCACTCCTCCGGGGGCAGCTCGGGGTTGATGTAGGCTTCTACGATGTCGTCCATGGTCTGCTCGGCGTAGCCGATCACCATTTCCTTCAGTTCGTCGCCCTCCAGCACCCGGCGGCGCTCGGCGTAGATGGCGCGGCGCTGGTTGTTCATCACCTCGTCGTACTCAAACACCTGTTTGCGAATGTCGTAGTAGTAGGTTTCCACCTTCTTTTGGGCACCTTCGAGGGAGCGGGTGAGCATGCCCGACTCAATCGGCATGTCTTCTTCTACGCGGAAGGCATTCATCAGCCCCGCCACCCGGTCGCCGCCAAAAATTCGCAGCAGATTGTCCTGCAGGCTGAGGAAGAACTTGGTGGAGCCCGGGTCGCCCTGGCGGCCCGCCCGGCCCCGCAGCTGGTTGTCAATGCGGCGCGACTCGTGGCGCTCGGTGCCAATCACGTGCAGGCCACCCTCCTGAATCACCTTGTCGTGCTCGGCACTGGTGAAGGTTTCGTACTCGTGGCGAATGCGGTTGTACACATCGCGCAGTTTTTGAATCACCGGGTCGTCGGTGGGGGCCTTCTCGGCGGCGACGGCCAGCTTGTCTTCGGCCTGGAGCTCGGGCAGGCTGCGCTCGCCGTAGGTGGTCACGGCAAAGTCAACGGTGGCCTTGAGCTCGTTGAGGGTCTCGGGCGACAGCTCGATGGGGAAGATGTCGGGGGAGGCCTTCCAGGTTTTGACCTTTTTGCCGGGGGCAAAGCCCTGGGCCGCCGAGCGCCCCTTGGTGCCGGGCACGGCGGTGACGGCAAACTGATCTTCGTCCTCGGGCTTGACCAGCCGGGGCATGAGATACTCGCGCACCTTGAGGCGGGCCATGTATTCGGCGTTGCCGCCGAGAATGATGTCGGTGCCGCGCCCGGCCATGTTGGTGGCGATGGTGACGGCACCGCTGCGCCCGGCCTGGGCGACGATTTCTGACTCACGCTCTACGTTTTCGGGCTTGGCGTTGAGCAGGTTGTGGGGCACGCCGCGCTCGCTGAGCAGGGCCGAGAGCACCTCTGACTTTTCTACGCTGGTGGTGCCCACCAGCACCGGGCGACCGGCCTCGTGCATTTCGGCGCATTCCTCGGCCACGGCCTTCCACTTGGCCTCTTCGTTTTTGTAGACCACGTCGGAGAGGTCGCGGCGGGCGGCGGGCCGGTTGGTGGGAATGATGGTGACTTCGAGTTTGTAGATGCGCTCGAATTCGGCTTCTTCGGTTTTGGCGGTGCCGGTCATGCCCGACAGCTTGGGGTAGAGCAGGAAGAAGTTTTGGTAGGTGATGCTGGCCAGGGTCTGGGTCTCGGGCTGGATCTCGACGTGCTCTTTGGCCTCGATCGCCTGGTGCAGGCCGTCGCTCCAGCGGCGGCCGGGCATGACTCGCCCGGTGAACTCATCGACGATGACGATTTCGTCGTTGCGAACGATGTAGTTGACGTCTTTGGTGAACAGCTCTTTGCCTTTGATGGCGTTGAAGATGTAGTGGGCCCAGGGGTCCTTGGGGTCAAACAGGTCTTGGACGCCGAGCAGCTCTTCGGCCTTGATGAAGCCTTCGTCGGTGAGCAGCACGTTGCGGGCTTTTTCGTCGACTTCGTAGTGCTCGTCGGCGTTGAGCTCGCGGCCGACTTCGGCGGCTCGGGTGTACTTTTCGCTGGGGCGCTCGACCTGGCCGGAGATGATCAGCGGCGTGCGGGCCTCATCGACCAGGATGGAGTCAACCTCGTCGATGACGCAGTAGTTGAAGGGGCGCTGCACCACGTCTTCCATGGCGGTGGCCATGTTGTCGCGCAGATAGTCGAAGCCAAACTCGCTGTTGGTGCCGTAGGTGATGTCGCAGCCGTAGTTTTGGCGGCGCTCGGCGGGCGACATGCCCTGCTGAATGAGGCCGACGCTGAGGCCCAAAAAGCGGTGAATTTGCCCCATCCACTCGGCGTCGCGGCGGGCCAGGTAGTCGTTGACGGTGACCACGTGGGCGCCTTTGCCGGAGAGCGCGTTGAGGTAGGAGGGCAGGGTGGCGACCAGGGTTTTGCCTTCCCCGGTTTTCATCTCGGCGATCTGGCCGTCGTGGAGCACCATGCCGCCGATCAGCTGGACGTCGAAGTGGCGCATGCCCAGGACTCGTTTGGAGGCTTCGCGCACGACGGCGAAGGCCTCGGGCAGCAGATCGTCGAGGGATTCACCCTTGTCAATGCGCTGTTTGAACTCCCCCGTTTTGGCCGTCAGGGCCTCGTCGGAGAGCTGCTGAATCTCTTCCTCCAGCAGGTTGATGTCGACCACGTCGGGACGATACTTCTTTAGCTTGCGCGCGTTGGGGTCACCGAGGAGGTTCTTCAGCATGAATTCAAACCGGTCAGCGTAGGGGGTTGCACAGTATCTCTTGCACTTAGTCAATCGTAAGGGAGACCGCCCAGCAAGGGGCGATGTCCACACCTGGAACCGGTCGGGGGAATGCCCAACGGGTCTGAGGCGGAGGCTAAAAGTGCTGATCTATCCTATCACTTGGCCCGGGAAGCCAGTGGGCCAGGCGGTGGGGTGGGGGGTGCGATCGCAGAGGCATAATAGAGATTGCCGTGCTCCCCCACCCCACCCATGGCCGACCCAGTCACCCTGGCCGACATCTACGCGCTCTTTCAAGCCTCCCAGGCCGAGGCCGACCGCCGGGCTGCTGAAGCCGACCGCCGAGCCGCTGAGGCCGACCGCCGCTTGCAGCGCCTCGAAAGTGTTGCCGCCAACACCAGCCGGGAGGTGGCGGGCCTCACCACCCGCTGGGGCCAGTTTGTGGAAAATCTAGTGGCTCCGGCGGTGGTGCGCCTGTTCCAGGAGCGGGGCATAGAGGTACAGGAAATTGCCCGACGCATGCAGTCGCAGCGACCGGGAGCCGAAATGGAAATCGACATTTTTGCCGTCGATGGCGACGTGGCAGTGGCCATTGAGGTGAAGTCGCG
>DATIVG010000087.1:0-25335 GCA_035466075.1 Nodosilinea sp. | reverse complement strand
CATAGCTGGCAGGTTCATGTGTATGCAGGTCTGGCTCTATAGACTTCAGGGGGTAAGCCGTTGGAGGTAACCAGTCTAAAAGACGGCAAAATCGATAGGAAGTATCTTGTCAAAATTTGCAAACAGTGCTGGAAAAGTGCTATTTCTATAAAAAGCAAGGTAAGAGTGCAGAACATTTGATCTATATGTGCTGACCCTATAAGTAGATAGTTTGCCTAGGAATTTCTGTAAAAGAGCATAGATTTTAGCTTTTTTCTCTAAGGGGAAAATTGGACTTCCTAATTTAGGCCTATAGAAAATCTTGCTGATCACTGAGTTTTAAGCTTTTCTACTGATCTGGCTTTTCTCTAAAATTAGCTTATCTATCAGCATCGCTGTGCATACTGTTGGCCGAACCAATTGAAGACAGTCATTGATAGCAAAACAGGGTAAATCAATATGCTCTTTATTCGGGTACCGGTAGAAAATCTCTTGAGCAGTAAAGGCCAGGCTGGGGAGGCCTTGAATTTAGCAAGTCAAGACCAAATTGATATACAGGATCCGGTTGTAGAAGAGGCTTTGACCAAGTTAACAAACGGCGTTCTGATCATCACCGAAGGCCAGCAGTTATTGTATGCCAATGACTGTGCTTGTAGAATCTTGCGCCAAATTAATCAAGAACGGCCCTCTTCAGAGGCGATCCCTAGGGAGATCACCTACCTCTGCAACTCGATCGCAGACGTACGGCGGCGTTTTCCAGGGCAGCACTGGGTAATGAAAACGAAGATCTGCATTAGCAGCGCAGTGACGTTCAGTGTTACAGCCCGCTATATGAAACTAGACACCCTGGGTAAATACTGTATTGTTTTTGAAATGAAGGATCAGTATCAGCTGGTCAAAAGCATTGCTACGGAAGAGGCAAAAGAGTTGGGCCTTACGGATCGAGAAACCGAGATATGGCTGCTACAGCGGGCTAACTATACCTACAAGCAAATTGCTTCGGAACTTTTTATTGCCCCCAATACGGTGAAGAAGCACATGCAAAATATTCATCTTAAACAGAAGGCAGTATCTGAAGGCTCTCTTTGGCAGCTGACTAAGTGCAGCTAAGGTTGATCAACTCTCATCATCTAACAGAAGATTTCTCAAGCCATACGGGGATAGCGGTTGCCTTAAGGCGGCGGCAGTAGAGCAGGGCTTTTACTAAGCCAATTCAGCTGCGATCGCTACGCTTTCTCTGCCTGCTCGCCGCCCCCAAAGGCATTGCCCATTTTCACCGCGAACACCCGGACGTACCCCTCTGCGCCGCCGCAGACACAAAGCTGGATGAGCACAGCTACATTCTGCCAGGGCTAGCAGACGCAGGCGATCGCCTATTTGGCACCAAGTAACCATCCATTCCCAACCCAAACCCAATCGGTCCAGACCTCAGCCCAGTATTGTTTACCCCTCGCTTGGTCAGCGGCACCACCATTCACACCAACAAGTCATCTAGAAAACATCTAAAAAACCAGACTTTTTCCATAGATTCGCCAGCAGCTTTCAGCCTTCACCAACTTGCATTTATTATCTAAAGCCAACAGCACAGACTCCGCGAACCCAATTCTCGCCACCCTCAAACCACAGTGAATTACTTGCTATAATCACAGCCGACGCCCAACCTCAACTCAACTCACTTCACCGTAGACACCAGCCCTACATGAAGCCGATCTTAACGATATTTAGAAACCTTCATCACTTTTTCTTTACACTCAAAACCCCTGCTCCACAAGGGTTAGAGTCGCAGAAAGGGATAAAATCAATTCTCTGAAGCACTAATTCAACTAACTTAATAGTTCTAAATCACCAATTAATAATAGCTTTCTTAACAATTTCTTAGGATTGCAATTTGCAGCCTGAAGAGCAATAGGCACAGGCATTTTAGGGTAACTCCCCCCGCGAATTCAAAGCCGGTTAGCATTTTTTCCAAGACAAGCGCTCAGCATTTTCTCACTCCAGCTCTGCTGCTATGTTGGTTTAGCGACAGAGTTTTATTTGCAGCCAGTTAAAATAGAGTTTAATCTCATTAGCGCGGCCTGAGTCAATAGCTTGACCAAGGCTTCAGCGTTAAGTCAATCCATGTTTAGGTTTGTTGGTGCAAGCGTCTGGAGCGATCGAGACTGCCCTGTCTCAGTCCACATCTCGAACATGCTTTCGATGGGGCCCTCCTGCCTACAGATCGGCCTCTGACCATCGCGGCATCTGCTTCGAGCCCTCTGGCTGCCAACGAATTCTTGTGTAGTTTCTACGGTGTTAAGGGTTCCTATGGCTAAGCAATCTGTTCATCTGCCAGAGTCAAACACGATCACTGAAGTGCCCCTATCCTTGGGTACCGCAGACATCGTCTTAGACGCTGAAGCGCAGGTGAGCCAAATTCAGCAGGCTCTGGTCAATAATTTGCACTGGGTACAGGGCAAGGACGAGCAGTTTGCCAATGCCCATGACTACTACACGGCGCTGGCCCACTGTGTCCGTAACCAGCTGCTGCAAAAGCGCATCCGCACTGCCAAAACCTACGCCCAGGAGCAGGCCAAAACGGTCTACTACCTGTCGGCAGAGTTTTTGATGGGCCGTCAGCTGGGCAACGGGCTCATCAACTTGGGCCTCTACGACACCATGCGCCATGCCTTAGCCGACTGCGGCCTCGACCTTGACGAGCTGCTCGAGCGCGAAGCCGAGCCCGGTTTGGGCAACGGTGGGCTGGGTCGCCTCGCCGCCTGCTTTATGGACTCTCTAACCACCCTCAACCTGCCAGCGGTAGGCTACGGCATTCGCTACGAGTTTGGCATCTTCACTCAGCTTATTCGCCAGGGCCACCAGGTCGAAGCCCCCGATAAGTGGCTCAGCTACGGCAACCCCTGGGAAATTGCCCGCCCCGACTACCGAGTCGAAATTAAGTTTGGCGGACACACCGAGGTCTACAAAGACGGCGACGACGACTACCAAGTGCGCTGGGTGCCCGGCCAAACAGTCATTGGTATTCCCCACGATGTGCCCGTGCCCGGCTACGGCACCGAAAATGTCAACATTCTACGCCTGTGGAAAGCCGAGGCTGGCGAAGCCTTTGACCTAGGTGCCTTCAACGCTGGAGACTATTTTGGGGCCGTAGCCAGCAAAATGATCTCCGAAAATATCACCAAGGTGCTCTACCCCAACGACGAAACCCACCAGGGCAAAGAGCTCCGCCTGCAGCAGCAGTATTTCTTCGTAGCCTGCTCCCTGCAAGACATCATTCGGCTTCACCTGCGCGACCACAGCAACCTCGAAAATCTAGCTGAGTTTGCCGCCATTCAGCTCAACGACACCCATCCGGCCATTGGCGTTGCTGAACTCATGCGTCTGCTCATCGATGAGTACCACTTTGAGTGGGAAGCCGCCTGGCAAATTACCCAGCGCACCTTTGGCTACACCAACCACACCCTCATGCCCGAGGCCCTGGAGCGCTGGTCGGTCGATCTGTTTGGCCGGCTGCTGCCTCGCCACCTGGAGATCATCTACGAGATCAACCATCGCTTCCTCGCCCAGGTCAAACTGCGCTACCCCAAGGACCCAGAACGCCTAGAGCGCCTGTCACTCATTGAGGAAGGTCCAGAACGTCGGGTGCGCATGGCCAACCTGGCCTGCGTGGGCAGTCACGCCATCAACGGAGTCGCCGCCCTGCATACCGAGCTGCTCAAGCAGGAAGTGCTGCGCGATTTTTACGAGCTATGGCCCGACAAGTTCACCAACAAGACCAATGGCATTACCCCCCGCCGCTGGCTGTTGCAGTGCAACCCCCGTCTAGCCCAGCTGATTTCTGAAACTATTGGCGATAGCTGGATCACCAACCTCGACCACCTCAAGGGCCTTGAGGCCCACATCGACGATGCAGCCTTTCGCTCTGCCTGGCAGGCTATCAAACAAGAAAACAAGTGGAGCCTAGCCCGATACATTCACGACACCCTGGGCATCGAGGTCAACCCCGACTCCATGTTTGACGTACAAATTAAGCGCATTCATGAGTACAAGCGCCAGCTTATGAGCGTGCTGCATGTGGTGACCTTATACAACCGCATGGTGCAAAATCCTGGGGACCACGTGGTGCCTCGCACGATCATCTTTGGCGGCAAAGCCGCCCCCGGCTATGCCATGGCTAAGCTAGTGGTCAAGCTCATCAACGCCGTAGCCGATGTGGTCAACCATGATCCAATTGTGGCGGGGCGGCTGAAGGTAGTATTTTTGCCCAACTACAATGTGTCCCAAGCTCAGCGACTCTTCCCAGCCTCTGACCTGTCAGAGCAGATCTCAACCGCCGGGATGGAGGCTTCAGGCACCGGCAACATGAAGTTTGCCCTCAATGGCGCACTCACCATTGGCACCCTAGACGGCGCCAACGTAGAGATTCGCGAAGAGGTGGGAGCCGACAACTTCTTCCTGTTTGGGCTGACAACTGAACAGGTAGCGGCCTGCAAGGCCGTGGGCCACAACCCCTGGTACTATTACGACACCAATCCCGAGCTCAAACGGGTGCTAGATGTAATTGCCTCCGGGCTATTTTCTCCCGGTGAGCCAGATTTGTTCCTCCCCATTCTTGACTCGCTGCTGGTCGATGACACCTACATGGTGATGGCCGACTATGCCGCCTACGTGCAATGCCAAGAGCACGTTAGCCGGACGTATGAAGACCGCGATCGCTGGGTGCGGATGGCCATTCTAAACACCGCCCGCATCGGCAAATTCTCAGCCGATCGCACCATTGCCGAGTACGCTCGGGATATTTGGAAAGTGAAGGCCGTGCCTGTGGGTGAGTAACGAGTAGAGACAGAAGCGGGGGGAGGAGTTGCGAGGTCCGAGCTAACTCATTGCCGAGAGAGTTCCAGGCTCAAATCTTAAAACTCATCCCCCCTTCATTTCCTCTCCCCGTCTAGGCGGCTCCCGCAGAGCCGCCATCAGCAGACAGATGATGCCGATATTGATACAGACATCGGCCACGTTAAAAATAGGAAATCGAATCAGTCGAAAATCTAAGAAGTCAATCACTTCCCCAAACAACAGGCGATCGATCCCATTGCCCAGGGCACCACTCAAAATAAGCCCATAGCCCACCTGCTCCCAGCGGTTGGGCAGTCTAGCTTTGAGGCCTAGAGCAATCAGCCCTAGGCTCACCCCCATGGATAACCACTTCAGCCACTCGCCGTTGTTGCTAAATAGGCTAAAAGCAGCCCCACTATTAGTCACATAGGTGAAATAAAACACCCCAGGCCAAATCGACAGTGAATCGGGCGGGGTGGTCAGCTCAAACGTCTGGGCTACCCAAAACTTAGTCAGCTGATCGAGTGCCAGCCCAACTCCAGCAGCTATCCAAAACCAACGGTTCCGCACTCTCATGGCCTAATAAAACAACAGCTGCCGCAGCACCAGCGACAACACCGCCACCGCACATACCACTACCAAATGCCCCGGCAGAGGCAAAATCGAGTATCCCAGCAGTAGCTCCCAGTAGGAAGCAGAGACGGTCTGTAGCCAGCCTAGCAAAGAGGCCAGAGTCAGGTAAACAATGCCCAGGCCGTGGATGATACCCAGACCGCTAAGACTGCTCAGGGCAAGAGTTTCTAGCTTAGGCGGGTTTTGAAAGGCCAGGTAACCACACACCCACCCGGCGGGTACAAAGCCAATGAGATAGCCAAAGCCGGGTTCACGCACGTAGCTAAGGCCGCCGCCCTGGGTAAATATCGGCAGCTCAAACACCCTAAACAGGGCCAGCCCCAGCACCAGGTAGGCAATTTGCGAGAGGGCCGCTGCATTTTTGCCCCCAACACAGCCCGTCAACAGCACCGCCCCCACCTGAAAGCTCACCCCTAGAGACAAAATCGCCATACCCGATTGGCCCCAGCTCCAGGGAGCATTGAGGGTAAAGGCTTCCATCCAGGTAGCCACAATGGTCAGCACCAAGCCAATTAAAGCCCACAGTAGTTCAAAGGTTGCTAACACTGGCGATGACGTCACCCGGTGGCGGCGGAGAATTCAGACATTCAGCGTAGCAGGGTTTATTGACCTGGGAGCAGATTGGGCCAAAAGATTTCTAGCCACCCTAGCGTAGGGGTTTAACCGATGGCCTCGCTCTATTTATGGTGGCTTCAGCCGCTACCGCCCCTCAGCATGGGATAAATCTACGCTGCCAAAGTTAAGGCTAAGGGCAATGTTGATATTTTCAAACATGTTGACCAACCAGGCGACGGTTTCACTGGAGGTGGTTTCGTAATGATTAAACAAAATTGAGAACCGCCGATCAAGAAAAGGTCGAACTTTTTGGCAGATCAGGAGAATTCTGAGCAGCAGGCCAGTGGTGTAGAGCGGCCCCAGATTGTTGATCAGATCGAGAAATACGTAGTGCTGCCGCCCTGCCGTCGGATCGACGACCAGAAAGTTAAACAGATTGCTGCAGGTGCGCACCTTGAGGAAATCATCTACGGGCTTGCCATCACTATCGGCAAAGGTGGTGAGTAGATGATCTTGCAGCATGGCTTTAAATTGACGTTGGCTATAGCCAGCATCGACATCGGTGATGATGTAGTCAAACAAGTCTTCTTTGAACTGTCGGAAGGAAGCGCCCTGGTTGTGGGTGAGCAAAAAGCGCTGGGCCCCGTCGCGGTAGCTTTGGCCGTGGTCACGGCGGCGGGCAAACTGCTTGAGGGATGAGACCAGATCTTGATCGCTGAGCAGCGTGGGATTTTGCACCACGCGCAGCTTGGCCGCAGAGTCTGGCTGCCCCTGCCGGTAGAGCCGCCGTTGGCGCATGCGATAGGTCACGTAGTGAGAGAGATCAACCTCAAACTTGCGCTGGGCCTCGAACTGCATGGTACGGACATGCTGCTGGTGCTGAAGGTCGCTATCTTCGGTAACCAGGCAGTGCTCGTAGAGGTAGGGATAACGGTTAATCAAAGACCCGAGAGGGACCGCTTCGATCGGTCGATTGCGTGGTGAAGCCGAGTGGCGGGCCTCGATGATACGGGCGAGTCGCTTGAGCGCAAGGTACTGCTCGGTATCAAGGAAGCCGTGGGTGACCTGGCGCAGGCGGCGGATAGAGCGAGACCGTGACAACTCTGGCACTCGCTCAGCCGGGCTGGACTCGAGCAGCTTAATCAGGCTGGGGATGGCGGGCTGGAGTTGGGTATTGGTCTGCCAACGGTTGATCAAGATATGGCAGCAGCGGTTCAGAATGAAGCGAAAGTATTCATCGATCTCATGGCAGCCCAAGAGCCGATCGAGGGATGCGACCACTTCTCGATCGGGATAGCCAAAGCCGTCTAGAAAGAGTGACTGGAACCGATCGATCATTTCGTCGGGCGGCGCCGTAGCCACGCAGGCCAGCAGGTGACTATACAGGCACTGCTCGTCAGCGGTGGTAATTCTGTTGTTATAGGTCGCTTTGGTTTTCACAGCTTCACCGCCTGATCTCACCGGTAACTGCCCCCGCCTTAATGAAGCTGGGCCGCCCCGATGAGAAAATTTTGGAAATAACTCACTGATTAGACTACGGATTTGTAAAGATGCACGGTTTCGATGGCAGCTGAAGTCCCTGATCTAATTAAAGACAACCATGACCCAGACCGCGTCAGTTTTTACACCAGGCCATCCTCCGATTACCTTCAGAGTACTGCGTGAATTTTCTAGTTTCTGGGAGTATGTCGGGGCCGTAAACAAAATTCTGGTAAAGTTTTTTACTTGACTATGAGGCAGATATAAACGCTGAGCAGGCTTTAGTCGCCCTGGCGGGTAGGTGTCTCACGGAGGCTGAGAGGGAGGATTGCACCAGCGCAGGGTGACCTCACTGTGGCCAGGAATAGAAAGCTTCCCAGCCGACGAGGTGATGAGTCAACGACCAGGATCCAGGGTTTTCAGGCGATTCGTAGACTTCGCGGACTGAAAAAGGCTGGAGTCGTGACCCTGGTTGCCCCTGATGGTGCTTGCCGGTCGAGCTGTTGCACCCAACCTAGAATACCCTTGCCGTCGCCACCGCTACCCAAGGGCTTTGGGGGCAGATTTCCCTATACAATCAGAGCAATTTAAGCCAGAGGCATTTCATCAGACAGCTGGCGACATGCCTTTGGCGCTGTTGATAACTAGGCTGAGGCTATGGGCTTTTCGTCGCTGGCTACCCTAGCTGGGGTGATCCAATCTCCGTTAGATCAGGTTGCTCCGGCTGTCCGGGATATTCAGGTAGCAAATATCACCACTGATACCCGTGACCTCCGTGATGATGCCCTGTTTATTGCCCTGGCGGGGGAGCGCTTTGACGGCCATGAGTTTGTCGAGCGGGCTCTCTCCCAGGGGGCGGTGGCGGCGGTGGTTGAGACCGGCAAAGTTGTTCCTCATCTGCCCTGTCTGCCGGTGGCCGATACGCTGGCCGCCTACCAGGCTTTGGGGCAGTGGTGGCGCAACCAGAATCCAGCGAAGATTGTGGCGATCACTGGATCGGTGGGCAAAACCACGACGAAAGAATTGATTGCTGCTGCCCTCGGGACCCAGGGGACGGTGCTGAAAACCCAGGCCAACTATAACAACGATATTGGCGTGCCTAAAACCCTGCTACAGCTTAGGCCGGAGCATGATTTTGGGGTGGTTGAGATGGGCATGCGCGGGCCTGGGGAGATTGCCCGCCTGGCCGGCATAGCTCGGCCTGACGTGGCCGTAATTACCAATGTGGGCACGGCGCACATCGGTCGTCTGGGGTCGGAGCAGGCGATTGCCAATGCCAAGTGCGAACTGCTGGCGGAACTTTCGCCCCACGGCGTGGCGGTACTCAACCACGACAATGCCAGACTGATGGCCACTGCGGGGACAGTCTGGTCGGGGCGAACCCTGAGCTTTGGCCTGGAGGGGGGAGAGATCAGGGGCGAGCTCAAGGATGGCAACAGGCTGGTGGTGCAGGGGATAGCGCTGCCGCTGCCCTTGCCCGGTCGTCACAATGCGCTGAATCTTTTGGCGGCGATTGCGGTGATGCAGGCCCTGGGGCTGGACTGGCGGCAGCTGAGTCAGGGGCTCTCTGTGGAGCTACCCAGCGGTCGCGCCCGGCAGGTGCGGCTGCCGGGGGATGTGGTGCTGCTGGATGAAACCTACAATGCCGGTGTGGAGTCGATGACCGCGGCCCTGCACCTGCTGGCGGAAACGCCTGGCCAGAGGCACATTGCCGTGCTGGGCACCATGAAGGAATTGGGAGAGCAGTCGGTGGATCTGCACCGCCGGGTCGGGCAGGTGGTGGGCCAGTTGGGGCTAGATCTGCTGCTTACCCTGGCCGACCGCGACGAAGCCGAGGCCTTGGCCGCCGGGGCCAAAGGCGTGAACACTTTGGCTTTTGGGGACTCTGACAGCCTGGTGAAACGCCTGCTAGAGCTAGTGCAGCCGGGCGATCGGATTTTGGTGAAGGCGTCTCGATCGGTGGCTCTGGATCGGGTAGTTGATCAGGTGGTGGCGGCGCTGGGGGCTGGGGACGGGGGGAGCTAGAAGTAGTCGTACTCTGCTGCCGGGGCCATAGGGTCGGGGGCAAAGGCCAACCACAGGGGGAACTGCAGCAGGGCTAGACTGATCACCGCTTCGGCTTCGTCAACCACGATGAATGGCAGGCCGCTGTCGGCGGTGATGCGCTCGGCCCGCTGGGCTAGGGGCTCGGGGGCATCGAAGAGCATGACCCCCTGCCCGGTGCCAAAGTCGGCGCGGGAGATGCCGAGGCAGTCTTGCAGGCCACGCCGCCATTCGCCCAGGCGCTCGGGGCTGTTGGAGAGTACCAGGGTGCGCAGGCGGTTGCCGTACAGGGCGTGCAGGATTGACAGCGCTGAGGAGGCGACCAGCACGTTTTGCAGGCGGCTGCCCATACTCTTGACCGCGCCGCGCCCTCCCTGGGAAAAGAACCAGTTGGAGACGCGATCGGCGTGGATGGGCTCGAAGGTGCGGCGCAGCTGCCACATTGGGCCGTAGTAGTCGGGTCGCATGCGGTACTGGTCGAGCAGGCTGCGAATGCGCTCGGTCTGGTCTTGAAAGGTGCTTGAGGCAAAGGCGACCTGGGGTGGGGTGGGCTCTGGGGAGGTTGACCGCCGGGTAAAGCTGCGATCGCGCCCCTCATCGATCGTCTCGATCGCTCTGGCTCGCGGAGCCGGGGTGAGATTGAGCTGCTCGGCGGCCACCGACAAATCTTGGAGGCTGCCCACCAGATAGTCTTTAAACCCCTGCACCCGCACCGCCAGATCCTGGGATGACCCGGCAAAGGTGGTGCGCATTTCGGCCTGAATACGCTCCTGACGGCGCTCCAGGGTTTCGATTTCCTTTTGCAGGGTGCGCTTGCGCTCCTCCAGCTCCGCCGTGCCCTGCTGCACCATGCGGCTGATATCGCTCTGAATCTTCTGAAACTGATCCTGGGTGAGGCGGTTGTAGGTGGTTTGCAGCTCAGCAATGCTGCGCTTGAGATCGCTCTCCTGCTGGCGCAGGGCATCCATGCGGGCCGTCCAGTCTGACCGCAGCCCTGGGGCATCGGCAGCAGACGATGGGGCTACCGGCTCTGGGCCGCCGCCCAAGGCACTCTCAGGCCCCAGACCCGATTTCGATAGCTCCTCTGCGGACATAACAGCTCCCATAGACCCTGTTGTCAGCCTATCAGATGCGGGCCTGGTTCGCCCCCGGCCCAGCTACTCGGGGGCGCGGGCCGCCGCGCAGTGGGTCTCCAGGCAGGCGCGCAAATCCTGGGGGCTAAACAAAATGGGCAGAAAGTGGATGCTGTTGACCTCGCGAAAGTAAAACAGCACCGGCACCGGAGTCCAAAACAACTCCCAATGCTGCCAGTCGGCGTAGGGAAACTGGCGGATCCGGGTTTCTCCCCGGTACACCTCCAGGGCGCTCTCGGTAAAGCGCAGGGTGAGGGTGCGGGTCTGCACCAGCAAAAACACCCCAAACAGGGCGACTCCGGCCCCCAGCCAGGGAGTGAACACCGCCAGGGGCACCGCCAACCCCAGCAGCGCTGCCGGAATGCGGTAGCTGCGGGGCAGATCGGTAAAAGTCGCCGTTGGGGTAGAGGTCACAGGGGTTAACCGAGGGTGATAGAACTATCTGAAAGTATAGAAGACCTGATCGAAGACCTGGCCCCAGGGGCAGGGCTAGAAGTTGCTCATCACAGCGCTACCGGTGCCTTGGAACATTACCCAGGAGAGAAAAAAGTTGCTGATGAAAATGGCCAGCAGCGCGGTGACCACCGCAGTGGTAGTGGACTGACCCACCCCCTTGGCACCACCGGTGGTGGTTAACCCCCAGTTGGTACCGATCACAGCAATGAGAATGCCAAAGAAAAACGCCTTGATAATCGAGCTGACCAGGTCCCAGATCGACAGAAAGTTTTTGGCCGAGTCGAGGAAGACCGAGTAGGGAATGCCGTACTGGTTGGTGGCAATTAGCAGGCCGCCGGTCATGCCGGTGATAAACGAAAGCACGTTGAGCAAGGGCAGCATCAGCGCACAGGCAATCACCCGCGGAATCACCAGGTAGTCAATGGGGTCGGTCTTGAGAATTTGCAGGGCGTCGATCTGCTCGGTGACGCGCATGGTGCCAATCTCGGCGGCAAAGGCCGACCCCACCCGCCCGGCAATGATCACCGCCGTGAGCACCGGGCCCAGCTCCCGCGCCAGGGTGAGGGCCAGCACCCCGCCCACGGCGGTGCCCGCCCCAAAGCTCAGAAACTCGCGGGTGACTTGAATGGTAAAGACCATGCCCACAAAGGCGGCGGTGATCAGGGCAATCAGCAGCGACTCTGGCCCCACGGCGGCCATTTGCTCCAGGGTGTTGCGCCGGTGCACCGGACGGGAAATCAGATGAATCACCACCTGGCCCGCCAAAAACGTCGCGGCCAGGGCCCGCCGCGCCCACTGCTTTAGATTTGAGGTGTCCACCGCCTGTGTCAATCGCTGACCCCTCTGTGGAAAGTAGGAAAGAAATACCTGTGGATCCAGGGATCGCCGATGGGATAGCTCAGGATGCTTCTGGGGCAGGCCCTGCGATCGCACCTCCCATCACCCACAGCCTATGGGAACTCTACCCAGGATCCGAGGCTTTTGACAACTCCCCCCGGGCCGGAGCAGACTGTGGTCATTGCCCAGCCCGCTCAACTATCCTGAAGGGCAGAGTTGTAACGTTGCGATCGCTAAGGGCAGCCTATGAATGACATACCGCAGACCGCCCAGGGTAGCCGCCCCGGCCAGGGGCGGCGTTTGGCACTGCGCTCGGCAGCCGGTGGGTTAGCGGCCCTCAGCTGGTTAGTGACGCTCCTCTGGCTGGGGTTGCCCATGGCCCCGGCAGCGGCCCGGCAGCCCCTGGAGACAGCCCAGGCCATTCAGCCCTACCTCGATCGGGTTGCCGATGCGGTCACCGAGTTCACCCTCGACAACGGCATGACCTTCATCGTGCTGGAGCGGCCCCAGGCCCCGGTGGTGTCGTTTATGATTCAGGCCAACGTGGGCGCGGTGGATGAAACCGACGGCAAAACCGGCGTGGCCCACTACCTGGAGCACCTGGCCTTCAAGGGCACCAGCCGGATTGGCACCAAAGACTTTGCCGCCGAGCAGCGGGTGATGGCCGAGCTCGACCGGGTGTTTGACCAGCTGCTGGCCGCCGAAGCCGCTGGCGACACCGCCCAGGCCGCCCAGCTTCAGGAGCAGCTGGGGGCGCTACAGCAGCAGGCCGCCGCCTACATCGAGCAAAACAAGTACGGCCAAATCATTGAACAAGCCGGGGGGGTAGGCCTCAACGCCACCACCTCCGCTGACGCCACCCGATACTTCTACAGCCTGCCCGCCAACAAGCTGGAGCTGTGGATGTCGCTGGAGTCGGAGCGGTTTTTGGATCCAGTATTTCGGGAATTTTACGAAGAAAAAAACGTCATTCTCGAAGAGCGCCGCATGCGGGTGGACAACTCCCCGATTGGCGCCATGATCGAGCGGTTTCTGGAGGAGGCTTTTGTCAGCCATCCCTACCGCCGCCCGGTGATTGGCTACCAAGACGACCTGTTTGACGCCACTCGCCGAGACATTCAAACCTTCTACGACACCTACTACGGCCCCGGCAACCTCACCGCCGTGGTGGTGGGCGATGTGGACCCAGCGGAGGTGCAGCGGCTGGCGGAAATCTACTTTGGTCGCTACGTGGCTCGGGCCACGCCGCCTGAACCGGTGATCGACGAGCCCGCCCAGACGGAGCCCCGCGAGTTTACCCTGACGCTGCCCTCGGAGCCCTGGTACCTGGAGGGCTACCACCGCCCGGGGCTGAGCCACCCCGACCACATCATCTACGGCATGGTTAGCAGCCTGCTGATGGACGGGCGCACCTCCAGAATTTACAAAGCCGCGGTCGATGAAGCCCGCATTGCCCTGGATGTGGGCAGCCTCAACGGGTTTCCCGGCGATCGCTACGACAATATCTTTTTGCTCTACGGTCTCACAGCACCGGGGCACACCCCGGACGAAATCGGTGCCCTGTTTGAACGGGAGCTGCGCCAGCTGCAGCAGCAGCCCATCGACCAGCAGGAGCTCGATCGCCTCAAAACCCAGGCGCGGGCGGGGCTGCTGAGGAGTTTGGCCGCCAACAGCGGCATGGCCTCGCTGCTGGCCGAATACCAGGCTAAAACGGGCAACTGGCGCAACCTATTCGACGATTTGCAGGCCATTGAGGCGGTCTCGGCGGCGGATATTCAGCGGGTTGCGCAGGAGCTCTTTCAGCCCGCCAACCGCACCGTGGGCAAGCTGATTCCGACGGCGGCAGGGGGCTAGGCCAACCGGCCCCGTCACCCCACCCGTTGCCCCCAAACCATAGCCCTAGGGATTTCCACAGGAGTTGAGACATACCGTGATGAATGCGACAGACTGGTTGAAGGGTGGCCGCCGGGCCCTGCCGCAGCGGTGGGCCTTGCCGCTGCTGACCCTATTGGGCCTAGGCCTGGGGCTGCTGTTGGGCTGGCAGGCCCCTGCCAACGCCTTGACCCCACGCCACTACGACGAGCTTGAGTTTCCGGCCCTGCGCGACATTGAGATTCCGGCCTACGAGCGCTACGAGTTGGCCAACGGGCTGGTGGTGTACCTGCTCGAAGACCACGAGCTACCGCTGGTCAGCGGCAGCGCCACCTTTCGCACCGGGTCGCGGTTTGAGCCCGCCGACCAGGTGGGGTTGGCCAGCCTGACCGGCGATGCCATGCGCCTTGGCGGCACCACCACCCTCGACGGCGACAGCCTCAACCAGCAGCTGGAGCAGCGGGCGGCGTCGATCGAAACCACCATTGACACCAGCGAGGGCGTGGCTAGCTTCAGCGCTCTGAGTGAAGATACGGAGGCGGTGTTTGGCCTGTTTGCCGATGTGCTGCAGCGGCCCGCCTTTGCCGAGGACAAGATCGATCTGCTGAAGCGCCAGTACAGCGGCAGCATTGCCCGCCGCAATGACGACCCCGACGGCATCACCAGCCGAGAGTTTCGCAAGCTGGTCTACGGTGCCGAGAGCCCCTACGCCCGCACGGTGGAATATTCGACCTTGGCGGCCATCGACCGGGAGTCAATGCAGCGGTTTTACCAGGCTTCGGTGCGCCCGGAGCAGACGATTTTGGGCATTGTGGGCGACTTCGACAGCGCCCAGATGAAGCAGTGGATTGCCGCCTACTTTGGCGACTGGCAGCAGGCGGGCGCGGGGCTAGACCTGACTCTGCCCGAGGTAGAGCAGGGCCGGGCGGGCATTTTTATGGTGTCGCAGCCGCAGCTCACCCAGAGCTACATTCAGCTGGGCCACCTGGGCGGGCAGCTCGACTACCCCGACCACGCAGCGCTGTCAGTGCTGAATGAGGTGCTCAACGGCTTTAGCGGGCGACTGTTTAACGAGGTGCGATCGCGCCAGGGGTTGGCCTACTCGGTCTACGCCCTGTGGGCACCGCGCTACGACTACCCCGGCCTGTTTATCGGCGGGGGCCAGACCCGCTCGGAGGCCACGGTGCCCTTCATTCAATCGACCCTAGGGGAAATTAGCCGGGTGCGCACCAATCCGATCTCTGCGGTGGAGCTGGCCCAGGCCCAGGATGCGGTGCTCAACAGCTTTGTGTTTAACTTCCAAAGCCCCAGCCAAACCCTGTCGCGGCTGATTCGCTACGACTACTACGGCTATCCCCAGGATTTTGTCTTTCAGTTTCAAGATCAGGTGCGCCAAACCACCGCCCCTGAGATCCTGGCCGCCGCCCAAGCCCGGCTAACCCCCGAGCAACTGGTGGTTTTGGTGGTCGGCAACCCCGCCGATATCCAGCCCGGCCTCGACACCCTGGCCCCCAACACCGCCGTCACCCCCATCGATATCGCCATTCCCCAGCCGCAGGCCTAGGAGATATCTGGGGAGGTCATGGCCGAGTCGGCGGTGTCTGTCTCATCAGGCCCATCGTCAGATTCGGAGAACCAGTCTCCCGGCAGCATTTGGGTGGGGTCGGTGGCGGCCTCGGGGTCATCCATATCGTGGGTGGCCATGCTGTCTACGGCAACGCCGTAGGGCGGAACAGAGGCATCGGGGGTGGGGCTGGCGGTGGAGTCTGAGGCGGGCTGCGATCGCACCACCGCCTCCACATCGCTGAGGTCAGCCAGCACCTCCTCGGCCCGCTGGTAGCGATCGGTAAAATCGTACAGCACCAGCCGCGTCACAATATCGCCAAAGGCAGGGTCAAGGCCGGGCGCTTCGTGGCGCCACAGCACCTCCCCATTGACATCGCGGCGCAGGGCGTAGGCCGGAATCCCGGTCAGCGCCTCAACGGCGGTAATGCCCAGGGCGTAGAGATCGCTGCCAAACTTGGGCAATCCCGCCGACTGCTCGCTGGGCATATAGCCCTGGGTACCCACCCCAATGGTCGAGGTCGAAGTGAGATTCACCCCCGTATCCGCCAGCTTGTTAGAAATCAGCTTCACCGCGCCAAAGTCGATCAGCACCAGCTGCCCATCCGACTGTCGCCGAATGATATTCGACGGCTTAATGTCGCGGTGAATCACCCCCTGGTTGTGCACAAAGGCCACCACCGGCAGCAGGCCCAGCAGCAAATCCAGCACATAGACCTGGGGCATGGGGCGGCGGCTAGACAGCTCATCCTTCAGCAGCCGCCCCTCAATCATTTCCTCCACCAGGTAAAACGAATGCTGGGCCTCAAAATAGGCCAACAGCCTCGGAATTTGGTGGTGGTGCCCCAACTTCTCCAGGGTTTCGGCCTCCCCCTGGAAAAACCGCTGGCCCAACCGGTGGGCCCTGGGGTCGTTGCTTAAAATCCGCAGCTGCTTCACCACACACACCGGCTCCCCAGGCCGCTGGGTATCCTCCGCCACGTAGGTTTCGCCAAACCCCCCCGACCCCAGCAGCCGCACAATCCGGTAGCGGTTGGCCAGCAGCAGGCCAATCACCTCCGCCTCCCGCAGCTTCAGCAGGTCGTGCAGATCGTCCTGCTGGCTGATAATTTCCTGCACAATCGGGGAAGTCACATACTGCTCCAGGGTTTGGCGCAGGCGCTGCTTGCGCAGCTGCTCCGTGACGATGTCAGCCACAATGTAGGTGCTGCCCAGCACCATGATCCCCACCATGGGTGCCCCGGCGGGCATCAGCAACCCCAGCCCCGCAAAGGCTCCATAGCTAATCCAAAACCAGCTGCCAATCGTCGCCGCCGTCCAGCCCAGGCGGGCCACCGGGCGATTAAACCGCCGCAGCAGCAGCATAAACCCGGCCCCGCCCGCCATCACCAGCAGCCCCCGTCCCCACGGGTTGGCTATCCCCAGCCGCAGGGTCTGGCCGCCGCGCAGGTTGGCCAGGTCAGTGGCGAGAATCTCGACCCCAGCCATGGTCTCCGGGTGTAGCAGCGTCTCAGAAAAAGGAGCCTGGTGAAAGTCCTGCAAAAACTTGGCCGTCCCCCCAATCAACACAATTTTGTCTTTGAAGTAGCGGCCATTGGCGAGCTGGTTGACCCAGGGGTCGGGGTCGAGCACATACCAAAACGGCAGGTGGGTAAAGCTCCGGGTCGGCCCGTAGAAGTTGAGAAAGTCGCCCCGGTAGGGAGGATGCTCAATCTGGCCCGCCGCCAGGGTGGCCTCAGCAAAGGAGCGGGTGGTGGTGACATCGCTCTCCAGGCTGCTGGCCGCGTCAATCTCGGCCAGGCTGGCATCGAGGCCGTTGAGGTAGGCCCGCCCGTGGCGATGGATGCGGCCATTGGGCTCGATGGGAAAGTTGATGTTGCCGGTCTGCACAGGGGTGTTGAGCAGCTGCGGCAACGGCTGGGTCGGGCGAATCAATGCACCCTGGCGCAGCTGGGCATCATCGACGGAGGTGGCCAGCACCACCCGGTCGCCGTAGCGGGTCAGCACATCGGTTAGGGCCTGGTCGTCAGCGGGGCCGTAGCTGCTGTCGGAGAACATTAAAATATCGACCGCCACCACCTTGGCACCCGCCGCCAGCACCCGCTCGATGGCGATCGCATGGGCCCTACGCTGCCAGGGGCTACCGGCAATCGGGGCAAAGTAGTCGTACTGGTCGGGGGCGTTGCGGTAGTACTCGGCCTGCCCAAACGACTCATCATCCATCGCCAAAATCACGATGTCGTCGGGCACCGCCACCGGCCCTCGGATCTCAAAAAAGAGGGTTTGCAGCCGCCGCTCTGCCATCTGAGCGGGCACCGAATCGGTGGCCACGTGAGCCGCCACAAAGCTCAGCCACAGCCCCGCCAGAGACAGCTTTACCCAGTCGCGCTTAAACTGCCGGTGCACCCAGCCCTTGACAAGATAGCCGGTGGAGAGGGCAGAGGTCTTGGCCTTTGAAGACAGAGTCATGGGCAGTCGCAGGGCAGGGGGCGGGCCTGGGGGCAACCCCTAGCTTAATCACCAAACTGCCTCAGCGGGGGCGAGTTTACGGAATCTTAGCCCCGCCCGCTACCGACTCAGCCGAGTCTGCACCTGCGTGGCCAGCGATTGCAGCAGCCCCGGCGACAGCCCCGGATGGGGAGCGGTATCGGCCACAATCACCGTCACCAGCAGCGCCCAGGCCAGGCGGTGCCATTTGAAATCGATAGGGGCGTGAGTTTGCATGGGTCATCTCCTAGGGCAAAGCAACAAAGCAGATCAATCAACTACAGGGACAACCACACCCGATTCCAGAAACTAGCCAGGCCTCTTCAGCCAACGGGCCATTCCCAGCGCAAAAACCTCTTAAAACCGTTGGGCGAGGGCCTGGCGCAGGGCAGCAGACAGCAGCCTTGGCCCCGGCAGAACAACCATTCCCAACTGCTGCATCAGGCCTAGGGCATCCCCTTGCCCCCAGTGCTCAACAATGGCATTGTCTGCGACCCGGTCGATGTGCATTACCGCCAGACTCACCGGTGCGCCCGTTGGCGGTAGCCCTTGAAACGAACCCCTGTGGATAGCCGTAAACGTGCCGCAGGTAACCACACAGTCTCCGGCGGCAAGCACCTGGTTGAAAACGTGTTTTCCCTCGCTAAAGGCCGTATAAAACGACAGACCAAACTGCCTGAAGCCCTGGGCATCTAGCGGCTCCGCCATCCCTGCCTGATGAGCGACAAAGTTAGGAGCCAGCCCATCGAGAGCCTGCTCGATCGTGCCATTGTCAAATGCTTGATAGAAACCGAGCACTAGATCTCGGTTGGACTCTGTGGACATAGCCTTGTGCTCTTTAGACAGGACTGGTCACATAACTAAACTAAACGGTTTGGTAAAATTAGTCAATGGTCTCTTAGAATATTGGTATAGCGATATACTCTGTGGCTGAACTTCCTGGGGGATGCTCTGGGGTAGGCCTTGGTCTGGGCCAGTTTTACCGGCCAGGGCCGCCCCCGGGGCTCTAACGCCCGACGATGGGGGTGCTATACATGAGTCAGTTGGATTAGCAAGGTGGTCACGCGTGGTTCCAAGTCCGGCAGTGCTGAATGACAAGGCGGTACAAATTTTGCAGGGAGCCATGCAAGAGTTTCTGCAAAATGGCTACGCTGGCACCAGCATGGACAAGGTGGCCGCCACGGCGGGAGTCTCCAAGCCTACGGTTTACAGCTATTTCAAAGACAAGGAGGGGCTGTTTCGGGCCCTGATTCAGTACGTGGCCGAGTCTCGCTGCCAGCAGGTCATGGGGGGTGAAACCCTGGTGGGTAGCCCCGAAGTGGTGCTGCGGCGGGTGATTACCAACGCCATTGAGAGCGAGCTGCACGACCTGGACTATCAAAATTTTGTGCGCCTGGTGGCGGGCGAGTCAGGTCGCTTTCCGCAGCTGGCCCAGGCCTTTGTGGAATACCTCACCAAGCCCGCCGCCGACCAGCTGACCGACTACCTGAAAAGCTGCCCCGAGCTGGGCCTGCACGACCCCGAGGCCACAGCCCGGGTGGTGCTGGGGGCCACCGTGTTTTTTATCATGACCCAGAGCGTTATGCACGGAGAACATATCATGCCCATGCAGCCCCAGCGCCTGGTGGATAGTCTGGTGGATTTGGTGGCGCGATCGCACCTCCCCCCCACCCAGCTCGCCCAGGGTTAGCCCACCTCTGATGGCAGCTCGATCTCGCCGCCATCGGGGCCTTCCAGCACAAAACCCGCATCGCGAATCATGGCGTAGTCGGCCTGGGCCGCCTGACCCGGGGTGGTGAGGTAGTCTCCGACAAAAATTGAGTTGGCCGCGTAGAGCCCCAGGGGCTGGAGCTGCCGCAGCTGCACCTCACGCCCCCCGGCAATGCGAATTTCCTGGCTGGGCAGCAGCAGCCGGTACAGACACAAAATCCGCAGACAGTCGCGGGGGTTGAGGTCCTGCCTACCCTCAAAGGGCGTACCCTCGATGGGAATCAAGAAATTTAGCGGCACGCTGGTCACCCCCAGCCGCCGCAGCTCCAGGGCCATGGCGATCCTGTCGTCGGGGGTTTCGCCCAGGCCAAAGATGCCCCCCGAGCAGGTGGTCATGCCCGCCGACTGCACCGCCTCCAGGGTGGCCAGACGGTCTTGAAAGGTGTGGGTGGTGCAGATCTCGCCGTAGTGGTCGGCGCTGGTGTTGAGGTTGTGGTTCACCCGGTCTACCCCCGCCGCCGCCAGCTGCTGGGTTTGCTGCTCGTCGAGCAGGCCCAGGCAGGCGCAGATTTTCATCGGGTAGCGGGTCTTGACCTGGCGCACCGCATCCAGCACATGCTCAAACACCGGGCCCGAGGGCGATCGGCCCGAAATCACCATGCAAAACGTCCCCGCCTTCAGGGTGTTGGCCCGCTCCGCCGCCGCCAAAATCTGCTCCTGGGCCATGAAGGGATATTTCTCAATCTCCGCCCCAGAAATTTTGGATTGCGAACAGTAGTGGCAGTCCTCGGGGCACAGGCCGCTCTGGGCATTGAGCAAAAAGTGCAGCCGCACCCGGTTGCCCCAGTGGTGCCGCCGCACCCGGTAGGCCGCCGCCAGCTGATCGAGCAGTTCGCTGTCGGGGGCCGCCAGCACCGCGTGGGCCTGCTCACGGCTCAGCACCTCACCGGCTAGGGCCTGGTCGGCCAGGGCTTGCCAATCGACACGAGACGGAGCAATGGGGGTAACGGTCATAGCGGCTCAATCAACTGTTTGGGTAAACGAGAGTTCTATTGTCTCAGATTAAATCCCCCCGGCTGTTTAGGTTCCGCTGTCCCGGCGGCGGCGAGGCAGCGGGCAGACTTTTGCCTGGCTGGGTCTATCCCTGGGCCAATGCATAGGGATGAGGAGCCCATGGCCTTGGCTAACACCGCGATCGAGAGCACGACGGCCGTCAAAACAAAGGCGCTGCGGGCTCACCCCCCGCAGCGCCCCAACCGGTTTTACGCCGCCGCCCCTGGTGGGGCAGCGTTAGCTGGCGCTCTCCAAAACGCGCACATCTACGGTGCTGGTGTTGAAGTTGTAGAGGTCGCCGTCGAGCTCAATTTGGGTGCCCACCTTGACCTTGCTGTTGCCAAACACCGGCCCGGTGTCGGTAATTTGAGCATCGCCCACCAGGGTAATCAGCATGTCGATGGTGTAGTTGAGCTCGGGGCGCGGGTCGGGCAGCGCGATCACCGTGCCGTCGGGCTGGGGCACTACCGTGCTGCGGGGCAGCAGCACAGCGTCTTTAATTTGCACCTGGCCGTAGGGCTGGTTGCGAATAATGATGTTGGTCGTCTCTGAGGTTTTGATGGTCTCAAACAGACCCGCCGGGTCTGAGGAGGTCAGCCCCCGCACCATGACGTCAACTTCTACGGGTTGAGTTGTGGTGCCCACCTGCGCGACCGACCCCGAGGTGCCCGGGTAGAGAAAAATGCCAAACAGCACCATTAAAATTACGAGGGCTGCGGCAACGTCTAAAATGCTGACTTTGCCAAACAGGCGACCTTTGGAGTCAAGTAGGGTCATGGTTAGGGTGCCCTCGACGGAGGAAGGGGTGAGCGTTTTTAGCCAGGGGAATGGCCGATTCCATTGAACCACAGGCTGACTCGTTTAGGGCATTTAACGGCTAGGGTGCCCGCCAGGCCTGGGCTGGCTCGGGTGCTGGGCAGGGCCAAAATTATTACTGACCCCTGGCTGTGGTCGCGGGCAGCGCAGAGGGGCAAGATGGAAATAGTTATGATCCTCAGCAGCTTGGGGCGCTCCTATGCTTTCTCCTCACACACTACTCAAAAAGAATTCTTTTCTGCGGCGCGGGCTGTACGGTCTACTGGCCACCGTGATGGCCGTGACCATTGGCCTGGCCACCCCCACCGCCTCTCAGGCCGGTCTGTTTGACCTGATTTTTCAGGGCATTCGCTACGTGCAGCTGGGCAACCTGTCGGATCAAGATGAGGTCAACCTCGGCACCCAGATCGACCGGCAGCTGAAGGCCCAGGGGGTGCGTGTTTACAACCGCAACTCGGCGATCAATGCCTACATTAACGACATTGGCCAGCGTCTGGCCGCCAACAGCGACCGTCCCAACCTGCCCTACACCTTTCAGGTGGTCGCTGACGACAGCGTCAACGCCTTTGCCACCGCGGGCGGGTTTGTCTACGTTCAAACCGGGTTGATCAAGGCGGCGGCGAACGAGGCTGAGCTGGCCGGGGTGATGGCCCACGAAATTGGCCACATTACCGGTCGCCACGCCATTAACCAAATGCGGCAAACGGCCCTGGCCAGCGGCATTGCCGGGGCGCTGGAGGTGCGCCAAGACACCCTGGTCAACCTGGGGGTGCAGCTGGCGCTACAGCTGCCCAACAGCCGCGAAGCCGAATACGATGCCGACCGCCGTGGGTTTAACAACCTGGGCCGGGCCGGCTACGACACCCGCGGGTTTATCAGCTTTATGCAAAAGCTGGAAGGGGGCGGGTCGGCTGAGTTTTTGAGCACCCACCCCAACCCCGGCAACCGAGTTAGCAACTTGCAGGGTATGAACAGCGCTGGCACCTACCCCAACAATGGCGTCGGTACCGATGCGGCCGCCTACCAAAGTCGTATTCGCGGGCTATAGGTCAGCTGTAGCCCAGTCGCGGCCCCAGTTTTGCAGTTTTGGCCCAGGCTAGAGCTGCTGCCGACGGCAAACCCCCAGGCCCCAAAATCCCAGCTCAGGGTCTACCTGAATGCGCTGGGCGAGGGCGGGGGTTTGCTGTTTTAGGCCTTGAACGATCATGTCGCTGTCTCCCCCGGTGATCACTACCGCAGCGTTGGGGTGCTCGGCCTCCCAGGCGGCGATGAAGTCGCGGATGCCCGCCAGCTGGGTGTGCAGAATGCCGCTGGCGATGGCTCCGGCGGTATCGGTGGCCCAGCGCTGGGGCCAGCCAGAAGGCCAGACAGGGGGCCAGGCAGAGGCGACATCAGGGAGTTGATCGGTGTGGGTGTGGAGGGCGCGGAACTGCGATCGCACCCCCGGCACAATCGCCCCCCCCACCAGACGCCCCGCTGCCCCAGCGGTAAAGGTCAGCGCTGTGCCACAGTCGATCACCAGCACCGGCCAGCCCCAGACCTCGCCAGCGCCGACCAGGGCCAGGGCCCGGTCTACCCCCAGGGTAGGGTAGGTGTTTAGCAGCGGCACCTGGGCCGTGGTGACCCGGTGGAGCGCCGGATAGCTGGCGAGCCAGGGCAGCGGAGCCGCCACCACCGCAGCCAGCCACAAATCCACCGGTGCTGGCCACGTCACCCCGGCATCCAATAGCTCAGACGGCAGATCGGCCAATATATTCAGAGACCGCCAAGCCCTGGGGGCAAAATAGGCTTGCTGAAGGCCATGCACCTGATCGGCGGTGAGGGGTGGGGTATGCCAAGTTCCGAGCCAGCGGTCGCCGTCAAACGCGGCCCAGTGCCAGCGGCTGTTGCCAATGATCAGCCCTAGCCAGCGCTGCCGATCGATACCCATTCGAATCGATACCCATTAAGACAATATCCTCGCCCCTATGACGGCATAGATAGCTGAGCACAGCAGCGGGATTTTAAACCACTATTCAAATCAGCCATTGCCCTCAATCAGACATTCCGCCCGCCATCTTTTTAAGCCTGATCAGCACAGCAAAATACCACCCTTTAAACAACTGAAGAGTGACCGTCATGGCCACTCTTCGTTAAAGTTATTATAGGATGTACGCCAGAAGACAATGGGATTGCTCTGACGGAGGCTAGCTGTTTAATCGAACTAAACAACCTAGAAATAAGCGAAAAACCTAACAGAATGGGGGAACTCGCTAAACTACAGTTGCTCTCTACAACCCGTTGCCTGACCGGCATTTAGGATAGGTAAGGCGAGTGATCGCCACCTCTAGGAGGGTTGTCTATAAGCAGGTTTGGTTGATTGTGACCGACAGGCCTATGCTCATAAACTCTAGGTTTGAGGGAGGCTTGCTGGGCTATTCAGTTGTTTTCTATGTATCCAAACTATCACAGCCCATGGGTGGTGAAAAGGCCATTTACCTATCGTTACTCGCTGTTACGCGGGTTAGCACTGCAAACAAAACTTCCCGTAAAAAATAGTTGTTTGGATCCTCAAAAGTAGGCCCCAGCCAGTCAGCTCAGGCCGACTCACGCCAAATTGAGGGGGTCAACATCGATGGTGAGACTGACCGAAGCCGGGCAGAACTGTTTGAGATCTTGCAGTACCGGCATCGGCTGATCGAGCGGCCCTTTCACCAAAAGATGCCAGCGGTAGCGCCGCGCCACCCGAGGGATGGGGGCCGGGGCCGGGCCGAGCAGCTGGTAAGCAGTCTCGGCCAGCCGCTGGGTCAGCTGCTGAGCCAGGGTGGCAGCGGTTTGCTCCACCGCCTGGGGGTCGATGCCGCTGAGCCGCAGCAGCACCATTTGCCCCGCCGGGGGGTACTGCAACAGCTGTCGCTGGGCCCACTCGGCGTCGATAAACCCGGTGTAGGCGTGGTGGGTGACCGCCTCCACCACCGGGTGGTCGGGGGTGTAGGTCTGCAAAAACACCTGCCCCGGCTGCTCGCCCCGCCCGGCCCGGCCCGCCACCTGAATCAGCATTTGCAGGGCGCGCTCACTGGCCCAGTAGTCATTCATATATAGAAGACCGTCGGCGGCGATGATGCCCACCAGGGTGACCTGGGGCAGGTCAATGCCCTTGGTGAGCATTTGGGTGCCCACCAGCAGATCGGCACCACCCTCGGCAAACCGGGTGAGCAGGGCGCGGTGGGCCCCTTTGGTGCGGGTGGTGTCGCTGTCGAAGCGAATGCAGCTCAGCTCTGGAAACGCTTCGGCCAGAGCGTTGACCACCCGCTGGGTACCGCTGCCAAAGTGCTTGAGGTAGGGCGAACCACAGGCCGGGCATTGTTGGGGGTGGCCCTGGCTAAAGCCGCAGTAGTGGCAGCGCAGGGTCATGGCGCTGTGGGCGGCGGGCTGGTGGTACGACAGCGACACGTCGCAGTGGGGGCACATCATCACGTGGCCGCAGCTGCGGCACGACACAAAACTGCTGTGGCCGCGCCGATGAATGAACAGCAGCCCCTGGTTACCTTCGGCTTTCATCTGGGCCAGGGCGGTTTGCAGGGGGCGGCTGAGAATGCTGCGGTTGCCCGCTTGCAGCTCGTCGCGCATATCGACGACCTGCACCGCAGGCAGGGGCTGGGCCTGCACCCGCTGGGGCAGCGACAGGTAGGTCCAGGGAAGAGAGGGGGGCGCGGGGGACGCGGGGGGAGTGGATGGGTGGATGGGTAGATGGGTAGATGAGTGGGTGGGTGAGGGAGGTGCCGAGTTCCCTGGCGTGGAGGAATCTGAGGGGCTTTTTGGGGCTTCGGCTGGGGGCGAATCGGCTGATTTTGGGCCTGATTTTGGAGCTGTGGGTAAATCTGCCGAGGCTGGGCTGAGGGTGGGCAGT
>DATIVG010000086.1:0-1650 GCA_035466075.1 Nodosilinea sp. | reverse complement strand
TCGCCGCCCTCAAAGGTGGCGGTGCCGTGGTATTCGGTGGGGTCGCCCCACCAGATCTCAAAGTCGGCGTTGGCAAAGCTGGGGTGAAACTTGTAGATCGAGGTGGTCAGCACCGTTTCCTCGTGGCGGGCGGGCCAGTAGAGGGGGTTGAGGGTGACGCCGCCGTAGATCCAGCAGGTGGTGTCGCGGGTGTAGAGGGTGTTGGGCAGCGGCGGCAGCAGGTAGCCCGCGTAGCCGTCGTTGTCCTGGGCCAGCTTGAGCAGTTCGCTGCCAAAGTCGAGGGGCATGTCGTAGACGGCGAGGCCGCCGATCAGGTATTTGGCCAGCTCAGCGGCGGGCAGCTCGTCTAAAAAGGCCCGCACGTCCTCTACCAGGCCCAGACCTACCTCGTTGGGCACAATCTGCTGGTCGAGAATCCACTGTTTCGCCTCGGGGATGGCGACGGTTTCGGCCAGCATGTCGTGCATTTCGATCACGTCGATACCCCGCGATCGCATCTTTAACACAAAGTCAGCGTGGTCGCGCTTGGCCATCTCCACCCACAGCACATCGTCAAACAGCAGGCTGTCGTTGTTGGTGGGGGTGAGGCGCGAGTGGGCCAAACCAGGCGAGCAGACCATCACCTTGCGCAGCTTGCCCACTTCGGAATGGACGCCGTAGGTTGGGGTTTCAGTAGACATAAGAGAGTTCCTTGGATGGAGAGAACTAAACAGGTTTTGAGGGATGGGTAGTTGTGTTGTGGCGGGGATTTTGGGGAAGGGTTTGAACGTTTGAACGTTCGAACCACATCAACGCTCCCCATAGTCAAACTGCAATCAACCCTGTCCATAGGCCGTACAGCCCCGACAGCGCCGCAATCACCGTCACCGTAAACAGCACCAGTTCCCAAAAGCCAAACACCCGCAGCCCCTGTTCGCGCCGCGACAAAAAGAACAGCACCGTCCCCGGCACCAAAATCAGCGCCGCCAGCAGCAGTTTCTCTAGCCCCCCCGCCACCAGCATCAAAATCGAGTACAGCACGGCCACCACGCTGATGATCAGCTCGCGATCGCGGCTGGGGTCGTTGTCGTAGGTTTCGCGGGTGACGGCCAGCTTCAGGGCGAAGGCCGCCACCAGCAGGTAGGGAATTAGAGACATGGCGCTGGTCAACTCCAGGGCCAGGGTAAAGGCGTTTTGGGCAAACAGCGTGACGATCAAAAAGCTCTGCACCACGATGTTGGTCATCCAGAGCGATCGCGACGGCACCTGCTGGGCATTTTCGTGGTTGAGAAAATTGGGCATCAGGTTGTTTTTGGCCGCCATAAACGGCACCTCCGCCGCAAACAGCGTCCAGGCCAAATAGGCCCCCAACACCGAAATAATCAGGCCGACGCTGACAAACATATTGCCCCAGCGCCCCACCACCACCTCCAGGGCACCGGCCATCGATGGGTTGCGCAGGGTAGCCAGCTCGGCCCGAGGCAGCAGGCCAAAGGGCAGCATCGTCACCAAAACCAGCAGGCACAGCACGCCCACAAAGCCCAGCACCGTGGCCATCCCCACATCCGATCGCTTCTCCGCGTAGCGGGAGTAAATGCTGGCCCCCTCAATGCCAATGAACACAAACACCGTCACCAGCATGGTGTTGCGCACCTGCTGCCAGAGGGGCTC
>DATIVG010000085.1:0-5410 GCA_035466075.1 Nodosilinea sp. | reverse complement strand
CTGGGCCAGCCCGCGCAGCTGCTCCAGCTTGGCATAGCGGTCTTGCACCGACAGTTGACCACTCTGCCAGTGAATCGCCACGGTGACCAGGTAGGTGTGCATCAGCAAGTGGCCTAGTTTCTCGGCTTTGGTGGCCAGGTAGGCCGAGTTGTGAGCGGTGGCCTCGATGATCAGCGGCACCCGCTTGACCATATCGAGGCCGTAGCCCTTAATACCGGCAATTTTGCGGGGGTTGTTGGTAATCAGGCAAAATTTCTGCACGCCGATGTCGTTGAGAATCTGCGCTCCCACGCCGTAGTTGCGCTGGTCTACGGGCAGGCCCAGTTTTTCGTTGGCCTCTACGGTATCGAGGCCCATGTCTTGCAGCGAGTAGGCCTTGAGCTTGTTGACCAGGCCAATGCCGCGCCCTTCCTGGCGCAGGTAGACCACCACACCGCGCCCCGCAGCATCAATCATTTTGAGCGCCGCCTGGAGCTGCATGCGGCAGTCGCAGCGCAGGGAGCCAAAGGCGTCGCCAGTCAGGCATTCGGAGTGGACGCGCACCATGACCGGCTGGTCGGCAAAGGTGGTGGGGTCGCCTTTGACCAGGGCCACATGCTCGGAGCCGTCGAGCAGGTTGCGGTAGGCGTAGATGGCAAAGTCGCCAAACTGGGTGGGCATGGTGGCCACCGCCTCGCGCTGCACAAAGCGCTCGTGCTGCAAGCGGTAGTGAATGAGATCGGCAATGCTGATCAGCTTGAGGTTGAAGGCTTTGGCGTAGTTGACCAGCTCGGGCAGCCGCGCCATGGAGCCATCGGGGTTTTGAATTTCGCAGATCACCCCGGCGGGGTAGAGCCCGGCCAGCCGGGCCAGGTCAACTCCGGCTTCGGTGTGGCCCGCCCGTTTGAGCACGCCGCCATTTTTGGCCCGCAGCGGAAAGATATGCCCCGGTCGGCGCAGGTCGTTGGGTCGGGCGTTGGGGTTGATGGCAACTTGAATGGTGCGGGCCCGGTCGTCGGCGGAAATGCCGGTGGTGACGCCCCAGCTCAGGGCGGCGTCGATGCTGACGGTGAAGGCGGTCTGCTCGTTTTCATCTTCAAAGGCGCTGGGGCTGACCATCAGCGGCAGGTCGAGCTCGTCGAGGCGTTCGCCGGTCATGGCCAGGCAGATCAGGCCCCGCGCTTCTACGGCCATAAAGTTGATGATGTCGGGGGTGGCAAACTGGGCGGCGCAGATCACGTCGCCTTCGTTTTCGCGGTTTTCGTCGTCTACGACCACGATGGACTTGCCAGCGGCCAGGTCGTGCAGGGCCGACTCGATGGAGTCGAACTGAAAATCGGGCGGCAGGTCAAGCTCGGCGGGCGACTGACTGGGGGCTTGAGGCATCTCCGATTCGGGGTGGGGCACGGTGGGGCAAACCTGTGTAAAAAACGTCGGCTTCTAAAATTCTAGCGGTATGGCTGGCGCTTCACCGGGGGAATGGCGCTGGCTGTGATTCTGCTCTACTGTGGCGGCACTGTGGCGGATGAACTTTGGCCTGGGGGCGGGAGAAGAGGTTTGCCGACGGCATCTAAAGCCACCATGTTGAATTGAGATTACTGGTTTACTATTACAGTGCCGAATCTCAGGGGAGGGTGCTAACCGGGTTAGCGACTGCCCCAGGGCGGCCCTTAGCCCTTGTGTATCCCCAGAGCAGTCCGCAGAACCATGAGCGAGTCATCATCAGCAAAAATTAAGGTCGGCATTGTGGGGGCCTCGGGCTATGGAGGGGTGCAGCTGGTACGGTTGCTGAGCCAGCATCCGGCGGCGGAGCTGGTGTATTTGGGGGGCGACAGCAGTGCGGGGCAGCCCTATACCGATATCTATCCCCATTTGGCGGGGTCGGTGAATTTGACGGTGGAGGCGGTGGATCTGGGGGCGATTGCCCAGCGCTGCCAGGTGGTGTTTTTGTCGCTGCCCAATGGCCTGGCCTACGATATGGCTCCGACGCTGCTGGATCGAGGTTGCCGGGTGCTGGATCTGTCGGCTGACTACCGGTTTGAAAATTTGAATACCTACCAGGCCTGGTACGGCGGCGAGCGGGCTGACCAGGGCATTGCGGCTGAGGCGGTGTATGGACTGCCGGAGCTATTTCGCGATCGCATCCGTGAAGCTCGCCTAGTGGGCTGCCCCGGCTGCTACCCCACCGCTAGCCTGCTGGGCATTGCGCCCCTGCTCAAGCAGGGGCTGGCCCAGCCCGAAACGCTGATTATCGACGCCAAGTCGGGCACCTCCGGCGGCGGGCGGGTGGCCAAGACCGGCATGCTGCTGGCCGAAGCCAGCAACTCCCTGGGGGCCTACGGGGTCACCCGCCACCGCCACACCCCCGAAATTGAGCAAATTTGCACCCGTTTGGCCAGCCAGGAAGTAACCGTGCAGTTTACGCCCCACCTGATCCCCATGGTGCGGGGCATTTTGGCCACCATCTATGCCACCCTGCGCGACCCCGGCCTGGTGCGCGACGACCTGCTCACCATCTACACCGCCTTCTACCGATCCTTCCCCTGGGTGACGGTGCTGCCCAACGGCGTGTACCCCCAAACCAAGTGGGCCTGGGGCACCAACCGCTGTTACATTGGCCTCGAAACCGACCCCCGCACCGGGCGGGTGATTGTCATGTCGGCCATCGACAACCTGATGAAGGGCCAGGCCTCGCAAGCAGTGCAGTGCTTTAACCTGATGATGGGCCTGGAAGAATCGCTGGGCTTGCCCACCACGGCGTTCTACCCCTAGGGCGCACCGTCCATTTTGGCTAAAATCCTGATCCCTCAGGGCGGCACGCCTGCCCCAAAGCGGGCTGGGGGCGGGGGTTCAGTCGGTCCAGACTACGGGGCGCTCTGAGCCGCTGCGGTAGCCGGTCTGCTCTTGAATGATGCGGCCCGCCTGGGCCGGGTCGAAGTAGCGATCAAAATCGGTGCGTAGCTGATCGGTAGTGGCTTGGGTCTCGGCCAGCTCTTGCTGGGCGGCCTCAAGCTGCTGCACCTGGGTTTGCAGGTGCGGCACCAGCCGGGCCAGCGACACCGCCGCCACCAGCGCCAAAAAACCGTTGATGCCCAGGCGGGCACTCAGCTCTAGCACGGTGGTGTGGCGGGCCAGTTTGGCCAACGGCCCGCTGCGTCGCCGCCTACGCCGCCTTCTGGCAGCCGGAGCAGCCGGTTGTACGCTTGCGGTCGGTCGAGCCGTGGCGGTCGGTCGCACCCTTGAAGCCGGTGAACGAGCAGAAGATTTGAAACCGGGCGAAGGACGCATGGGGTAGGTGCTCAGAGCTGGACTTTATTATGCCTGAGAACTATGAAAATACGTCTTTAATTGACCAAAAACCCGTAAGCATTGCGAAAAATTCAGAGTTGCCATTGGGGTTAAGGCATAATGAAGACAGCGGAGTCCCTGCCCCATGTCACGAAGAATTTTTATCGGCGATATCCACGGTCACTTCGACGGCCTGAAGCGGCTGTGGGATGCGATCGCACCTGAGCCCGACGACAAAATCTACTGCGTTGGCGACCTGATCGATCGCGGCCCCAAGAGTGCCGACGTGGTCGATTTCATTCGCCGCCACGCCACCGGCTGCGTGCGCGGCAACCACGAGCAGCTCATTCTCGACACCTTTGTCGATGGCAAGATCAATCCCCCCACCCTCCAGGGCTGGATCTTTAGCGGCGGTCAGGCCACCCTCAGCAGCTACCACGGCTCTGCGGCCACCCTCGAAGACCACCTCGACTGGCTGCGGCAGCTGCCTCTATATATAGACCTGGGCGATCTGTGGCTGGTGCATGCCGGGGTCAACCCCATGCTGCCCATTGCCGAGCAGAGCAGCTACGAAATGTGCTGGATTCGCGAAACCTTCCACAGCAGCCTCACCCCGTTTTTCTCCGACAAGCTGATCATCACCGGCCACACCATTACCTTTACGTTCCCCGGCGTAGACCCCGGCCAAATTGTCGCCGGGCGCGGCTGGATTGATATCGACACCGGCGTCTACCACCCCCGCAGCGGCTGGCTCACCGCCCTCGACTGGGACAACCAAATTGTCTACCAGGTGAATGTGTTTGAGCCCATCGAGCGGGTGCGCTCCTGCGCGGAAGCCATCACCTACCTCGACCCCACGCTCATCAAAAAGCGCCCCCGCGACATGGCCACCCGCGCCGCCTATTAGAGGAGCCAGCAACAGGAAAGTGCTAGGGCAAGTCACCTTCGATGACGGTCATGATGGCGATCGCAATTTCTGCCAAAGTCTCGTCTGAAATACGACCCAGCCTGCGAACAAACCGCTGGAGGTCGATCCCTCTGAGCTGAAGCGCATCAATAGCAGAGGGCTTACTCAAGCCATTGTCAGCATTGGGCAGAATGCGTACATGCCAGAGATTATTAGCAAAATAGGGCTTCCAATCGGTCACTGGGGCGACTAGCTTGATCGGCAACTTGCCTACTGCATCCGAGCTAATCACAATGGCCGGGCGTACTTTTTTGATTTCTGAGCCCAGAGTGGGGTCAAAGTTAACTAGCCACACCTCTCCCCGCCTAGGCACCTCAGCGCTAGTACTCAACGATGTCCCCCGCCATCAGGTCTTGCCAGTCTGTGTTTTGTTCATAGTGGTTTTGCAGGGCTGCCGCCTGCTCAGCCAATACCCGCTGCCGTTCAGCCACGGGCTGTTGTAGAAATGCCTGCCGCTCAGCTAGCGTTAGGGGAGCAGTATCTGACTGTACAGGGTATTTTTCTGGAGCGGTGCTGGCCGAACCTTGGTCTATGCCCTCGGTAATGCCTTCGGTCTTGAGCAGCTCTTGCACAAGTACCTGCAACAAAAGCAGCTTGTCAGTGTTCGAGAGCTTTTGAATTACCGGAAGCAACATGTTGATGGCCATAAAGCTTTCTGACAAAAGAGCTCATCTATGTCAAACCTGATCGTAGCTTGTTTACTCCTGCACGAGGCACTCTACTGAGGGGTGTTTGGCCAGAAACCGGGTTTCTTTTGTGCTTTGCGGTCAACCTCTGCTACACCCCAGAAACCCGGTTTCTCTGGAAAAAAATCGAGGCACTGCGCGCTAGGGAGAGCGGGCGCAGCACCTTTGTAAAGGACAAGAGGGCAAAAGGGTAAAGAGCAACTAAGCCCTGGGGGCCGAACAAACAACCCGAAAACCGATGATGACGTCGTCGAAGCCGGGCTCGAAGTAGTCGCGGCACGCGGAGCGGCAGAACCTCGGATCGTCGTCCCAAGCGCCGCCGCGTCTAACTCTTCGGGCAGTCTCATCATTAGATAACCAAGCAGAGCCATCTGTTGGTGCTCCAGCATAGTTGTAGTGCCAATGATCAGCGCACCATTCAAAAACATTGCCGTGCATGTCGTACAGGCCAAAGGCATTGGGCGAAAAACTCCCGACCTTGATGGTCTTT
>DATIVG010000084.1:0-6234 GCA_035466075.1 Nodosilinea sp. | reverse complement strand
TTTCGAGTCTAATTGCTAAAACACTCCGTATGTGGGATCTGACTATGTAGCTAATGTCTAAAAAAAGCTCATTTTTTGACTGATCGTGGGTGGTAATAATTCTCAAAAATTCAATTTCTTTGTTGGAATCTAGGTGATTTGAATCTCTTTCGAAAATATTATCTAAGCCAGTACCCTTGCCAGATAAATCTAATAGATATTCTTTGATAACGTCCTCCGATATTCCCTGATTTACTATGCTCCCTTGTCGAAGGAAAACACATTGCTTAGTCAATTGAGCTACGGAATTCATGTTGTGACTGACAAATAGTACTGTTCGCCCTTCTTGCTGAGCTACATCGCCCATCTTGCCTAGGCACTTTCTCTGAAAAGCGGCATCGCCAACCGCCAGCACTTCATCCACCACCAAAATCTCTGGTTCTAGGTGGGCGGCGACGGCAAACGCCAGTCGCACATACATGCCGCTGCTGTAGCGCTTCACCGGCGTATCTAAAAACCGAGAGACTTCTGCAAAGTCCACAATTTCGTCAAACTTGCGGGTAATTTCTACCCGGCTCATGCCCAAAATTGCCCCGTTGAGAAAAATATTCTCCCGCCCCGTCAGCTCCGGGTGAAACCCCGTGCCCACCTCCAGCAGGCTGGCCACCCGGCCCCGCAGGCGCACTCGCCCCGTAGTCGGCTCCGTAATGCGGCTCAAAATTTTGAGCAATGTCGATTTACCTGCCCCATTGCGGCCAATGATGCCGACCACATCCCCCTGTTTGACCTCAAACGACACATCGTTGAGGGCCCAAAACTCATCCTGGGGCTGGGCGGTGGATTTGCCGGGGTAGCGCAGACGGCGGCCCACCGATTTTGCCTTTTCGCTGAGCACATCGCGCAGGGCTACGTAGCGAGAGCTGCCCTGCTGCTGACGGCCAAGCACGTATTTTTTACCGAGATTTTCGACCTGAATAACCGTGTCTGACATTGGAAGCAGTGGAACGGGGGCGGTTCACTTAGCTGGCGCATCCGCCATTGTGCCCATTGTGCCCCCTGACTTTATGAAAATTGCATGATCACACACTTAGTTACTCAGCTCGGTTGCCCAGCGGTGGGGTTGGCAAGCCATTGATTTGGCAGGTTTCAAAACGTGGGGTTGGTGGGAGGTGCGATCGCATCCTAGGCCTCAGCCTCAGAGGAGGCCTCTACAACCGGGTGAGCCCGTAGCCAGGTCTCCAGAGCTGCCTGGTCAACCAGGTCAAACAAAACCTCCGACAGCGCATCCAACTGCTCGATCGACAGCGCCTGCACCTGCGCCACCTGCGCCTCCGGCAAGGTTCCCAACCGACGCGCCAACAGCCGCACCAGCAGCAGGGCTTCTGCCTCCTGACGGCCCTCCTGACGGCCTTCTTGGCGGCCTTCTTGGCGGCCCTCCTGACGGCCCTCCTGGCGGCCTTCCTCCAAAATCTCCTGGAAGAAGCGGGTTTGGCGGATGTCAGCGGTTTTAATGTCCAACATCTCTAAGATCTCCTGGGTGGTCAGCTGGGGAAACTTACTGGCTAGTATAGCTTCCACCAAACTGAGCATTTGCTGAAAGGCCTCATGGCCCTGGCGTTGAACGCTGTGCAGTAGGGCTTGAGCGGCCTGAGGCGCCGCATCGTTGGGCAAGACAATCAGCTGCAAGAGGGCAAGCCCAGGGGGGAGCTGGGTTTCGCTGAGCAGATCTTGCAGGTAAAGGCGCTGCACCTGGCTGTGCAGCAAAGCGCTGTAGGGCAGTTCACTGCCGTGGTTTTGCCGTCGCGACTGCAAGATCAACAGCCCTCGCCAGGGCCGATTGACCTGGTACTGGTAGAGATAGAGATGGGTTTCGGCAAAAAAGCGCCCGTAGAAGCGACTGTCGGGCTGCATTTGCGCTTCGATAAAAACGACCGGCGCGTTGGGGTCGTCGGTGGTGGGTACCAGCAGCCCATCGAGGCGAAACTCGCTCTCTTTGACCACCGGGGCGACGTACTCAAAGGCGCAGTCGGTCGGCAGGCCAGGAATGAGATCGGCCAGCAGGGCGGGCTGGGTGAGAAAGATTTGGTAATAGAGCTGGTCGGTGCGCATGGTCTGGCCTCGGCTAAATCACGTCGGCAAAGGTGCGCTCCATGCGGCGAAAGTAGAGAATGCCCGTGACCAGCAGCACCAGCACCAGCAGCAGCGACAGCCAAAAGCCTGGCCAGTAGAGGGCCACATCGCCGCCAATGATGGCCCAGCGAAACCCGTCGATCACCCCCACCATGGGGTTGAGGGAGTAGAGCAGCCGCCAGCGCTCGGGAATGATGGCGCTGCTAAAGCCCACCGGCGACACGTAGAGGCCAAACTGCACCAAAAACGGCACCACGTAGCGAAAGTCGCGGTATTGCACATTGAGCGCGGCCAGCCACAGCCCCGCCCCCATGGCCGCCGCAAAGGCGACAACGATAAACAGCGGCAGCGTTAGCACCCGCCAGGAGGGCACCTGGCTGTACCAGGCCATCAGCCCCAGCAAAATAATGCCCGAGATCAAAAAATCGACAAAGCTGACGATGACGGCGCTGGTGGGCACCACCAACCGCGGAAAGTACACCTTAGAAATGAGGTTGGCGTTGGTGATCAGGCTGTTGCTGCACTCGGTGAGCGCATTGGCAAAAAACTGCCAGGGCAGCATGGCCGCAAACACCAGAATGGGGTACGGTGCGCCCCCCTCGCTGGGCAGGTTGGCCAGTTTGCCAAACACCACCGAAAACACCACCATGGTCAAAAAAGGCCGAATCAACGCCCAGGCGATGCCGATGGCGGTTTGCTTGTAGCGCACCAAAATATCGCGCCAGGCCAAAAAGTAAAACAGCTCGCGGTAGCGCCAGAGGTCGCGAAAGTACTGGGCTTCGGTGCGCCCGGCCTCGATGACGAGTTCGGGCGGGGCGGCGGGGCGATGGGGGCGCTGACGGCGTTGGCGGCGGGGCATGGGAAAACAGTAAAAGGGCAGCGGGCTCTGTAGCCCCAAGGTGCCCGTTCCCCTGGAAAAGGACATCAGGCCGAAACAAATTACCATCCGGTGGGGCTGACCGGTGCCTACACCTTTTGCAGCACAAACAGGCTGCCCTGGTTGCCGCGGCCAATGCGCAGGTCGTCGTCGAGGTAGGTGACTTCGAGCCAGCCCGCCTGGCGCGTGCTGTTGATGGCGAAATCGATGCCCTGCAACAGCGAAAATTTGGGGGTGCTCTGCAGGGCTTGAATAAACTGGGCGGGCGACTGGTAGCCCAGGGGCTGCCGCAGCCCGACCACGCCGCGCTCAAAGCGCACGTTGACCCGGCGGGTGGAGACGGGCTCGAGGGTGGCGGCGACGGCCACCAGCCCCGACAGCAGCGGCGGGCCGTTGACCTCGGCGATGTTGTAGATGCGGTTTTCGGCCAGGCGAATGCACTGGTAGATGGGGCCCAGGGAGGCCAGGGGCAGGCGGTCGAGGTTGAGCAGCTCGCGGCTGGTGGTGTAGAGCAGTCGCCAGTCGCCGTTGAGGCGGTCGGTGGCCTGGAGGGGATCGGGGGTGGGGTTGTGCTCTTCGAGGGTGGCGGCGGCGGCCCCAATGGCGGCGCGATCGCCGGGGGTGGTGTCTATGCCTCGGTTGGCAGGTGCGATCGCATCGAGTAGCTCAGCCTTGCCCCACATGGCGCGATCTCCAGCACAGTACCAGGGGCATGATACGGCAAAACTTCAGCGGTCGGCAGGGGTCGGCAGCGGAATAGCTCTGCTACCATGGAATGTCTGTGTGTCGCCTCAGTTATTTTGCTATAGGGCCGTTGCCGCCATGTCTGACAAGTATTACAACCCCTCCTTGCGCCAGGTGCCCCGCAGCGCCAAGGCCCCGATTTTGCCCTCGTCGGGCAACTCCTCAATTTTGAGCTGGCTGGAGGGCATTGGTCGCCTGCGCAGCCGCGACGTGGTGGAAACCATCCCCGATGAGGCCGAAAACGAAGAGATCTCCGATCTGATGGGCAACGACGACGGCTTTGAAGACGACGACGACACCGATCTCGCCCTCGATGACGACGACGACTAACCCCAGGGTTTTCGCCCGCTAGCGGCCCCTGGGGCCACCTATGGCTAGCCATGGCCATAGGTGGCCATTAAGTGTTGTTAAACTTCGCCGTCTATTGTGAGACTATTCATTTAGACTTCCTGACTATTTCCTGGCACCGGTCGTAGTCAATTGGAAGATCATCCAGTAGACTCCTTGGGTGTGTGGTGTGACGAAGTTGAGGAATCGTTTGTGGATGCGAAGTTTTTAGCGCCGAAGCGGCTGACCCTGAGCGGCCCGACGCTGTTTTGGCTGCTGGGGCTAGGTCTCAGTGCCGCCGCCGTGGCCTTCGATGTCAGCCTGGGCCATGCCGTTAGCTTCGGGGCCTCGATCACCGTGCCCTTTCTGATGGCAGCCCTGGGCAGCAGTCTGGCGGGTTTTTGGGCGGTGCCGCTGCTGCGGGCCCTCAAAACCGGGCAATTCATTCGTCAGGAGGGCCCCCAGGGCCACCTGAAAAAAGCGGGTACCCCCACCATGGGCGGTGCTTTTTTTGTGCCGGTGGCGGTGGCGGTGGCCCTGGTCGCTTCTGGCTTTGCCCGCGATGCGGTGGCGGTGTCTGCCCTCACCCTGGCCTACGGGGCCATCGGCTGGATAGACGACTGGCAGGTGATCCAGCGCCGCTCCAATAAAGGTATTTCGCCGCGCACCAAGCTGGGGCTTCAGATCGCCGTGGCGGTGTTGTTTTGCCTCTGGGTGCTGACCAGTCAGCCCGCCACCATTACCACCGTGGCGCTGCCCCTGGGCCTGGGTTTGCCCCTCGGCGTCCTGTTTTGGCCCCTGGCCGGGTTTGTGCTGGTGGCCGAGAGCAATGCCACCAACCTCACCGACGGCCTGGACGGGCTGATGGGGGGCACCGGTGCGATCGCATTTATGGGCCTGGCCGCCATCGTGGCGCCTAGCCACCCCGACCTGATGATTTTCTGCGCCGCCATGGCCGGGGCCTGCCTCGGCTTTTTGCTGCACAACCACAACCCCGCCCGCGTGTTCATGGGCGATACCGGGTCTCTGGCCCTGGGGGCGGCCCTGGGGGCGGTGGGCATTCTCAGCGGCAACCTGTTTGCCCTGCTGGTGCTGACCCTGCTGTTCTTTGCCGAAACCCTCTCGGTGATCATTCAGGTCGGCTATTTCAAGGCCACCAAGGGCCCCGACGGGGTGGGCAAGCGCTTCTTTAAAATGGCTCCCCTGCACCACCACTTTGAGCTGTCGGGCTGGTCTGAAATTCAGGTGGTGGCCACGGCCTACGCCGTCACCGCCGGTCTGGCCCTGCTCGCCCTCAACCTCCGCTAGATTCCCCCTGATCTGTCTTCAGCGTCTCTATCTTCAGCGTCACCCAACCCCTTCGCCCCAGCCTGAGGGTTCGCCATGGAAGCTTCGAACCTGCGCCCCCTGGGTACTCCCCCCAACGCCTGGTGGGTCAATGAGCAGGTGGCCGACATCAGCCGCCTGGGGCTCCAGCCGCGCCTCGTCACCCTGACCACCCAGACCAAACAGCTGCGCCTTGACCTCAGCAAGACGGCCTGCCTGGTCATCGACATGCAAAACGACTTTTGCCACCCCGACGGCTGGCTGGCCAGCATTGGGGTCGATGTCGCCCCGGCCCGCCAGGCCATCGGCCCGCTCCAGCGGCTGCTGCCCCAGCTGCGGGCGGCCCAGCTGCCGGTGGTCTGGGTAAACTGGGGCAACCGCCCCGACCTGCTCAACATCAGCGCCGGGCTGCGCCACGTCTACAACCCCAGCGGCACCGGCGTGGGCCTGGGCGACCCCCTACCGGCCAACCGGGCCCCGGTACTCACCAAGGGCAGCTGGGCCGCCGCCGTGGTGGCTGAGCTAGAGGCCCAGCCCCAGGATATCTGGGTGGACAAGTACCGCATGAGCGGCTTTTGGGACACCCCCCTCGACAGCATTTTGCGCAACCTGGGCAAAACCACCCTGCTGTTTGCCGGGGTGAATATGGATCAGTGCGTGATGGCGACCCTCCAGGACGCCAATTTTTTGGGCTACGACTGCATTCTCATTCGCGACGGCAGCGCCACCACCTCCCCCGACTACTGCGCCCAGGCTACGGTGTACAACGTCAACCAGTGCTTTGGTTTTGTCACCGAGGCGGCTGCGATCGCAGCCGCCCTGGGGGCAGACTAAGCTGGCCTGTAAAGCCC
>DATIVG010000083.1:0-2837 GCA_035466075.1 Nodosilinea sp. | reverse complement strand
ACCCCTCTCTATACAATCACAGTGCCTTTTATCGACCGCGCCATCTGTCCCAGGGCAGAGGACAGCGGTTCCTGCTCAACCGTCGGAACCGTTGCCGGCCCAGGGGCGACGCAGGTGCAGGGGCAGGTGGGTACAGTCGTTAAGCTGACGCACAAAGGGACCGTAGTCCATCAGTTCGACCAGAGACACCGCTGTCACCGGCATCGCCAGCCGGTCGCGGTAGCGGCCCACGTCGATGCCCAGCAGGGTGCAGAGCATAATCCGCAGGGTGGCCTTGTGGGACACCACCAGCACATTGCCGTCTGGGTAGGTCTCTTCGATCTCGGCCAGTACCCCGGAGCTGCGCCGTGCCACCTGCATCGCCTTTTCGCCGTCGGTGGGGGTGTTCCAGGCGGGGTCGGCCAGCCAGCGAATGTAGTCATCGTGGAAGGTGTGGTTCACCTCGCCGGGGGCCATGCCCTCCCAGCGACCAAAGGACAGCTCCCGCAGATCCTCGCGGCGCTGCACCGGCAGCCCGGTAATTTGGCAGAGAGGCTGCACGGTGGCCAGGGCGTGGTTGAGGGGGCTGCAAAAGACCGCCTCCCAGGCCAGGTGGTGGTAGGCCTTGGCAAAGTAGTCGGCCATCTGCTGCCCGCGAGTGGTCAGCGCTACCCCATCCTGGCTACAGTAGCGGCCCGTGCGGCAGTACTCGGTTTCGGCATTGCGGAGCAGGTAGAGCCTCAGGGGCATAGGGCGCGGTCCTCAGGTGCAGGGGAGCGATCGCAGCCGGTCGCTCAGGTGGGAACGATCGGCAATGGTGTGAAACAGCGGCCCCCGCTGCCCCAGCTCAACCACGCTGACGGCGGCCACGGGCATGTCGAGGCGGTCGCGGTAGCGGCCCACGTCAATGCCGAGCAGGGTGCAAAGCATAATCCGAATGGTGGCCTTGTGGGAAACTAGCAAAATGTGCCCACGGCTGTGGGTGCGCTCAATTTCATCGAGCACCTGGGCCGATCGCCGGGCGATATCTACCGCCCGCTCGCCTCCGATCGGGGCGTACCAGGCTGGATCGGTGAGCCAGGCCACGTATTCGTCGTGGTGTTCTCGGTCAACCGCCGTAGGATGCATCCCCTCCCAGCGACCGTACATCACCTCCCGCAACCCATCTCGGAGCTGCATCTCCAGGCCCAGGGCGTGGCACAGGGGCTGGGCCGTCTCTACGGCGCGCCGGAGGGGGCTGATGTAGGCCGCGCTCCAGGGCAGGTGACGGTAGGTCTCAGCAAACTCCTGGGCCATGGCCAGGCCATCGCCGGTGAGGCCAGGGTCGTTTTCCGGCGTGCCGCAGTAGCCACCCGTGAGGCTGTAGGCGGTCTGACCGTGGCGCAAAAAATAGAGAAAGACTCCCATGGTTTCTCGGCGATTGGTTTCTCGGCGATGTAGCAACCGCCATGGTGGTGTAAACACGTCTGCCGGACTGGCCTGGGGCGGCAGCAAGCTCCAGGCCTAGGGCCCGCTGAGGATTGCCCTGGGTGCTTAACCCGCGCCTGCAGGTCTCCGGTCGGGGCCAGACTTAGCCGGTTGCCGCTGGGACAGCAGGCTCAGTGCCCAGGCCGGTATCCCTAATCTAACCTACAGGCCAGACAACCTAAAACAGGTTGAAAATTGAACCGAGGCTGGCTAAATTCTGCCTCAGTCGAGATCCCGGCGGCCTTCTAGGGCCCGGGCCAGGGTGACTTCATCGGCGTATTCTAAGTCGCCCCCCATGGGCAGGCCAAAGGCAATCCGGGTGACGCGGGTAAAGGGCTTGAGCAGCTGGCCCACGTAGAGCGTCGTGGTGTCGCCCTCGATGCTGGGGCTAATGGCCATGATTACCTCCTGGGTGCCCTCTTTGTTCACCCGGTGTACCAGCGGGCCGATGTGCAGCTGCTCGGGGCCGATGCCATCCATCGGCGAGATCAGGCCGCCCAGGACGTGGTAGCGCCCCCGGTACTCGCGGGTTTTTTCGATGGCGATCACGTCGCGGGAGTCGGCCACCACGCAGAGGGTTTGAAGATCGCGATTGGGGGCCCGGCAAATTTCGCAGACCGGCTCCGCAGACAGGTGAAAGCACACCGAGCACTGCCCCACCTGGGCTTTGGCTTCGAGCAGTGCCTGGGCCAGGGCCTGCACCTCGGCCTGGGGGCGTTTTAGAATATGAAGCGCCAGCCGCTGGGCCGATTTGGGGCCAACCCCAGGCAACCGCTGAAATTCTTCAATGAGTCGAGCCAGGGGACGGGTGTAAATGGGGGCAGGCTCCTTGCACAGATCGATTCTTAAATTGTACGGGGAAGGTAAACCGATGGCAGACCTCAATGGCATGTGGCTGGGCACCTACTGGCAAAATGGCAACCCCACCCGGTTTGAGGCCACCCTGGTGCAGGGGGGTAACAGCCTCAGCGGCAGTATTCTCGACAATGGCTATCTGGGGGAGGCGCAGCTCAGCGGTACGGTGGCGGGGCGGCAGACGCACTTTGTGAAGCGCTATCTGACCCAGCGCCTGCCGGCCATTGACTACGCGGGTACGGTCTCGGAAGATGGTGACCACATCGCTGGCCAGTGGAGTATTGCGGGGTTTGACAGCGGCCCCTGGGAGGCCCACCGCAGCGAAGACGACCTGGCCGCCAGTTGGCAAGCTGTGATGGGCCGGGAGCTGGTGACGGCCCTGGAGCAATGACCGGGTCCTGGTAGCGACGGGCTAGCGCGATCGCACCAGCCATTCCACCAGGGCCTGGCGCATGGTGGCGACGGGCACCGGGCGCTGGAGCCATAGCTCCAGGGCAATGGCCCCCTGCTGTACCAGCATCTCTAGCCCATCGAGG
>DATIVG010000082.1:0-3251 GCA_035466075.1 Nodosilinea sp. | reverse complement strand
GGGCCGACACTGCAACTGGTAACCAAGACGTTAAGCGCCATGCTTCCGGTTGTTGCCGCTACGGCCAAGATTGCTATTCCCGATAACACCTATCAGAGCATCGAAAAGGGCCTCGACTTTGGCAAAGAGTTGTTTGGCGCTGCGCTGACGGGTGGTGAGGCACTAGCAAATATTTCTGGCGATGACACGGTTGCCGATGCAAAGCATGGCGTGGCACAGCAAGCCCAAAACGCCATGCTGCGAGAGCTGCACGCCCTCTTGCAAGAGCGAGATCCTAGCTTTGGCGGGCTGGTGCGGGTGCAAAACAAACGCCGCGAATTTATGTGGGTGCATCCGCAGTTTGAGGATGAGTATTAACCTAGCCTGTAGAGATTGAACGACAACCTACAGTCTGGTAACCATGCACAAACTTCCGCGCTACTCGGCCAAACGAGTGCGGCGCGATGGCCCAGAGGCCGGGCCGGGCCATCGCAAAATGCTCTACGAAATTGAGGGGCGCTACTACCCCGGCGTGACAACCGTGCTCTCGGCCACCAAGCCGCCCGAGGCGCGGGAGGCGCTGCAACGCTGGCGGCAGCGGGTGGGCGTTGACGAGGCCCAGCGGATTTCTGGCAAAGCGTCTTCGGCGGGGACGCGGCTGCACAAGCAAATTGCCGCCCACCTCAACGGCGACCCGGTGGAGATTTCGGCGGATCTGGCGGGCTACTGGGCATCGGTGCAGCCCGTGCTGGCCCAGGTAGAGGAAGTGTGGCTGGTGGAAGGGGCAGTGTGGCACGACGCTGGGTTTGTGGGTTTTCCCGATGCGCTGGTGGTGGTCAACGGTGAACTGCACCTGTGCGACTGGAAGACGGCGCTGCGGCCCAAGCAGCCCCATTGGCTGGGGGATTATTTTTTGCAGATTGCGGCCTATCGGGCGGCGGCGACCCAGGTGTATGCCGAGTTTGGGCTAGCGGTGCAAAAGGGTCTAGTGGCGATCGCCCTGGCCGACCAACCAGCCCAGCTGTTTGAGATGTCGCTAGACGATATGGATAGCCACTGGCAGCAGTTTGAGCGGCGGCTGCGGGAGTTTGAGCGGCGACGGTTGAGGTCATAGGGGATTGGGGCCATAAAAAAGCGCTCGCGAGCATTAGCCATGCTCGCGAGCGAGTAAACCCTATTCAGTTTGGCTGCTCTAAAGCCGCTCAAGCGAGGTAAGGCGCGTGGCAGTAGAAGGGACAGGTGCCCTTAGTTATGGGCTTCAAGCTGTCCGCGAATGGCCCCATCGGGAAAGACCGGGTTGTGGACGTTGATGTAGAACGCTTCAGGATTGCTCAGAATTCGCTGAACAATACCAGCTTCACCAGTGGGAAACTTGCCTTCTTCACCTTCGGTCAAACAGTCGCCTGCATTACCGTCTTCTGGGCCAGCCAGGGCGGCTACTACAGGGCCATTCTCGCCCATGGCCCCTTCGTGAATATGGGCAGCCATGCCTTCGCCCACGGGTACCATCTGGATGCCAGACACTTCTAAGACGTAGCACAGGGTAGTGGGGTCGCCATCGACGCCAAAGACGTAAGCGTTGCCAGTGCCGGTGGCATCACCCACCATTTCGCTGGCATCAGTCCCGACTTCGGCGCTGCCGTCTAGTTGGGTGGTCAATACGGCATTGGTGTGACCGGCCAAGGCGCTCTGAGATAGCGTGGCGCCTAATGCCACAGCCGCTGTGCCCAGAGCAAAACTAAAACCTTGAAGCTTATTCTTCATATCTCTCTTCTTGCTGAACATTATCGGGGGCCAAACGCAGGATGTCTCGGCTGGTTGGCGTTGCTGCGCTTGCCTCTTCTGTATCCTGTACGCAGAAAACGCCCGATTGGATGCACCGGAGGTAAGAACTGATACCAAATCTGAACCTACAGCGCTACTCGCTGTCTGCAAGCGCTCTGGTCTGAACAATTGCCAGCGCCATTGCCCCAGCGATCAGGCCCCAGAAGGCGGAGCCGATGCCAAAGAGGGTGACGCCAGAGGCGGTGACGAGGAAGGTGATCAGGGCGGGTTCGCGCTGGGTTTCGTTGCCCAGGGCGGTGACGAGGCCGTTGCCGATGGTGCCGAGCAGGGCCAGACCGGCGATTGCCAGCACCAGCTCCTGGGGGAAGGCGGCGAATACGGCGGCGACGGTGGCCCCAAACAGACCGATGAGCAGGTAAAAACCACCGGCTGCGATCGCAGCTACATATCTTTTACCGGGGTCTTCGTGGGCTTCGCGCCCCATGCAAATCGCGGCGGTGATGGCGGCCAAATTGATAGCAAAGGCTCCGAAGGGGGCCAGCAGCACCGTGGCGGCCCCCGTCCAGCCGATCAGCGGTGAAATGGGCACAGTACCGTAGCCAGAGGCGCGCAGCACCGCGACCCCCGGCAGGTTTTGGGAGGCCATGGTGACAATAAACAGGGGCAGGGCCACGCCGACTAGCGCGGCGAGGGAAAAGCGGGGCGCGGTGAAGATCGGCCGCGCCAGCTGGAGGCTGACGGTGTCGAACTGGATGAGGTTTTGCAGAGCTGCGATCGCAACCCCCACCCCCAGGGCCGCAACCACGGCATAGCGGGGGCTGGCGCGGCGCATGGCCAGGTAGGTGCAAAACATCGCGAAGGTCATCGCAAACTGGGTCTGCATCGCCGTAAACACATCCAGCCCAAAGCGCAGCAGCACCCCGGCCAGCATGCCCGCCGCAATTGACAGGGGAATGCGGTTGATCAGCCGCTCAAACCAGCCGGTGAACCCGGCCACGGCAATCAGCAGACCACAGACCAAAAACGCCCCAATCGCCTCGGCCATGGGCACCCCCGCCGCCGAGGTAATCAACAGCGCCGCCCCCGGCGTCGACCAGGCGGTGACCACCGGTGCCCGGTAGCGCAGCGATAGGCCAATGCAGGTGAGCCCCATGCCCAACCCCAACGCCCACATCCAGGAGGCGATTTCGGCGGCGGAGGCGTTGAGGGCCTGGGCCGCCTGGAACACAATCACCGCTGAGCTGGTGAAGCCCACCAGCACGGTGACAAACCCGGCGATGATGGCCGACAGCGAAACGTCTTTGAAAAATCCTCCGGCCACCATAGTTCTCTCGGTATAGTTGATTAGTCAATTAAAGGCCGAATGTGCTCAACCCAGCGGGCATAGCCTTCGCCGTTTAGGTGCAGGCCGTCGGCGGTGCAGGCACTATCGAGCTGGCCCTCGACCACAAACAGCGGGTGGAGATCCACATAGGTGTAGCCCGCCG
>DATIVG010000081.1:0-13021 GCA_035466075.1 Nodosilinea sp. | reverse complement strand
ATCGCGTGCTGGTTCAGGGGCTCAAGGGCGACCCCACCTACCTGGTAATTCAGGAGAGTGGCTCTCTGGAGAGCTACGGCATCAGCTCCATCTGCACCCACCTGGGCTGTGTAGTGCCCTGGAATGCCAGCGAGAACAAGTTCATGTGTCCCTGCCACGGCTCTCAGTACGACTCCACCGGCAAGGTGGTGCGGGGCCCGGCACCGCTGTCTCTGGCCTTGGCCCACGCCGACGTCACCGACGACGACAAAGTCACCCTCAGCAACTGGACCGAAACCGACTTCCGCACCGGCGAGCCGCCCTGGTGGGCTTAGGCTGAGTCTGCGCGTAGCAAGCCGCAACGCCATACCCCCGTTGACATCACCCCCGTTGACATACCCTTTGAACGCATGAATAGACTCACTTCATTTATCCACGGCCTCCGCCCGCTCGCCATCACCTGCGCCGCGGTTATGACAGTCTTGGCAGGCTGGCTGGCCGTACCCCAAACCGCCGAGGCTTACCCATTTTGGGCCCAGGAAAACTACGCCGCCCCCCGCGAAGCCACCGGCCGCATCGTGTGCGCCAACTGCCACCTGGCCGCCAAGCCCACCAAGGTAGAAGTACCCCAGGCGGTTCTACCCGACTCGGTGTTTAAGCTCAAGGTTGAAATTCCCTACGACCTCAATACTCAGCAGGTGCTCGGCGATGGCAGCCGCGGCGGCCTCAACGTCGGCGCCGTAGTGGTGCTGCCCGAGGGCTTCAAAATTGCGCCCCCCGAGCGCATGTCTGAGGAGCTAAAAGAAGAAGTAGGCAGCACCTATTTCCTCCCCTACAGCGACACCCAGGAAAACATCGTGCTGGTGGGCCCCCTACCCGGTGAGCAGTACCAGGAAATCATCTTCCCCGTTCTGTCTCCCGACCCCAGCCAGGACAAGTCGGTCTCCTTCGGCAAGTACCAAATTCACGTCGGCGGCAACCGCGGTCGCGGCCAGGTGTACCCCACCGGCCAGGCCAGCAACAACACCGTCTACAACGCCAGCGTCAGCGGTACCGTCACCGATGTTGAGCCCCAGGCAGCCGGTGGCTATGTAGTCACCATTCAGTCCGACGCGGGTAGCGCCGTGACCGAGACCATTCCCGCTGGCCCAGAGCTGTTGATTGCTGCAGGTGACGCCGTAGAAGCCGGTAAGCCCCTCACCACCAACCCCAACGTGGGTGGCTTTGGCCAGATGGATACCGAAATCGTGCTGCAAAGCCCCAACCGCATCAAGGGTCTGGTGGCCTTCCTGGCAGCGGTCATGCTCACTCAGATCATGCTGGTGCTGAAGAAGAAACAGGTCGAAAAAGTACAGGCCGCTGGCATGACCATGTAGGTCAACCGCTGCCCAACTTTTCGAGCTGACCCAGAAACAAAAGGGACGCTATCTGGCGTCCCTTTTTTATGGACCCAACTTTAGGTAGAGGCTCTCGTCAGGAGTCTGTTTGGTGAGCTACAATTGTTAAGTATTTTTGCATATTCGGAACTTGTCTTGAGCATCCTTACGTTTGGCGCTCGGGGGTAGTTTCGTCGCCCGCTTGTTGTCGCCCAGGTTTACCCAGTTATGACGCTTCCCATCCGCAACGTTGCAATCATTGCCCACGTTGACCACGGCAAAACCACCCTGGTGGATGCCCTGCTAAAACAGTCCGGCATCTTTCGTGAAGGGGAAGACGTGCCCGACTGCGTCATGGACTCTAACGACCTGGAGCGCGAGCGGGGCATCACCATTCTGTCTAAGAACACCGCCGTGCGCTACGGCGAGACCTTGATCAATATCATCGACACCCCCGGTCACGCCGACTTCGGCGGCGAGGTAGAGCGCGTGCTGGGCATGGTTGACGGCTGCATCTTGATCGTCGATGCCAACGAGGGGCCAATGCCCCAGACCCGCTTCGTGCTCAAAAAGGCCCTAGAAAAAGGCCTGCGCCCCATCGTGGTGGTCAACAAGATCGACCGCCCCCAGGCCGAACCCCACGGGGCCGTCGATAAGGTGCTGGATCTGTTCATTGAGCTCGGGGCTGATGACGATCAGTGCGACTTCCCCTACCTGTTTGCCTCGGGGTTGGCGGGCTACGCCAAAGCCAAGCTCGAAGACGAAGGCACCGACATGAAACCCATGTTTGAGTCGATTCTCGACCATGTGCCGCCCCCGGTTGGCGATCCTGAAAAGCCTCTGCAAATTCAGGTCACCACCCTCGACTATTCCGAATACCTGGGCCGCATTGTGATCGGCAAGATCCACAACGGCACCATCAATGCTGGACAGCAGGCCGCCCTGGTCAAGGAAGACGGCAGTCTGGTGAAGTCGAAGATCTCTAAACTGCTGGGCTTTGACGGTCTGCGCCGCATCGAAATTGAGCAGGCCTCAGCGGGCCACATTGTGGCGGTAGCGGGCTTTGCCGATGCCAACATTGGCGAAACCATCACCTGCCCCACCAACCCCCAGGCCTTGCCCCTGATTAAGGTGGATGAGCCCACCCTACAGATGACCTTCGTGGTCAACGACTCGCCCTTTGCCGGTCAAGAAGGCACCTTTGTGACCTCGCGGCAGCTGCGCGATCGCCTCATGCGCGAGCTTGAGACCAACGTGGCGCTGAGGGTTGAGCCCACCGACTCCCCCGATCGCTTCTCGGTGTCGGGCCGGGGTGAGCTGCACCTGGGCATTTTGATTGAAACCATGCGCCGGGAGGGCTACGAGTTTCAGGTGTCTCAGCCCCAGGTGATCTACCGCGAAGTGAAAGGTCAGCCCTGCGAACCCTACGAGCTGCTGGTGCTCGACGTGCCCGAGGACGGCGTGGGTGGCTGCATGGAGCGCATCGGCCAGCGCCGGGGCGAGCTGCAAGACATGCGGATTATGGGCGATGGCCGGGCCACCCTGGAGTTTGTGATTCCGGCTCGGGGGCTGGTTGGTTTTCGCGGTGAGTTCATGCGCCTGACCCGGGGCGAAGGCATTATGAACCACAGCTTCCTCGACTATCGCCCCCTCGGTGGCGACATTGAGGCTCGTCGCAACGGGGTGCTGATTGCCTTTGAGGAAGGGGTGGCCACCTTCTACGCCCTCAAGAACGCTGAGGACCGCGGTGTGTTCTTTATTGTCCCAGGCACCAAGGTGTACAAAGGCATGATTGTGGGTGAGCACAACCGCAACCAGGATCTCGAACTCAATATCTGCAAAACCAAACAGCTCACCAACCACCGGGCCGCTAGCGGCGACGAGCTGGTGCAGCTACAAAGCCCCATAGACATGAGCCTGGAGCGGGCGCTAGAGTACATCGGCCCCGACGAGCTGGTGGAAATCACCCCCGAGTCCATTCGTCTGCGCAAGCTCTCTAAGAAGCTGGTGAAGCGATAAGTGGGCTCTGCAGCTGACGCTTAATAGAGTCAGGCCATAGCAGTTCAGCTGGCCCTTGTTGGCTAGAACACCTGGACACAGGAGAGGCGGATACTTTTGCAGGGTATCCGCCTCTTGTCGTTGGGTACGCTCTTGGGGTTAACGGGGGGCGATTGAATGAACATTGTGACGCGATTGACCAGCTGGCTAGAGCGTCGCTGGGTGAACCCGGCCTACGTCGGGTGGCTGTTGTTGGGGCTAGCGCTGTTTTTCTTTGCGGCGGCGACCAACACCCTGGCGGGCTGGCTCTACGTGATTAGCGGAGTCATGCTGGCGCTGTTGATCGTGGCGGCGCTGCTGCCGCCGCGCAACCTACAGGCTCTGGTGGTGATGCGATCGCACCTTCCCCCAGTTACCGCTGGCACTCCCCTGGAGATAGAGCTGCTGATCCGCAACCCGCAGCGGCAGCCCAAGGGGCTGTTTCAAGTCATTGATGGGCTGCCCGTCACCCTGGGTGGAGTGCAGACCACCGCGGTGGAGCGTCTGCCAGGGGGCCAAACCCACCAGTGGCGCTACCTGGTACCCACCCACCGCCGAGGCATCTACCAGTGGCCCAGGGTAGATCTGCGCACGGCTGCCCCCCTGGGGCTCTTTTGGTGTCGGCGATTGATCGACGCGCCAGCCACAGCGGTGGTTTACCCCCAGGTATTGCCCCTCCAGCGCTGCCCGCTGCTCGATACCCTGGGTGCCCGCCAGGGCCAGCAGTGGCGCTACAGCCCCGAGGCCAAGGCCGATACCCAGGGCGTCACCCGGTCGCTGCGACCCTACCGATGGGGCGACCCCACCCGCCTCATTCACTGGCGTACCAGCGCCCGTTATGGAGAACTGCGGGTGCGCGAGCTGGAAACCATGACTGCCAGCCAGGAACTCGTGGTGGCGCTCAACACCGCCGCCCGCTGGGATGAAGAGAGCTTTGAGCAGGCGGTGATTGCCGCCGCCTCCCTCTACACCTACGCCCTCAAGCAGGGGTTTGCCGCAGCCCTGTGGCTACCGCAAGCTACCCTGAGAGACCGCAGCCAGGTGATGTACAGCCTGGCAGAGGTGCAGTTGGACGGCAGCCGCGAGGGTCAAAGACCGGCCCCCGGCCAGCACACCGCCGCTCCCCCCCAGGGCCCTACCATTTGGTTGACCACCCAGGGCTCCCAACCGATATCCCTGGCCCCGGGCAGCCGCCAGGTGGTGTGGGGCGGCAGCACCATTTCAGACAGTGCTTTGAGCAGCTTACCGATCGACCCGGCTCTCCCCCTCGAAGCCCAGCTCCAGGCCCACCTGGTCTAGCCTGCTTTTGTTTTGTTAAACCTGCACCAGAAGCGCCCAGCTTCAAAAATAATCCTAGTGCATGGGCCAGTTCTGGGCTAATCAGTTCTGGGCTAATCAGTTCTGGGCTAAAACATCCAGCGAAGGCTCCTGTGCAAACGGGCCAAAGCCAGATCTTTGCCGCTTTTACCCACGCTTCAGAGAAAAAAAGGCAAAAAAAAGGAGAGCTCGAAACGGCTCTCCCTACCATCAGGGTGCATCTGCTACCATATTAACTCAAAAATTGCATGGGGGGCGAGACCCCTTATTAACTTTTTTCAATGGATCTCATCACTGTCATGCATTAAGCTTTTGGCTAAGCAGCTGGTTGCTCAACTTTGGATCCACGCGACCACCGCTGCGCTTCATCAGCTGGCCCACAAAAAAGCCCTGGAGCTTTTTCTTGCCGCCGCGATAGGCTTCTAGCTCCTCCGGATGAGCGGCTAACACCTCGTCAATCATGGCCTCGATTTGGGCGGGGTCAGAAATTTGGCTCAGCCCTCGCTCTTCGACCATGGTTTTAGGCGAGCCCCCCTGGGTCAACAGCTCGGGCAGCAGATCTTTACCAATCTTGTTGCTAATGGTACCCGCCTCAATCAGCTGGACTAACTCGGCCAGGGCTACCGGAGTCAGCGGCAGCCCGTCGATGGACAGTTTCTCAGCGTTGAGATAGGCGGCAATATCCTGGGTGATCCAGTTGGCCGTCAGTTTAGGGTCGGCACCAGCCGCCAGCGCGGCCTCAAAGTATTCCGTAATGGCGCGCTCATCGCTGAGCACCCGCGCGTCGTAGGGGGAGAGGCCAAACTCCGCTTCGTAGCGGGTGCGCTTTTGGGCCGGTAGCTCAGGCAGCTCGGCCAGCCAGCCCTCCCTCTGCTCCACCGACACCACAATCGGAGGCAGGTCGGGCTCGGGGAAGTAGCGATAGTCGCTAGAGCCCTCCTTACTGCGCATGCTCTTGGTGCGCTGGCTGCTTTCATCCCACAGGCGGGTTTCCTGCCTGATCAATTCGCCGGTTTCGTTGGCCTTGATCTGCCGCTCAATTTCGTACTCAATCGCCTTTTGAATGGCGCTGAAGGAGTTCATGTTTTTGATCTCCACCTTGGTGCCAAACTCCGCCTGGCCCACCGGGCGCACGGAGATGTTGACATCGCAGCGCAGCGACCCCTCCTGCATATTGCCGTCGCTAATGCCCAGGTAGCGCACAATACGGCGCAGCTCCTGGGCATATTCAGCAGCCTCTTGACCGGTGCGAATGTCGGGTTCGGAGACGATTTCGATCAGCGGCACCCCGGCCCGGTTGTAATCGACCAGGGAATAGGTCGAGCCCGCCAGCCGATCGCTGCCCGCGTGGACCAGCTTGCCTGCGTCTTCTTCCATGTGCAGGCGGGTGATGCCGATGCGTTTGCGGGTGGCGTCCTTAGTCTTTTTATCGATCAGCTCGATCTCCAGCCAGCCGTGCTCGGCAATGGGCAGGTCGTACTGGGAGATTTGGTAATTTTTGGGCAGGTCGGGGTAGAAATACTGCTTGCGATCGAACTTAGAGTAGGGCGCAATTTGGCAGTTTAGGGCCAGCCCTGCCTTCACCGCGTATTCCAGCACCCGCTGATTGAGCACCGGCAACACCCCCGGCATACCCAACACAATCGGGTCGATGTAGGTGTTAGGGTCTGCCCCAAAGGTGGTCGAAGCCGGAGAGAAGATCTTGGTTTCGGTGCACAACTGGCAGTGGGTCTCAAGACCAATAATGGCTTCGTACTGGGTTTTGGCGGGGGCCGCAGTGGTCATAAACCGCTCCAACGGGGAATTTCAATAGCTTAACCATTGTAGCCCTGGGGGAGGATCGCAAAGAGGAGGAAGATAGAGAAGATAGGCAGAACTGGGGCTGAGGGAATGTGCCCACACCCAGGGAGAGGGGAAGCCGCAAAGCTCTATAGCAGAGAGCCGAGCAGCATACCGACCAGCAGCAGGAAGCCAAGCTGGACATTTTGCTTGAAGATTTGGCCGTAGAGCTGAAGCGGGGGCCTATAGCGGCTGAGCAGGTAGGACTGGCGCGACCAGACAAACAGCGCCCCCGCTAGCCCCAGCCAGTAGGGAAACGCCAGCAGCAGCAGCAGGCCTAGCCAGATCAGCAGCAGCCAGGTGCCAAAGAAACAAAACCCGATGAACTGCGGCGTGTAGTCGCCAAAGAAGAGGGCGGCGGAGTTGACCCCCAGGCGACGGTCATCGTCGCGGTCGGGGATGGCGTAGACGGTGTCAAAACCCAGGGTCCACAGCACCACGGCCAGCCAGAGAATGCCAGCGGGCAGATCCAGGCGACCCGTGACCGCCGCCCAGGGAATGAGCACGGCGAAACCCCAGGCCAAGGCGAGCACCAGCTGGGGCACCGGGAAGACGCGCTTGGCCAGGGGATAGAGCAAAATGAACGGCACCGCCAGTACGCAGAGCCCAAAACTCAGGGCATTGAGGTAGCGGGAGAGGCCGTAGGCGCAGACCAGCGAGACCAGCAGCACGCCAATACCCACCTGCACCGAGAGGTCGCCAGCGGCCAGGGGCCGGGTGCGGGTGCGGGCCACATGGGGGTCAATGTTGCGATCCCAGAGGTCGTTGACGACGCAGCCAGCGGCGCTGGTGGCCAGGGTGCCCACCACAATGATGCCGACCAGGGGGAGCGGCGGGCGACCTTCGGCCGCCAGCACCACTGCCCACAGGGCGGGCAGCATCAAAATCAGTCGGCCCGTGGGTTTATCCCAGCGCAGCAGACGCAGAACGGCGTTGAGGGTGGAGGGTTTGGGCTGGGTAGAAGGGCTCGCCATAGGGCCACAGATCGATGCAGAGGTACAGTCTTCAGCATAGCGGCTAGGGTTGGGGCAAACCCACCGCCGGTCAGGACTGGGGTGAGCGGGCCTCGGCGGGGCCGTAGATTTGCAGACCCCTGGCGGCCAGAAAATCGAGGTTGATGGAGCCACTGGGTTCGTCCCGGTGGCGAAAGAGGACGGTAAACCCCCCAGCCCCCAGCCCGGATTGGGGCCAGAGCCGGTAGCAGGGAAAGTCGGCCAAGGCTGAGGCATGGGCGGCGAGCAGTGGTACCGCTAGGGCTTCAAACTGGGGAAATTTTTGCAGGAGCCAGGCGGCGACCTGCTCGTTTTCTTCGACAGAGAAGGTGCAGGTCATGTAGGCCAGGTAGCCGCCGCCCGCCACAGTCTGGGCAGCCTGGGCCAAAATTCGTTTTTGGCGGCTGGCGTTTTTTTTGATGTTGACGGGGTGAAAGCAGCCCAGGGCTTGATCGCCCTTGGCCAGCAGCGACTGCCCACTGCAAGGGGCATCGACGATCACCACCGAGGCGGTGTGGGGTAGCTGCTCGGCAAACACCTGGGGGTCGAGGTTAAAGGCCAGCGCCTCGGTGGCACCGCAGCGCTTGAGATTGGAAATTAGGATTTTGACCCGCTTGCGGATGACTTCGTTGCACCAGAGGTGGGCCGGGTGGAAGGCCTGGCGGGCCAGCAGGCTTTTGCCCCCCGGAGCGGCGCAGAGGTCGAGCACTGAGGCCACCGGGAAGGGATGGCGCTAAACACCGAGGCCGCAAACACCGAGGCCATGTCTAAACAGTAGTAGGCTCCGGCCTGGTGCAGCGGATGGTGGCCGGGGCGCTGGTCGGCGGCAATGCGATCCACCCAGGCGGGTTGCCAGGGCAGGGGAGGTGCGATCGCAACCGGCAGCACTGCCGGGCGAGCCTGCATCCACAGCAGCCCGGTGGGAAAGGGCTGGGGGTGCATGAGGGCGGCGACAAAGGCCTCGCGTTCACCGGCGTCGGCCCACAGGCGACGGCTGAGTTTTAGCAGCAGGTTAGAGGGCTCACCCATGGGGCAGCATGATCCCGTAGCGGTCAGACAATTTTGGAGTCACCCTTGACTCTAGCAAGCGGGGGGCAGGCATTACAGCCACGGCGGCGAGGATTTAAATTCCTTTGGTCCTCGCCCCATTATCTTGACCTCATCAAATCTCCCCTCGGCGGTAGTTTCTTCTGAGGTAGAAATAGATATTAAAATTGCCTCGCACCTGGCCACCCTACCCAGCAATAGAAACCGCTGGACAGGTAGACGATTAGGTATAGGTAAACACATAAAACCCTATTCGCATCTATCTAGGGAAATAGAGCTGCATTTTACCGCGATCCCCAATGGGTTTACGTTCGTTAAGACTTTAGAGTCTACTCATCACACTAATTGTGACTATCGCTAAAGCAAATATAAAGAAAATATGAACAAGGCTACTCTGCTATCGGTGCCAGGGCCTAGGCAAGGCCAGGGCTTTGCCTGTTTGGGCCGGGCAATTGCCATTTTTTCTAAGAGTGAAAATATGGAGGTTGCGTGCAGCTTTAGGAAACCACTATGAAATCAGCGCGGTGTCCAGTGTCATTTTGTAGTCGCTGCCGTTTCTACGTCCCCGAGGGTCGTCGGGGAGGGCAATGCAGCCAGCTCGGGGTGCCCGTAGAGGGCCGCTGGATGCCTTGTCCGCTAGCGATGCCGGTCTTCTCGGCCCCCCTGGTGGAGATGCAAGCCCTCGACTTTTTGCCCCAGTCGCTCGAATTTAGCTTTTCTGAGGTGCTGAGAGAGGTCACTTGCCTGGAAAACAACCTGGCATCGCCCACTGCTGGCGGCCATCTGGCTGAAGCCGTGCAATCCAAGTCAGCCTAGGCCTCTGGTTTCCCAAAATCTGGTTGCCCCGTCTGATTGCCCCAAATGTAGCCACAGCCAGGCTCTAAACTAGGAGAGCAAAAGCGCTGGTGGGCTGGTCTCAGGTGGGTGCGAACCGGCCAGCGCCATAGGACTGGGAGGTGAGGCGATGGCAGCGCGGCGCTACGCCATTTTAGGCACGGGAGCAGTGGGTGGGTACTATGGGGCCTGCCTCCAGCGTGGCGGGGCCGAGGTGCATTTCTTGCTGCGCAGTGACTACGACCACGTGAAGCAGCAGGGGCTGGTGATCGAGTCAACGGCGGGGGATTTTGCCCTGCCTCGGGTGCAGGCCCATCGCACCACCGCCACCATGCCGCCGGTAGATGTGGTGGTGATTTGCCTCAAAACTACGCAAAACAAGTTACTGAGCGATCTGTTACCGCCCCTGCTAGGGCCAGAGACAGTGCTTTTGACCCTGCAAAATGGCTTTGGCCTTGAGGATGACCTGGCGGGTTGGGTGACAGAGAACCAGCCGGGGGACAGGCCGATCTTGGGCGGGTTGTGCATTATTTGCGCCAACAAAATTGGCCCCGGCGCTATTCGCCATCTGGACTACGGCAGCCTGCTGCTGGGGCAGCACCGCCGCGATCGGCAACCAGCTGGCATTTCGCCGCTGCTGAGGGCGATCGCCGCCGACTGCCGGGCCGGGCAGGTGGAGGTAGAGTTGGTCGAAGACCTGCGCCTGGCCCGATGGCGCAAGCTGATGTGGAATATTCCCTTCAATGGCCTGTCGGTGGTGATGAACGCCACCACCGATGTGATGATGGCCGACCCAAATATTCGCCACCTGGCCGAGCAGCTGATGGCGGAGGTGCTGGCGGCGGCCAGCTGCGATGGGGAAGCGCTGTCTCCGGGCCAGGGGCGACAGCTGCCCACCGGTCTGATCGCTCAAATGCTGGCCCACACCGAGCAGATGGCCCCCTACCGCACCAGCATGAAAATCGACTTTGACGAGGGCCGCCCCCTGGAGGTGGAGGCCATTTTTGGCAATCCGCTGCGGGCCGCCCAGGCCGCCGGGGCAACGGTGCCGAGAATTGAAATGCTGTATCACCTGCTGAAAGCCGTAGACCGGCGGGGAAGTGGGGGGTGATAGTGAAGTAGGAGATTCCTCGGGAGCGGGCGGCGGTGGCCGCAAGATCGCAAGAAACGGGTGGTAGGGGGGCTGAGGCAGCCGATACAGTGGGGGGCATCCCCCAGCCGCCGCCTTTAGCCATGGACTCTTGCAGCGATACCTACAGCAGAATTGCAGCTGCGATCGCATATCTGCGCCAGCACCACCGAGAACAGCCCACCCTGGCCACCGTCGCTAGCCACGTACACCTGAGCGAGCATCACTTTCAACGCCTGTTTACCCAGTGGGCGGGGGTCAGCCCCAAGCGGTTTTTGCAAAATCTGACCGCAGACTACGCCAAGGCCAAAATCGCTGAGACCCACAGCCTGATGGCGGTGGCGGCGGAGGCGGGGCTCTCAGGGCCGGGGCGACTGCACGATCTATTCGTCACCCTAGAGGCCATGTCGCCCGGGGAGTTTAAGGCCGGGGGCCGGGGCCTGGAGATTTGCTACGGCATTCACAGCACGCCCTTTGGGTGGTGTCTGCTGGCCCAGACGGCGCGGGGCATCTGCAACCTCGAGTTTTTAGCCGAGGCTGACGCTACCCTGGCTGAGCAGAAGCTGCGGGCCGATTGGCCCCAGGCGGCGATTGTGGCCGACCAGCAGGGAACAGCGGCGGTGTGCCAGGCCATCGGGGCACCCCGCTGCCAGCCGGAGGCTGGGGACGGCGCCGATCAAGCCCCTACCCCAGGGCCCATCTCCCTGGCGGTAAAGGGAACCAACTTTCAAATTCAGGTGTGGCGGGCGCTGCTTCAGATTCCCCCCGGGGGGCTGGTCACCTACCAGGGTCTGGCCGCGGCCATTGGTCAACCCACTGCCGCGCGGGCCGTGGGCAATGCCGTGGGGCGCAACCCGGTGGGCTACCTGATTCCCTGCCATCGGGTGATTCGCGCCTCGGGCGAGTGGGGCGGCTACCGCTGGGGGCCAGAGCGCAAGACGCTGCTGCTGGGCTGGGAGGCGAGCCGCTACGAGACCGAGGCCGTTGCGGGTCGATAAAGACAGCTTAGTTTGTGGTGTGGCTCAATCAGGCAGCCCCGACACGGCTCTACTCGGCTGATTCAGCCGGTTCGCCCGCGTCGGGGGCAGCGGCGACGGGCTCGGTGATGGCCTCGGCCTCGGCTTCAGCTGCTTTTTTGCGATCTTCGCGCTTTTTGCGGTCGGCGGCCAGCATGTCTTTCATCACTTCCTGGGCCTGGGCAAATTTCTCCAGGTTGCTGCGGTAGAGCTCTAGATCTTTTTGCAGCTTGTCGGTGGGCAGGGGCAGCTTGTCGCCCAGGTCCTTGAACAGGGCCTCGACCGCCTCTTTGTCTTTGAGGGTTTCGGCGGGGGCGACCGCCTCGACCAGGGTGTAGAGGCCAATGCCAAAGGGGCGGCTGTATTTGAACTTTTCTTTCGCCGCGATCGCAGCTAGGGTGCCGCGCAGGCCGTCGCCGCCGTTCTCCAGGTGGTCAAACTGGGCCTTCATGTCGTCGAGGGACAGGCCGCTCACCGAAGCCTTGGCGGCCTCGGCGTCGCCCCGGTACTGCTCGGGGGTGCTGTGGACGGAGCGGCAGAGGGCGTTAAAAATCGAAGCCTTGTCGGCCTCGGGCTGGTACCCCTCCATGAAGCGGTCGAAGGTGGTGACAATGCCCAGGGCGTAGAGCGGGTCGTAGGTGAAGTCAACATTCACCGAGAGCAGAAGCATTTCTACCATCAGCTCGTCTACCACGCGCCGGTAGATGGAGTTGATCGGGCGAGTGTGGTGGGTATAAAAGTCGCGCTTGGCGTCAGATACCGTGCGTACGGGTGCGTTGTTCACAGCCTGGGGTTCAAAATATTACAGTTCTTACATTGTCTCGCGTGACTGTGCCTTTGCCAACCTACCCACCCCAACCGGGGGATCAGCGGCTTTTGAGCTTTTTGCCCAGCTTGGCTAGAGTACGCTGTAGCCCCAGGCGGGCCAGGCGGGGTGGGGTGAGGTCGGGCACATCGGCGCGGTGCCGGGCCCGGTAGTCAAAGAACTGGTTGATCTCAGCCAAGATCACCTCCAGGCGAGGCACCAGGGCATCGGCACGGTAGGGGGCCAGATCGGCGGCGGTCATGCGCTGGGGGCTGGCGGTGCGCAGGGCGGCGAGGATGCGATCGCAGTCGTACCCCACCGCATACACCCCAATCTTGTAGCAGTTAAACCCGGGGTCTAAATAGTCGGCCAGCGCCCCGTTGACGCTGGTAAATACCTGGCAGCCGCAGGCCATCGCCTCCATCGGCGGCAGGCCAAACCCCTCACTCACCCGGCTCAGCGCCCAGTACTCCGCCGAGTCGTAGAGAAAAATCTGGCTGCGGTTAAACAGCACCGACAGGTCATCCACAAACCCGCCCAGGGTCAGCACCTGGCAGCGGCTCTCCAGCGCTGGCACCAGCTGCTTGAGCAGATAGTCCGACGACTTGCGAGTCTGCACCAGCACGTCGATATCCCGAGGCTGCTGTCGG
>DATIVG010000080.1:0-5551 GCA_035466075.1 Nodosilinea sp. | reverse complement strand
GCGGCGGTCTCAGGGGGTTTGGCGGCGGCCTGGGCCTCCGCCTCGGGCTCGGCCTTTTTGGCGCCGTCAAAACTGCGCTGAAACCAGTTAAACCCAGACATATCGAGCTACCTTACGGACGTTGTAACTTTTCTTCATCCTACCGCTCCCAGGCCCAGGCTGACCCTAGGCCACCGGGCTGTCGGCCTCGGCCTCAACCCCCGGCAGGGCTGCCTCGTCGTCTTCCAGGCCAGCGGTGCGGTTGACCACCCGCCGCAGCACGCCGTTGATAAAGCGGTAGCCGTCGTCGTCGCTGTAGCGCTTGGCCAGCTCCACCGCTTCGTTGATGGCGACCCGGTCGGGGGTGCCCAGGTAGGTCATCTCCACCACCGCCAGGCGCAGAATGTCGCGGTCAATGCGGGCTAGGCGCTTGAGGTTCCAGGCCACCATGACTTCGTCGAGCACAGCATCGACCTCGCGCTGGTGCTTGGCGGTGTGGCTGAGCAGCTCCAGGGCGAAGGCTTCGATCTCTGACTGGTTGCTGAGGCGAATGAACTCCGGCAGCTCAATGGCGTGGGCCAGTCGGTTGATGGCGGTCTGGGTAAGTGCGATCGCAGCATCCACCATGCCCCGGCCGCTCTGCACATCGCTGGCCAAAATACCGCTGTCCACCAGGTGCTGGTTGCCCCGCCGGAGCTCATCGGAGGCCGTCTCCAGGGCGTCCTTGGCCTCGGCGGTGAGGGTTTGAATGGCGGCCAGCAGCAGCTTGTCAAACTCCTGGTTGGCCAACCTACCCGGCTTATCGGAAACCTGGCTGAGGCCCAGCAGGGCCAGCTCACGGGCCATACGGCGAGCTTGCATAGTCGATATCTCCGGGCTAAACCAGGCTATATCTTAGCAATCTTCGTCTACAGGCAAAACGGAAAGTTGCTGGGGATAGTCGGCCCGCTCCGCCCCCAGATCGGGGACGAGCTCCGCCGTGCTCTGCCCGAGGGAGATGGGCGATTGCCCCTCATCGACCACCGACAGACTGCGATCGGAGGGCACCGCCGAGGCCAGGTTAGGGCCGACAATGCCGCCGGAGAGCAGCACCTTAAAGGCGTCCTCAATGGAAATCGACAGATTGACCACATCGGTTTCAGGCACAATGGCGTACCAGCCGCTGGTGGGGTTGGGCGTGGTGGGCACAAATACGCTCAGCATATTAGCGGCACCGGTGGTGGCGGCGGCCGCGTTCATGGCTCCGGTGACAAAGGCAATCGCCCACACGCCCTTGCGGGGGTACTCCACCAGCACCACCTTGCGAAACCGGGTGCTGGAGTCTTGGAACACCGTTTGCAGCAGCTGTTGCAGGGTTTTGTACACCGACCCCGCCAGCGGAATCGACTGCACCACCTTTTCGCCCACGTCCAGCAGCCAGCGCCCGGCAATGTTGCGAGCCATCAGGCCGATGATCAAAATCGCCAGCAGGGGTACCGACAGGCCGATCAGCAGGTTAATGAAATTAACCAGCACCGGGTTGAGGCCGTCAAAGGGGGTGAGCTGCTTGGGGAAACGGGTCAGCAGCCGCACCACCCAGCCCGAGATCGTAATCGTCAGCCAGATGGTGGTGGCCAGCGGAATGACCACCAGCAGCCCGGCGATCAGATCGTTCTTGAGGTCTTGCTTGATCTTTTGCAGCACGGGGGGCTCGGGGTGATCGGGGCCGGAGAGAGGCGGGGTGTTGAGGGTAGGCGAACCGTTTAAGTCCATAATCCCAAAATACTAGCTAGGGATGGCTGAAGCTGGGCAGTGCGGAACGACAGGTGATGGCGGGTGGAGCTGAGCCGTCTGAGCCGGTGGCAAACAAAAACAGGTTAGGCGGGCGGGCCGAGCGTCGAAACTACCGCGACCTTCCCCAGTATTGTAAACATTTGTATCAAGAAGCGGTTGAAAATAATGTAGAACCTGGCGGCAGCCCCCTGGCCCTGTCGTTTTCTATCCTAAGACAAATGGGTAGCGAGGCTCACATTCTGCCAGTAGGCCGGGCCGCGGCATGGGCTGGGATGACCCTAGGATAAATTCAGCATGTGGCGGGCCAGGGTGAGGTAGAGCAGCACCCCCAGCACATCGACAATGGTGGTGATAAACGGGGCCGACATCAGGGCCGGGTCAAATTTTAGGGCGTCAAAGAGCAGGGGCAACGCGCCCCCCGCCGTAGAGGCCAAAATAGAGATGGCTACCAGGCTGATGCCTACGGTTATGGCCACGGGCAGGTTGCCCTGGAGCACGTAGGCCCAGACGGTAACCACCGCCCCCAGCATGAGACCCAGCACCGTTCCGGCGATCGCCTCCCGACGAATTACGGAGAGGGCCTGCTTGGAACTAATTTCCTGGGTGTTGAGGCCGCGAATGACCACCGTCGATGACTGGGCCCCGACATTGCCACCGCTGCCAATCAGCAGGGGAATAAAGGCCGCCAGGGTCACCACCTGCTGCAAAATATCCTCCTGGCTGCGAATGACGGCGGTGGTGACGGTGTTGGTGACCAGCAAAATTGAGAGCCACACCACCCGCTTGCGGGCCACATCAAACAGGTTGGACTGAAAGTAGCTGTCGCCGCCGCTCTGCACCCCGCCCAGGGTGTAGATGTCTTCGGTGGTTTCGGCTTCGAGTACGTCGATCAGGTCGTCTACGGTGATGATGCCCACCAGGCGGTCTTCGGTGTCCACGACGGGCACCGCCAAAAAGTCGTAGCGCTGCACCAGGCGGGCCACGTCTTCCTGGTCGGTGTCGGTGCGCACGGAGATCACGTCGCGGGTCATCAGGTCGCCGATGGTCTGCTCGGGCTGGCCGGTGACCAGGTGCCGCAGCGACAGAATGCCGGTCATGCGGCGGGCGGCATCGGTGACAAACAGGTAATAGATGGTTTCGCTGACAAAGGCGCGGCTGCGAATGTAGTCGAGGGCGCGCAGCACCGTCCAGCCCTCCTTGAGGGCAATGTACTCGGGGGTCATGATCCGCCCGGCGGTGCCCGCCTCGTAGCCCAGCAGTTGGGCGGTGGCTTCGCGCTCCTGGGGGCTGAGCTGGGCCAGCAGGCTGCGCACAAATTTGGCGGGCAGCTCGTCAAACAGCCGGGCCCGGTCGTCGGGGGACATTTTATCGACGATGTCGATCACGTCCTGGCGCTTGAAGTCTTCGATCAGGGCCTGCTGGACGCTGGTGTCGAGGTTTTCGTAGACTTCGATGGCTTCGCCCTTGCCCAACAGGCGAAAGGCGATGGCCTGCATGGCCTCGGGCAGTTCTTCGATGGCTTCGGCAATGTCGGCAGGCTGTACCGGCAGCAGCAGGGCTTTGGCCCCGGGCAGGTTGCCCTGCTCCAGCAGCACTTGGAGCTGCGATCGCACCAGCTCCTGTAGCTCCCGCCGATCTACGGTCAGGGTAGTTGGTGTGTCCTGCGCCTCAGTCAACGGCTGCGCCTCGGCTATAACGACTGCCATTAGTCTAGTGGCCACTGGCTTTCCAGAGAAGCCAAATTGTTGGGATTATTCCCCCAACTGTGTAAAAAGCCCGGGCAGTGACTGTGGCCACCGCCATCGCCGGATTGGGGGGGCGGCATAATGGGAGCAGCGGTGACGCACCCAGCCCGCATCGCCTGCACCGTCTCCCGTTCTGCCCTGCTCGCCCACCCCACCCATGGAACTCGCACTGGCCAGCAACGATATCATCGACGGACGCTACCGCGTTTTGCGCCGCCTCGGCCAGGGCAGCAGCGGCATCACCTACGCCGCCGAGGTGCTGGCCACCGGCCAGACCATTGCCCTCAAAGCGCTCTCCCTGCGCGGCCTGCAAGACTGGAAAAAAATTGAGCTATTCGAGCGCGAGGCCCGCCTGCTCAAAACCCTCAGCCATCCCGCCATCCCCCAGTACATCGACTTTTTTCAGGTCGATACCGCCGACAACCGCTGGTTTTACCTGGCCCAGGCCCTGGCCGACGGCACCTCCCTGGCCGACTGGGTCGCCGCCGGCCACCGCATCGACGAGGCCGAAGCCCGCCGCATCGCCACCGCCCTGCTGGAGGTGCTGACCTACCTCCACGGCCTCAGTCCACCGGTCATTCACCGCGACATCAAGCCCCAAAACGTGATTCGCCGCGCCGACGGCTATCTCTACCTGGTAGACTTTGGCGCGGTACAGACCGTCTACCGCCACAGCCTCAGCCAGGGCAGCACCGTGGTGGGCACCTACGGCTACATGGCCCCCGAGCAGTTTCGCGGCCAGGCCGTGCCCACCACCGACCTCTACGGCCTGGGGGCGACGCTGCTGTTTTTGCTCACCCACCAGTCGCCCGCCGACCTGCCCCAGGCGCGGCTGCGCATCAACTTTCGCCCCTACGTGGCGGTGTCAGAGCCCTTTGCCCAGTGGCTTGAGCAGTTGATTGACCCGCTCGTGGAAGACCGCTTTGCCTCCGCCCAGGCTGCCCTGGCGGCGCTAAATGCCCCCCAGCCCCTGACCGCTACGGTTCAGCCCCTGGCTCTGCGCCCGCCAGCGGGTACCAGGGTGCAGGTATACAGGTCTCCCACAGAACTGGTGGTGACCATTCCACCGCCGGGGCTGCGGGGCAAAACCGCTGGGCTAGCTCTGCTCAGCCTGTTTTGGAACGGGTTTGTGCTGCTGGTTTTGGTGGCGCTGCTGCTGGAGGGAGAAGGCTTTGTGCTGCTGCTGGTGGCCCCCTTTGGGGTCCTGGGCTTGAACTTGATGACCGCCGCTGTGAATTCTCTGATGGCCCACGTCCGTCTGAGCATTGACCAGCACCGCTTTTCTCTCACCCGCCGCATCTGGAACTGGCGACACCAGATGACGGGCAACACCGCTGACCTGGTCAAGGTCGAAGTGAGGCCGGGTGAGGCTGGCGCTGGCGTCCATGGCGGGGGCGATCGCCCCGTCTACACCATCGCTCTGCTAGATGACCTCAACCAGCACCGGTTTGGCACCCCCCTCACCGCGGCAGAAAAGGCCTGGCTGGTGGACGAAATCGAGGCGTTTACCCAAAAGGTCGTACCGTGACAATCAACCACCGCATCTCCCTGGTCACCGGCCCGGCCCGATCGGGCAAAAGCGAATGGGCCGAAACTCTGGCGGCAGACTCCGGTCAAGCCATTACCTACATCGCCACGTCTAGGGTGGACCCCGCCGATGTGGACTGGCAAAAGCGGGTGGAGCTGCACCGCGATCGCAGGCCCCCCCACTGGCAGCTGCAAGAAGTCCCCATCGCCCTGCCCGCCGCCCTTCGAGCCGCCACCGACCAGGACTGCCTGCTGATCGACTCCCTCGGCACCTGGCTGGCCAACCTGCTCGACCAGGACGACGCCACCTGGCAAGCCACCGTCGGTTCCCTGGTTGACAGCCTGCGGCAAACCCCCAGCACCGTGATTCTAGTGTCTGAGGAAACCGGCTGGGGCGTCGTGCCTGCCTACCCGATCGGACGCCTGTTTCGCGATCGCCTCGGCAGCCTGACTCGCCAAGTGGGCACCGTCGCTGACGCCGTGTATTTGGTCGTGGCTGGCTATGCGGTGGATGTGAAGGGGTTGGG
>DATIVG010000079.1:0-19812 GCA_035466075.1 Nodosilinea sp. | reverse complement strand
CACCTCCAGGTCTGGCGGCAGGCCCAGGCCGATGCCCCCGGTCAGCTCCACAGATACACCGTGGCCAACGCCCACCCCGACATGTCGTTTCTAGAGCTGCTTGACGTACTCAACGAGCAGCTCACCCACGCTGGCGAGGTGCCGGTGGAGTTTGACCACGACTGCCGCGAGGGTATCTGCGGCTCCTGCGGGGTGATGATCGACGGCAAGGCCCACGGCGGCCTGCCCCAGACCGCCACCTGCCAGCTCTACCTGCGCCACTTTAACGATGGCGACGAGATCACCATTGAACCCTGGCGGGCCAAGGGCCTGCCGGTGATTAAAGACCTGGTGGTGGATCGCTCGGCCCTCGATCGCATCGTCATGGCGGGGGGCTACATTTCGGTCAAAACCGGGTCGGCCCCGGAGGCCAATGCCATCCCCATTCCCAAAGCCCACGCCGATGCCGCCTTTGACTACGCCGCCTGCATTGGCTGCGGAGCCTGCATTGCGGCCTGCCCCAACGCGTCGGCCTCGCTGTTTACGGCGGCCAAGGTAGCCCATCTGGCGCTGCTGCCCCAGGGTCACCCCGAGCGGCGGTCACGGGTGCTGGCCATGGGCGACCAGATGGCGGCGGAGGGGTTTGGCGACTGCTCCAACCACGGGGAGTGCCAGGCGGTGTGCCCCAAGGGAATCTCAATAGATGCGATCGCAGCTATGCGCCGCGAGTACCAGCGCGCCCTTACCGGGCTGTAGCATCGGGCCGGTCTTGACCGGCAGCCGCTCACTGGGCCCGCCAGATCCGCACGGTGCCATCCCAGCCAGCGCTGACCAGCGTTTGCCCATCGGGGGCAAAGTCTACCCCCCACACCCAGCCCTCGTGGCCCTGCAAAATGGTGACCAAACGGCCCTGGGTCATATCCCACAGGCGAATGGTACCGTCGTTGCTGGCGGTGGCCAGCAGCTGGCCGTCGGGGCTAAAGGCCAGGCCGTTGACCGGGGCCGGGTGTGCCTTAAAGCAGGTGGTTTCGCGGCCGCTGTTGAGCTTCCAAAAGCGCACGGTGCAGTCGGCGCTGGCGCTGGCCATCAGCCAGTTGTTGGGGCTGGCCGCCACCGCCAGCACTTCGCCGGTGTGGCCGCTGAGCACGTGGTTGCTGCCCCTGCCCTTGAGCCGGTACAGGCGAATGGTTTTGTCCTGGCTGCCGCTGATCAGGGTGGTGCCATCGTGGCTGACGGCGATGGTGCGAATCCAGTGGCTGTGGCCGTTAAACCGATGGATCAACGCCTGGCTGCTGAGCCGCCAGACGCAGACATGGTTGTCCTGGCCGCCGCTAAACAAGTACTTGCCGTTGGGGCTAAAGGCCACCGCCCGCACCCAGTTGCTGTGGCCCTCCAGCTGGCCCAGCAGCTGGCCGGTGGTGAAATCCCACAGCTGAATGATGTTGTCGTTGCTGACACTGGCAAAGCAGGTGCGATCGGGGCTGACCGCAATGGCCCGCACCCAGGCCCGGTGGCTGTCGATCACCTGCATGGTGTGGCCGGTGGCCAGGTTCCACACCCGCACGGTTTTGTCGCCGCTGCCGCTGACTACAAAGTTGCCGTCGGCGCTCACCGCCACCGAGCGCACCCAGCTACTGTGGCCGGTGAGGATGCGATCGCAACTCCACCGCGCCCGGTTGGCGGCGCTGGCCGTCGGGGGCGGCTCGGCGGCCCGACTCGGGGGGGTGGTCATATCCACCAGCTCAAAGGCAGCGGAATCGTCAGCCGGGTCGCCCTGGGGGGGAGCAGAGGGGGCCATGGGTAGGGTAAAAATCGACATGGGGGCTATATCGGTCGTTAGCAACGGTGATCTCTGGCGCAGACCGCGTCAGTCTGCGCAGCCACCGTCCACTACACCCTGCCAGCATCCTATTCCGAAATGTAAAGCTAGCCAAGCCGCAGCCAGCGCCAATCCCACCCCCTAGGCAATGCTGCCGCGCTTGCGGGCCTCCTTGTAGGAGGTGCCCACGTTTTTGAGCCCAGCGCGAATCATTTCCTGCTCCAGCAGGGCAAAAAAGCGGGTGCGATCGCCCCCCTTGACCACCGCCTGGTTGTGGGCCTCCGCCAGGGTCACCGGGTAGCCATAGCCCTTCTGCACCTGGGTCAGCACCAGGCGCAGGGCCATCTCGCAGAGATCGGCATCGGCCATCACCCACTGGGGCAGCTCCACCCGCGCCACCTCCGGGCCAACGTTGAGGTAGCAAAAGTACACCCGATGGTCGCCGTAGAGGTCGAGAATGCTGGCGGCGCTGCGCCAGAAGGGGCTGCGCTCCCCCACCGCCAGCTCCGTAGCCCAAAAAGTCGCATCCCGCAGCGGCAGAAACCGACCACAGGGAGCCCGGTCGCTATCGACGGCACCGCAGTGGGTTTGGCAGTCGGGCTGGGGAAAGGGGCAGGCGGCAAACCGCAGAAAATTCATCGCCTCGCCGCTGCGGCTGGCGCTCAGGTAGCCCACCAGGGGAATGCCCAGCCGCCGCAGCCGCTCCCACGAGTCGAGAATGGGCAACAAGATGCGATCGCGGGCCTCCCCCGGCAGCGCCTCCAAAAACCAGTAGATCAGCGACCCATCCCCCAGGGCCAGCACTGGCACCGGGTTTGGTCCTGGAACTGGGGGCCCCGCCGTCAAACTGGCGTAAACGGCCTCCCCCAGCTCCGCCAGCACCACCGCCTCGGCCACGGTGCGGCGGTGGCCCATCCACTCCTCGGTGCTAATGCCCCACTGCCGCGACAGGTAGAGATCCTCGGCCCGATACACCACCTCCGGCAGGCTGTCGAGCAATGGGAAGCGGCTCTGACCGTAGTGCAGCACCACCCGCCCGACGTTGATCAAATAGCAGTAGGCAATTTCGTGGTGGCTGGGGGAAATCTGCGACCCGTCGGTGGCAATCACCGTGTGGGCCTCGGGGGCGGCGGATACCGCCCCGCGCTGGGTCAGCGCTTCGGTGGGCTGGGCGGCGGTGAAAGGGGCCCGCTCGCCCCAGGTCTCAGCCATCGCCACCAGCTCGGCCTGGCGGGGGGCCGCCACCGCCAGCAGTCGTCGCGCCATCGCCACCCGCTCCTGGGCGGCGGCGGCCTCCTGGCTGAGGTGCTGGCTAATGCCCTGCATCTGCCGGGCCAGCTTCATCAGATCGAGCATGGCGTAGGGAATTTGGTACGCCCATACTAACATTGACCCACCGATTGGCTCACTTCCCCTGGCTCACCAATTTCTCGCGCCAATCTTGCCCCTCAATTTCGCCCCTACGGATGCCACTTTGCTCCTCACCGCTATACTGTCGGGTGGCTCGTTGTTGGTCGTGTCTTGGTCGTGCTTATGGAGTCAAGATGGCTCAGGTTGGGTCTGGTACCGGGGGCGGTAGGCACCCTGGGGGCTCTGGTGGTAGCGGCCCCCGTCCGGGCGGCCACGCTTCAGTACTGGCAGTTCGATGCCCAAACCAATCAGCTGGTGTTTACCACCGATAGCGCCGTACAGCCTCGGGCGCAGCTGCTGGCCAACCCCACCCGCATCGTCGTTGACCTCCCCAACACCCAGCTGGGCAACACCAGCGCCAGCCAAACCGTCGGCGGGGCCGTGCGCGAGGTGCGGGCGGGCCAGTTTGACCGCCAAACCGCCCGTCTAGTCATCGAGCTGACGCCGGGCTACAGCCTCAACCCCCAGGATGTGCGGGTGCAGGGCCTGCGCCCCAACCAGTGGGCGGTGCAGCTGCCCACCCTCAGCCAGGGTGTCGCGCCGCCCTCCGGCGCGCTGCCAGCCCCCACCGCCACCGCCAACCGGGTACAGGGCAACACCGGCACCGGGGCTGGGTCGATTCTCAGCGGCGTGGTCACCACCGGCGACGGATTTTTAATTCGGCTCACCGGCACTGCCCCCACCCCAGCGGTGCAAATCACCACCGACGAAGCCGACAACCGCTTCGCCATCATCGACCTGCCCAACACCGCCGTGGCGGGCAACCTGCGCCCCGACGACCTGCCCAACTACCGCTACAGCATCCTCGCCTGGGATGTGGCCCAGCAGCCCACCAGCCCGCCCTCCACCCGCATTACCCTGCGGCTGGGCCCCACCAGCCCCGACTGGCGCGCCCTGCGCAACAGCAGCGGTGTGATTGTGCTGCCCCCCAGCGGCGTGCCGATCGGCAGCATTTCTGACGAACCGGCCCCCCTGGCCGCCGCTCCGGCCACGCCGCCGCCCGCCCCGGCCGCCCCTCCCCAGGCGGCTCCTCCCCAGGCAACTCCTCCCCAGGCTCAAACGCCGCCGCCTACCCCCACGCCGCCCCCCACCCGCTCGGCGGAGCCGCCCGCCCTGCCCACCGCCCCCAGCGGCCGTGTGGTGGTGGCCATCGACCCCGGCCACGGCGGCCGCGACCCCGGCGCGGTGGGTATCGGCGGCCTGCAAGAAAAACAGGTGATCTTTCCCATTTCGCGGCGGGTAGCCGAGCTGCTCGAAGCCCAGGGCATTGTGGTGGTGATGACCCGCCGCGACGATGTGGCGGTCGATTTGCAGGCCCGGGCCGAAATCGCCAACCGAGCCCAGGCCAATCTATTTGTCAGCATCCACGCCAATGCGATTAGCATGAGCCGCCCCGATGTCAACGGCATCGAGTCGTACTATTCCTCCGAGACCGGGCGGCGGCTGGCGGCCACGCTCCAGGCCAGTATGCTGGCGGCCACCGGCATGCGCGATCGCGGCGTCAAACAGGCTCGCTTTGTGGTGCTGCGCCAGACCACCATGCCCGCCGCCCTGCTCGAAGTCGGCTTTGTCACTGGCGCTCAGGATGCCCCTCGCCTGGCCGACCCCGCCTGGCGCGAAACCATGGCCCAGGCCATCGCCCGCGGCATTCTGCAATATATCCAGCAGGGGCGTTAGGAGAGGAATGGCCTACTGGTTGGCCGGGCAGCTTTGCTTAGGCAACGATATCACCCTGGCGGTCAATGACCCTGCTTTTCTCTACGGGGCCACGGTGTTTACCACCCTGCGGGTCTACGGGGCCAGCCTCGACCACTCCCTCACCCACTGGGCCGCCCACCGGCAGCGCCTGGTGCAGGCGTTGGCCGACTTTGGCTGGCCGAGCCCCGACTGGCTGCGGGTGCAGCAGGGGGCCGAAGCTCTATTAAAGGAGTACCCCGTGCTGCGGATCACCTGCCTGCCCGATGGCCGCGAGCTGGTGACCGGGCGTCACCTCCCCGACGATTTAGCGACCATGCAGAGTCAGGGTATTGCGGCCTGGGTGGCGCGGGGGGAAAAATACGCGCGATCGCACCCCCTGCACAAAACCGGCAACTACCTCGGTGCCTGGCTAGCCCTGCAAGCGGCCCAGCAGCACAGCGCCCGCGAAGCCATTCTGCTCGACGGCCAGGGGCGGTGGCTCGAAACCAGCACCGGCAACCTCTGGGGCTGGGCCAACGGCCAGTGGCACACCCCCGGCCTGGGGGCGGGCCTGCTGCCGGGCATCGCCCGCGCCCACCTGATCGCTCACCTCCAAGCCCAGGGCCAGCCGGTCAACCAGGCCCCCTGGCCCTCCGGCATCCTGCCGCGCTTTGAGGCCCTGGCCTACAGCAATGCAGCGGTGCAGGTCGTACCGATACACACCGTGGTGGGGCACACAGTGTTAAGCGATCGCAGTAGACTGGAGGTTGACCCGCAGCACCCAGCCCTAGCGGCTTTGCGGGCTGCGTTCCAACCCAACTAGGCCCCAATTTGACATTCAATTAGCCCAATTCCGCAGATGACGTTAACATAAGTTAATATCCTTCTAATCATTAACGGCTCACTCAAACATCAGCCTTAATCAAGTTTCAATTCAAACGGTTTCTCAGAAACGGTTCATTCCAAGACCTTAGTGGAGGCATTAGCCCGGTGAACAAACGGTGGAGAAATGCAGGTTTATACGCCCTGTTGGTCGTTGTCGTCATTGCCCTGGCGACCGCAATTTTTGATGGTTCTGGCCCCGAAACCCAGACCTGGCGCTACAGCCAGTTTCTAGACGCGGTGCAAAACAACCAGATCGAGCGCGTCAGCATCAGCGCCGATCGCACCCGCGCCCGCTTTACCGACCCCGAGGGCAACGGCCAGGTGATCGTCAACCTGCCCAACGACCAGGAGCTGATCAACACCCTCGAAACCAACAACGTCGATATCGTCGTCACCCCCCAGAGCGACGACAGCGTCTGGGTGCGCGCCTTCAGTACCCTGCTGATTCCAATCCTGCTGCTGGGCGTGTTGTTCTTTGTGCTGCGCCGAGCCCAGAGCGGCCCCGGCAGTCAGGCCATGAACTTTGGCAAATCCAAAGCCCGCGTGCAGATGGAGCCCCAAACCCAGGTCACCTTTGGCGACGTGGCCGGTATCGAGCAGGCCAAGCTGGAGCTCACCGAAGTCGTTGACTTCCTCAAAAATGCCGACCGCTTCACCGCCGTGGGTGCCAAAATTCCCAAGGGCGTGCTGCTGGTGGGCCCTCCCGGTACCGGTAAGACCCTGCTGGCCAAGGCTGTAGCGGGCGAAGCGGGCGTTCCCTTCTTCTCCATCTCCGGATCTGAGTTCGTCGAGATGTTTGTCGGTGTGGGTGCCTCCCGCGTCCGTGACCTGTTCGAGCAGGCCAAGGCCAACGCCCCCTGTATCGTATTCATCGACGAGATTGACGCCGTGGGTCGTCAGCGGGGCGCAGGCCTCGGCGGCGGCAACGACGAGCGCGAGCAGACCCTCAACCAGCTGCTCACCGAGATGGATGGCTTTGAGGGCAACACCGGCATCATCATCATTGCCGCTACCAACCGCCCCGACGTGCTCGATGCCGCTCTGCTGCGCCCCGGTCGCTTCGACCGCCAGGTGGTAGTCGATCGCCCTGACTACGCCGGTCGCCTCGAAATCCTTAACGTCCACGCCCGTGGCAAGACCTTCTCTAAGGATGTCGACCTGCAAAAGATTGCCCGTCGCACCCCTGGCTTTACCGGGGCCGACCTGTCGAACCTGCTGAACGAAGCCGCCATTCTTGCCGCCCGCCGCAACCTCACCGAAATCTCCATGGATGAGGTCAATGACGCCATCGACCGCGTCCTGGCTGGCCCCGAGAAGAAAGACCGGGTGATGAGCGAAAAGCGCAAAGAGCTGGTCGCCTACCACGAGGCCGGTCACGCCCTGGTCGGCGCCCTCATGCCCGACTACGACCCCGTGCAGAAAATCAGCATCATTCCTCGCGGTCGCGCCGGTGGTCTGACCTGGTTTACCCCCAGCGAAGACCGCCTGGAGTCGGGCCTCTACTCCCGCTCCTACCTGCAAAACCAGATGGCCGTGGCCCTCGGTGGCCGCATCGCTGAAGAGATCATCTTTGGCGAAGAGGAAGTCACCACCGGGGCCTCCAACGACCTTCAGCAGGTGGCTCGCGTGGCCCGTCAGATGGTCACCCGCTTTGGCATGAGCGACAAGCTTGGCCCCGTGGCCCTCGGTCGCCAGCAGGGCAACATGTTCCTGGGTCGCGACATCGCCGCCGAGCGCGACTTCTCGGAAGAGACCGCCGCCACCATCGACTCCGAGGTGCGCAGCCTGGTCGATCAGGCCTACACCCGCGCCAAGCAGGTACTCACCAACAACCGCCACGTGCTCGACCAGCTGGCCAAAATGCTGGTTGACAAAGAAACCGTGGACTCCGAAGAGCTCCAGCATCTGCTGGCCACCAACGATGTCAGCATGGCCTCGATTGTCTAGGCGCAGTGCTCTCAAGTTGATTAGTTAGTTAGTTAAAGCAGGGGTGCCGGTATCGGCACCCCTTTTTCGTGTCTGGTGGGCTGGGGTCAGCCCTGTCAAACTTTTGCCCCGGCCTTTATGCAGACTCCATTGGCCAATCGATCGGCCCTAGGGGGGAAGTTCTGGGGGGTGAGCCGTCGTTGCTGCCGAACAGCGGTAGATTTGAGGCAGTCTCTGAGGCGCTGCTATGCCCATCGTTTTGCCGCTGTTTGCCAAGGCCTTTCTGACGCTGTTTGTGGTGATTGACCCGGTGGGGTTAGCGCCCTTGTACCTGGCGCTGGTCAGCGATCGCACCGAGTCGGAGCAAACCCAGATCGCCACGCGGGCGGTGGTGGTGTCGGCTGGCATTCTCTTGGTCTTTGGGCTGACGGGGGCCTACGTGCTGCACAACCTGGGTATCAGCCTGCAAGCCTTTCAAATTGCGGCGGGGTTTTTGCTGTTTAAGATCGCCCTCGACATGATTTTTGTACACCAGGAGCGCGAGACCGAGGCCGAGGCCCAGGAGGCTGGCACCAAGCAGGATGTCAGCGTGTTTCCCCTGGCGATTCCGCTGATTGCCGGGCCGGGCAGCCTGGCCAGCATTTTGGTGCTCTCGCGGGAGTCAACCAACTACTACCTGGGGTTGAGCGTGGTGCTGGCGGCGGCGGCGGTGGTGCTGCTGCTATGCTACCTGTTTTTGCTGCTGTCGCGACCGCTGGCTAAGGTGCTGGGCCAGATCGGCATCAACGTGGTGACCCGCGTGCTGGGGGTGCTGCTAGCCGCCCTGGCGGTGCAGTACATGCTGGATGGATTGCTCAGCCTGCTCCAGCTGCCCCCCGCCCAAGCCTTTGGCATCGACACAGCAGAGTAGGTAAGCTGATGGACTGACAAAACTCCTGAAACCCTTGCTATGCCATTTTGATGGGTTAGCGCCAGCGTCACCCATCAAAATGGCCTCTCAGGTTTATAAAGCAATTACTAGTTCTATATACATAAGTATCGGCTTAGATTTGACTCTAAACGCTTCACATAGAATTAAGTTAGGGATTATAAATTATCGTTACCGTGCCAGACAGAGTAAGTTTAAGGCCTATTGATTGACGACAAGGGCTGAAATCAATCCCGTTATTCCTACCATTATTCTCCACAAGTCAGGGCATACCATGGACAGCCTTAAAATTGAAATCTTGGGTTCAGGCTGCAAAAAGTGTCAACGGTTAGAGGAAAATGCCAGGCAAGCTGTGGCAAATCTTAACCTTGCCGCAGAGATCTCGCATATTACTGACCCAATGGAAATTGCTATGCGTGGGGTAATGTCTACACCTGCAATGGCTATTAACGGCAAAGTTGTCAGCAAAGGTCAAGTCATTAGTACAGAACAGATTCAGCCTCTACTGCAGTATTAAAAAAGAGGTAAGCCGTGCTTGATCCGTTTTACCCTTTTGACTGGTTGGCAACCCAAATTGTTACACAACTCTTCGGCTTATCGGTTTCATCGCATTTAGGATCAAGCTTACACTTTTTTCTTTATGACGTACCAAAGGTCTTAACACTGGTGATTGTCATCAGCTTTATGGTTGGTACCTTTCAAAGTTTTTTAGAGCCAGAGCGTGTGCGTTATTTGCTAGAAGGTAAGCGCACGTTTGCAGGCAATATTTTGGCGGCAATGGTTGGGATCGTGACTCCTTTCTGTTCTTGCTCTGCGGTTCCCCTATTCATCGGTTTTTTAGAGGCAGGTGTGCCCTTGGGGGTAACCTTTTCTTATCTCATGGCAGCACCTATGGTCAATGAGGTAGCTGTCATTCTTTTGTGGGGTTTGTTTGGTCTAAAGGTGACGCTGATCTATATTAGTTTTGGCGTGGTCTTAGCGATTTCATCTGGATATATTATCGGACTCCTTAAATTAGAGAAATGGGTGGAGCCATTTGTTTGGCAGCTGCAAAGCTCCCGCCGGGCAGGTGACCCAGATGATGACTCTGTACTAAAATTTCCAATGCTGACCTGGAGTCAGAGGTTTGAGCAGGGTAGATTTCAGGCGACTGAAATAGTGCGATCTGTGTGGCTTTATGTAGTAATTGGAATTGCAATTGGTGCTGGGATTCACGGATATGTGCCAACGGAATTTATCACTCGCTTTGCAGGCAAGGATAATCCTTTGGCGGTGCCAATCGCAGTGATCTTAGGGGTGCCTCTCTACGCGAACATCGCAGGCGTTATGCCAATTACTGAGGCACTGGTCAATAAAGGAATGGCAATGGGCACAGTTTTAGCCTTCACGATGGCTGTGACAGCGCTATCACTTCCTGAGATGGTAATTCTCAAGAAAGTATTGCGCCCTCAGCTACTAGCAGTATTTATTGGGCTAATGACTGTTGGCATCATCAGTATTGGCTATATATTCAATGCCATAATCAGTTAAGTAGGTGAACGGAATTAGGCATAGCGGTGAAGGTAAGCGCTGATGGCTGAGAATGATCGAGTTTGGCTGTGCCTGGAAATCCAACTATACGCAGGCAGATAGTCGTTTTTTACTAAGGTGAGTGCGTGCTAAGACGGCCGCCTGCCAACTGTTCCTATAGGGATTGCGCTGCTTCAGTCTGTGCTTTGGGGTGCATCCTTGATGCTTGGTGATCGGCGATAAAAAAGGCGCCCCGCAGGGCGCCTGGTAACACTCAATTAGGACAATTCGGGTCGATTAGCGGTTGCCGGGGGTGCGGCCACCTTCATCATTGCTGCCGCCGCGGGGGCTAGAGTTGCCGGGGTCGCAGCCCTCGGCACCGTTGCCAATGCCCTGGTTGCAGTTCTGGCGACGACCATCATCATCATCGTCGTCGTCATCATCGTCATCGTCGTCGTCGTCGTCATCGTCGTCGTCGTCATCATCGCTATCGATGACGCCGCTTTCGGTGGTGGTGGTGATGGTTTCAGTGAGACTGGTGACGTTGGTGCTGTTGACGATGTAGGCCGACTCAATGGCTTCGACCTTGCCCATGTAGACCAGCGCCTGGTAAACCAGACCACAGGCCTCAGAACGGGAAACCGTCTCAAACAGGTTGAGCTGGGTCAGGGTGGGGTAGTTCACCAAAATACCGCGCTCCACCAGCGCCGCGATCATGACGCGATATTCGCTGGGAATCTGGCTGGCGTCGCTGAAAATGCTCAGCAGGTCGTCCACCGATTGCCCGGAGGTGACTTGGGTAATGTTGAGCCCCCGAGCCAGCCAGACTAGCATGTCGAGCCGGGTCATGGAGCTGTCGGTGTCAAACAGGCCATCGGGAGCATCTAAAAAGCCCATGGTGTAGGCTTTTTGGATGGCGCTGTAGGCCCAGTAGCTGCTGGAAACATTGCGCAGGGTCACCACCTGGCGGGTGGCAGGCTGATCAAACGCCTGGGCGATCATGGCGGCGTACTGAGCTTTGGTGAGGTTGTTGCTTGGCAAAAAGTTGCCGCCCGGAAACCCGCTGACCACCCGGATAGCCGACAGGCGATAGACAAAATCGCTGGCCCAGTAGCTGGTGGAAATATCGCTAAAGCTCACCTGGCTAACGGTAGTCGTGGTGGTGGTGCGGCGCTGGTAAATCACGTCGCCCGATTCGGCATCGTCGTCGTCGTCATCATCATCATCGTCGTCGTCATCCTTGCTGTAGGCCGCATCTAGGGCCTGGTCGAGCAGGGCTTCGTCCTTGAGCCAGTTGAAGTTTTGAATGGGGCCTTCGCCAGCCAGGGCAATGGCCGCGGTGCTGCCCATCGCCAGGGTGGCCAAAACAGCCGACAGTGGTGCCAAACGCAGCAGCGTAGCCCAGTTAGTTTGAGTCATTCTCGTTCATTCCCCGTAGAGTTTCTTGGAGTGCAATGGTGATGAGGTAGATAGACACTCCTGTAGCGCCGCATACAATTGAGCGACCCATGCAGTTTTCCCACCTCACCGACCAGAATCGTGGTACTTCCAATTGCTGAGCTTCCCTGACGGGCCCAAAGGCTCGATGTTGCCAGGCGGGCGGCACTTTATACAATGCCTACGCGACCTTTGTAATTCTTTAATAAATGGCGAAATTCGGCTCAGTTTTGGGCTTTTGCCTTAGCAGATGGCAAATGCTCATGTCAACTGAGTTTTTCCCTGACTTAGGGCAATTTGTGACGGTGAACCGGATGCTCTGCCGGGGGCTAGCTGCGGCTGTGGGTGAGGGGCTGGCTCAGCTCGGCGGCTTGCCGCCGCAGGTCTTCGAGCTTGGCTTGGGCCTGGCCGCTGGAGAGTATGGCCTGGGCGGCGGCCAGGCCCGCTGGGAGAGAATCGGTGACCCCGGCCTGCCACAGGTAAAATCCAGCATTCCAGAGGGCGGTTTTGGCCAGCTCCGACGGGGTGCCCGCCAGGACCGCCAGCAGGCGATCGCCCAGGGTAGCCTCGTCGCCCAGCTCCACGTCGTCGCCTTCAAGGCCGTAGTCGCGGGGGTGCAGCAGCAGCCGTTCGGACTGGCCGGGGTGGTTGACACCTGCGATCGCAGTTCTACCCCGCGCCAGATCGCAGCTGCCCTCCAGCCCCTTGACGGTGATCCAGTCGGTGTTGCCCCGCAGGGCAAAGGTGCCCCGCGCAAAGGTTTCGGTGGGCGGATGGACAAACCCCATCGCCAGGGTGTGGGGGCCCGCGTAGGGCGACCACAGCAGCTCCACCGTGGCAAAGGGGGGCCGCTTGCCGATCTGCTCGCGGTAGGTGACCAGCCCGTGGGCGGCCGGAAAATGCTGGGGCAGGTAGACAAACCCCAGACCGGTGCGGTTGAGCAGGGTGTGGGCCTGCGCCAGGCTGTGGGGCCGCAGGTCAACCCCCAGCTGCCCCCACAGCTCAATCAACGGAATCCCTTCCTTGGTGGGCATGCGATCGCCCCCGTGCATGACCACCGGCACCCCCGCTGCCGCCAGCACCAGCGCCGTCACCGGCGTCACCGGGGCCGTGCGCGAGCGGCCGTCGTAGGGGCAGCTGAGCACCAGGGCGCGGTAGGGGTAGGCACTGTCGGGGGCCATGGCGGGCAAGGTGGGGCCCAGGGCCGCGTAGGCGTCCAGGGTGCCCGCCAGCTCCTCGGCGGTGGGGCGCTTGATGCGGTGGGCAATCATAAACGCGCCAATCTGGGCGGGCGTGGCCGTCTGGGTCAGCATCAGGCGGGTGGCGGTCTCGGCCTCGGCGCGGGTCAACGCCCTGGCGGTGTGGCTGCCGCTGCCCACCTGCTTGAGCAAATCGCGAAACTCATGACTCATGGCGAACTGACCCTTTTGCCATCAAACCTTGGGGAAGAGAGCGATAGAGACCTACGGGGCGCAGTCAATCACCCAACGCCCCACCAGTCTCGCTGTATTGGCCCTGGCTACGGGGCCCTGGCTTAACTGTAGAATACCGCCGCCGGTCTGGGGCGAAGTCGAGCCGGGGTGGCCAGGCTTTGCACCAGGGCGTGAAACCGCTGAATGGGCGGAATCACCAGGCGATCGCGGGTGGTGACCAGCACCACCGAGCGGGTGAGCACCGGTGCCTCGGTGGAACGCACCGCCAGGGTGGGGTCGTCGCGGCACTCGGTGAGGGCCGACTGGGGCAGCAGGGCAATAAAATTTCCCTGGCGAATGACGCCGCGAAAGGCATCGAGGGTGTTGAGCTCCATGGCGGGGTTAAACACCTCGCCCCGGTCCTGGAACTGCTGCTGCACCAGCCGCTGCATGCCGTAGCCATCTTTGAAAATAATCTGCGGAAACCGGGCCAGCATTTCCCAGGAAACAGCGGGCTGACTGGCCAGATCGTGGCTGGCCGCCATCAGCACCTCAATGGGTTCCTCAAACAGCGGCGTCACCACCATCTCGGCCTGGGTGGTGAGGCGCGGGTTATCCATCACGATGGCCAGGTCCACCAGGCCGTCGCGCAGCACCTTGAGGGAGCGATCGCTGCCCAGGGCCGTGACCCGCAGCTGCACCTGGGGATACTCGGCACAAAACTGTTGCAGCACCGGCGGCAGCACCGTGGCGCACACCGACTGAATCGCCGCCACGCAGAGCTCGGGCTGCTTGCCCGCCATCAAATCGGCAATATCCTTAGAGACCTGGAGCCAGTCCTGGTAGATGCGTTTGGCCTTGGGCAGCAGGCGCTCTCCGGCCACGGTCAGCTTGGCCTGGGCCCCCCGGTGAAACAGGGGCGCATCGAGCTCGGCCTCCAGGGCCTGCACCTGACGGCTGACGGTGGATTGGGTCACCTGGCACTGCTGGGCCGCCGCCTGAAAGCTGCCGGTTTCGGCCACCGATAAAAATGCCTGGAGCTGCTCGATACGCATGCTTGACCTGGATCCACGTCACGGCTGAGCCAGGGTTGTTGCCACCGCTGGGCCAACCCGTTCTCTTTGATTAACAGATCGTACTGCGCCACTTGGTATCAGAAGTAGCGGTCTCACCGGGGAACGGCGGGATTCTTGGTGCCCCCAGCGACAGCGGCAGCCGGTTGGGGCCGCTAGGTTGGGGACCCTAGCGCCGACCCCAGACGGGGCCAGGCCTAGGGCTGGAGCTGCCGCAGCGCCGCCTCGGCATGGAGGCGCACACCCTGGTCTGGATCCTCAAGCAGGGCGTGCAGATCGGGGGCCAGGGCGGCGGTGCCAATCTGGCCCAGGGCCAAAATCAGGTGGCGGCGCAGGGGACTGTGGGCCGGGGTAGCGGGCAGGGCCCGCAGCCAGTGGGCCAGCGCCAGGGCGGCCTGGGGCCTGAGGTCGAGATCTAGGGTGGCGACCCCCTGGGTCAGGGCCAGGCGAGCCGCCTCGCTGAGGTCGGGCCAGGCGGCAATCAGGCCCGCCAGGGCGGGGGCGGTGTTTTGCCACAGCAGGGCCTGGACGATGCTGACTTGCAGGGCCGGGGCGGCGGTGGGCAACAGCTGCAGCAGGGGCTCGGTGGCGGCGGTCACGGGCAGACGACCCAGGGCGTAGGCCGCCTGCTGGGCCACGGCCAAATCTGAGTCTTGGAGGCGGGGGGCGAGCCAGGGGGCCAGGGTGGCCGGGTCGAGGGTGGAGCGCAGGTTGAGCAGGCCGCGAATGGCCGCCGCCCGCACCGTCGCCGCCGGATTGGCTAGCTCGCGCCGCAGGGTGGGCAGGGTGGCGGGGTCGGCAAAGGCCCCGAGGGCGTCAAGGGCGGTGGCCAGCACCTGCGATCGCAGCTCTCCCACCACCCCCAGCAGCAGCGGCACCGTGGCGGGGTGGTAAATGCGGGCCAGGGCCTGCACCGCCACCGGGCGCAGCGCTGGCTGGCTGAGCTGCTGGCCCAGGGCGGCAATCGCCGGGGGGCCAATCTGGGTCAGCGCCGCCGCCACCGCTCGCCGCAGGTCATCGTCCGCCGTCTGGGCAAAGGTATCAATTAGGGCCGCGATCACCTCGGGCTGCGCCCGGTCGCCCAGGGCGCGAGCTGCAAACCAGCGAGCCTCCCAATCCTGGTCGTCGTCCTGCAAAATGGCCAGCAGGTCGGCCACCGCCGCCTCGCCCAGGGCTGCCACCTGACGGACCTGATCCCAACGGTCGTGGAAATCGCCCACGCAGAGCCCGGTGACTACCCGGCTGGGACCAGTACCGGTGGACTCAGACAGCGCCGACGAGCGATCCGGTGAATCCGACGGATCTAGAGCAGACAAATCAAAGGGGGACAAGGGCATGCTCCTGGGTCGATTCCCTGGGGATGTTTTCCGGGGCGGTTTTCCGGGGGTGGTTTTCCGGGGGTGGTTTTCCGGAGATAAATACTCAGGGCTACGGGCTTGCGCCACTCACCCACCATAGTCCTTTTCACCACAGAGCCTCGGCTCTTTTCACCATAGGGCCTCCGCTGAATTTGCCCCGGCGACCCTATGCGGTTCGCGCAGCCGCCCCTTGCGGAGGCTGCATCGTATTTACAAAAACGTAAGAACCTATACAAAAGCCTTTATACAGCACGACTAGGCTAGCCACACCAGCCCACGCCTGGAGTTGGATCCTGCCCCAAGGGTAAATCTGGTCGGAACCTAGTCTGGCCCCGCCCTCCCCCAGCGGCGGTTAAATGCCGGTCAAGCGCAGGGTCAATGCGCAGTAAACGTCTTGCTACAAGTCTTGCTACAACGGTGTACCAGTGACCACTTCTATAGATACGGCCAGCCCAGCGACCACCGCTAAACTCAACAAGTTTGAACAGTTTAAAGCCGACAAAGACGGGCTGCTGGTCAAGCACGAGCTAGAGCGCTTTGCCCAGATCGGCTGGGAAGCCGTCGATGACACCGACCTCACCCACCGACTCAAGTGGCTGGGCATTTTCTTTCGCCCCGTCACCCCCGGCAAGTTTATGCTGCGGCTGCGGCTGCCCAACGGCCTGCTCACCGGCTACAAAGCCCGCACCCTGGCCGACATCATTCAGCGCTACGGCGAAGACGGCAGCGCCGACATCACCACCCGCCAAAACCTCCAGCTGCGGGGCATCTTGCTCGAAGATATCCCCGATATCTTTAGCCGCATGGAGGCCGCCGGGCTGACCTCCATCCAGTCGGGCATGGACAACGTGCGCAACATCACCGGCTCGCCGGTGGCCGGGCTCGACGCCGACGAGCTGATCGACACCCAGGGCCTGGTGCTCAAGGTGCAGGACATGATCACCGCCAACGGCGAGGGCAACCCCGCTTTTAGCAACCTGCCCCGCAAGTTCAACATTGCCATTGAGGGCGGCCGCGACAACTCCATCCACGCCGAGATCAATGACATCGCCTTTGTGCCCGCCTACCGGGAGGGGGTGCTGGGCTTCAACGTGGTGGTGGGGGGCTTTTTCTCCGCCCGGCGCTGTGAGGCGGCGATACCGCTCAACGCCTGGGTGCCCCCCGACGACAGCGTGGTGGAGCTGTGCCGCGCCATTTTAGAGGTGTACCGCGACCACGGCCCCCGGGTAAACCGGCAGAAGGCCCGCCTGATGTGGCTGATCGACGAGTGGGGCCTGGAGCCGTTTCGCACCGCTGTGGAAGCCGCCTACGGTCAGCCGCTGCTGTCCGCCGCCCCCACCGACGAAATGGACTGGGACAAGCGCGACCACATTGGCGTGCACCCGCAAAAGCAGGTGGGGCTCAACTATGTGGGCCTGCACGTGCCCGTGGGCCGGCTCCAGGCCGCCGACCTGTATGACCTGGCCCGCCTGGCGGAGGTCTACGGCAGCGGCGAACTGCGCCTCACCGTTGAGCAAAACGTAATCATTCCCAACGTGCCCGACTCGCGGCTGGCGGTGCTGCTGGAAGAACCGCTGCTGGAGCGATTTTCCATCCAGCCCTCGGCGCTAACCCGATCGCTGGTCTCCTGCACCGGGGCACAGTTTTGCAACTTTGCCCTGGTGGAGACCAAGCAGCGGGCCCTGGCCCTGGCCGCCGCCCTCGACGCCGAACTCACCCTGGCCCAGCCGGTGCGCATTCACTGGACCGGCTGCCCCAACTCCTGCGGCCAGCCCCAGGTGGCCGACATTGGCCTGATGGGCACCAAGGTGCGCAAGGAGGGCAAAACCGTGGAGGGAGTCGATATCTTTATGGGTGGCAAAGTGGGCAAAGCCGCCCACCTGGGCGAAAAAGTGCAGCAGGGCATTCCCTGTGACGAGCTGCACGGGGTGCTGCGATCGCTACTGATCGACAACTTTGGGGCCCAGCCCAAAACCCCTGGCACCGCCCAGCCCCAAGCCCCCGGCGCGGTGGTGACCGCCGACTAAAAAAAATGCCCTGTGGGCCAGCGGCCCCAGGACACACAGTTTGCATTTGAGGCAAACGTAGCACAGTCAGAGCAGCGGTGGCGAGGGCAAATCTCAGAGTTTCACGATGGTTGCTTTGCCCTCACCATTTCTTTACCGCTCCCCACCCTAGGGCTGCCCCCACTCCCCCAATTCAAACCTCAAAATTTCTCCTCCGGAGACGCTTCGCGAACAAAACTCCCCCACCCTCTCCATCTCCCCCACCCCCAAACTCCCCTACTCCCCCACTCCCCCACCCCAAAACTCCCCCATGACCGACCCTGCCAAAACCTTGTGTCCCTATTGCGGCGTGGGTTGCGGCCTGGAAGTCTTACCCCCAGCCCAGCCCCACAAGCCCACCCATCGCGATGCTGCGGGCAACCCCCTGTGGCAAACCCGCGGCGACCGCGCCCATCCCTCTAGCCAGGGCATGGTGTGCGTCAAGGGCGCCACCGTGGCCGAATCCCTCGATCGCGACCGGCTGAAATACCCGATGATGCGGGCCTCCCTGGAGCAGCCCTTTGAGCGGGTGTCCTGGGATGTGGCGCTGAATGCGATTGTGGATCGGATTCAAACCGTGCGCCAAACCCTGGGGCCCGACGGCCTCTGCGTCTACGGTTCGGGGCAGTTTCAGACCGAGGACTACTACGTGGCCCAGAAGCTGGTGAAGGGCTGCCTGGGCACCAACAACTTCGACGCCAACTCGCGGCTGTGCATGTCGTCGGCGGTGGCGGGCTATATCCAGAGCTTTGGGGCCGACGGCCCGCCCTGCTGCTACGCCGACCTGGAGGCCACCGACTGCGCCTTTTTGATCGGCACCAACACCGCCGAGTGTCACCCGATTGTGTTTAACCGGCTGCGCAAGTACCACAAGCGCCACGGCCACGTGAAGCTGATCGTGGTGGACCCCCGCCGCACCGATACCGCCAAGGCCGCCGACCTGCACCTGGAGATTCGCCCCGGCACCGATATCACCCTGCTCAACGGCATTGGCCACCTGCTGCTGCGCTGGGGGGCCCTCGACCCGGAGTTTATCGACGGCTGTACGCGGGGGTTTGCGGGCTACACCGAGGTGCTGCGCCACTACGAACCCGAGCTGGTGGCCGAGCGCTGCGGCATTGCCCTGGCCGATCTGGAGACCGCCGCCCGCACCTGGGCCCAGGCCAAGGCGGTGCTGTCGCTGTGGTCGATGGGGCTGAACCAGTCGTCGGAGGGCACCGCCAAGGTCAGGTCGCTCATCAACCTGCACCTGATGACCGGCAACATTGGCCGACCGGGGGCGGGGCCCTTTTCGCTCACCGGCCAGCCCAACGCCATGGGGGGCCGCGAAGCCGGGGGCCTGTCGCACATTTTGCCGGGCTATCGGCTGGTCAAAAACGCCGACCACCGCCACCAGGTGGAGACCTTTTGGGGGTTGCCCGCCGGGCAGATCTCGGCCACCCCCGGCCTCTCGGTGGGGGAGATGATGCTGGCCCTGGAGCACCAGCGGGTGGGTCTGCTGTGGATCGCCGCCACCAACCCGGCGGTCAGCCTGCCCGACCTCAACCGCACCAAGGCCGCCCTGCGCCAGTCGCCCTTTACGGTTTACCAGGACGCCTACTACCCCACCGAAACCGCCGAGTTTGCCCACCTGCTGCTGCCCGCCGCCCAGTGGGGCGAAAAAACCGGCACCATGACCAACTCTGAGCGGGTGGTCACCCTCTGCCCCGCCTTTCGCTCGCCCCCCGGCGAGGCTCGCCCCGACTGGGAGATTTTTGCCGAGGTGGGTCGCCGCCTGGGGTTTGCCGACCAGTTTGACTTTAAGACCAGCGCCGAGGTTTACCGCGAGTTTGCCCAGAGCACTCAGGGGCAGCCCTGCGACATTACCGGCATCAGCCACGATCGCCTGCGATCGCTTGGCCCGATTCAGTGGCCCTGCCCCGATCCCGAAACCGCTGCCACCGCTGCCACCCGTCACGACAAGCGCCTCTACACCCGAGGTATTTTCAACACCGCCGATCGCCGGGCTCGCTTTGCCGCTCTGCACTCCAACGGATTGGCCGAACCACCCGACGACCAGTACCCCTTTGTGCTGACCACCGGACGGCTCTACGGCCACTGGCACACCCAGACCCGCACCGGACGGATCGAAAAAATTCAGAAAATGCACCCCGCTCCGTTTCTAGAGATCAACCCCCGCGATGCCCAGCATCTCCAGGTGCAAGGGGGCGAATGGGTAGAGGTGCGATCGCCCCGAGGTGTCGTTCGGCTGCCCCTGCTGGTCACCCAAAACATTCGCCGGGGCACCTTGTTTGTGCCTATGCACTGGGGTCGCCTGTGGGCCGAAGATGCCGAGTGCAATGCCCTCACCCACC
>DATIVG010000078.1:0-9446 GCA_035466075.1 Nodosilinea sp. | reverse complement strand
TCCGCCTAGATATGTATTAAATGTCAGATGTACCGGGTAAAATCCTCTGTTTATCGCATTGTTTAGCACATCAACGGGATAACACCCAGACTTTAAAGAATTAAACAGGATATTTGCTGGATAAGCCCAGGGTTTCGGGGTGTTATCTGGCAGATCTGATGGTTAATCCTGAAGATCCAGGTGTTTATCTGCCAAAAGTGCTGGATAAGTAGGGAGGCGCAATTAAATATAGAACCTGCGTAGGATGGGTAAAGGGCAAAGCCCGTGCCCATCGCGCTGATGATGGGCACGCGAGGCTTTGCCCATCCTACGCTTGGTTACACCTAATCCACTTAGGTGTTCGGTTTCTGCGCGGCAAACTGTAGCAATCTGGGGCAGCTGTTTAGCGATCGCGCAGCTGCGTAAAGCGATCTGACCCCTGAGATCGCCAATGTGGCACAGCAGATCGTTAATGTGGCACAGCAGTTTAGCGTTTGCGCGGCGCAGCAAAGCGATCTGACCCCTGAGATCGTCAATGTGGCACAGCAGATCGCCAATGTGGCACAGCAGTTTGGCATTGCCGCGCTAAATTGCAGCGCAACGGGCGTAGGGCAAAGCCTCGCGGGTCCATCTTCCCAAGGATGGGCACGGGCCAAAGCTCAACTTGCCAGGAAGCTCAGCACCGCTTCGGTAAATTGCTCTGGCGCATCCTGCTGAATCCAGTGGGAGGCTGGCTCGATGGCCTGGAACTTTGCCCCTGGTATTTCGCTGGCCAGTTGCTGGCCGTCTGCCGCCTTTTGCCAGGGGTCATCCATGCCCCACAGCACCAGGGTGGGGGCGGCAATGGTGCCGTGGCGATCGACCAGGGCCATGGTCTGGTTGGCGTTTAGCGCCGAGGCGTTGCGCAGCAGGCTGAGCTTGCCCTCCTCGCTGGCCCAGGGGGCGATCATGCCGGCGCGAAATTCGGGGGTGAGCTGGCCGGGGTTTGACAGCCCTGCCGCCAGGCTTTCTTCCAGGGCGGTCACTAAATCCTGCACCGGGCGGGACTTCCAGCGCAGGGGGTGGCCAAAGTCGAGCATGTCGTCGTCAAAGCGGTCGTAGCAGACTGAGTTGGTGATCACCAGACGGTTTACCAAGCTAGGGTGCTCAATGGCCAGAATCAGCGCCACGGCGCCGCCGGTGTCGTGGCCGACGACATCCACCGACCCCAGCCCCAGGGCGGCCAGGAAGGCGACGATCATGCGGGCCTGGTCTTGGAAGGAGCGGTCGAAGCGATCGCGCCGGTCTGACCAGCCGTGGCCCAAAAAGTCGGGGGCCAGCACCCGGTAGCCTGCCGCCACCAGGGGCGGAATCACCGCGTGGTAGAGGTACCCCCAGGTGGGGATGCCGTGCATGAGTAGCACCGTGCCCAGCTCGGCCTGGCCCAGGTCGATGTAGCGAATGGTGACGGGAATGTGGGCGGCGGCCCCGGCGGGCAGCAAGAGTTCCTGCTGGTCGGCGGTGAAGGCTTGCCAGGTCGGCCATTGGGTGGGGGCTGGTTGCACGGGTTTTCTCCGTTAGAAAAGTGCCATGCCTCAGCCTAAATCGACTCGATGAGCAGAGCCTGAGCAGCCCAACTGCTGAGCCTCAATCCTGTCTGTATATCTCCGATTTGTAGGGGCATTGCAGTGCAATGCTCCCTACGAGGTATCGGTTTCGAATCGGGGTTTTGGGCATCGGATTGGGTATTAGCTCTAATTCTGCTTGGCTAGCCTTCTGCCTTCTGCTTTGGCCTACACCGCTGCTGACTCGGTGGGGGTGCGATCGCACCCCGGCACGCGACTACCCCCGGCCCGCTGCCCCCGCCGGGTGAGCAAAAAGGCGGCGGGCACAAAGTACAGCGCCAGCAGCGTGGCCCCCGCGATGCCCCCTGCGATCGCAACCGCCAGGGGTCGCCAAAAGGGGTCATTTTCCAGCAGTAGCGGCACAAAGCCGACGATGGTGGTGGCGGTGGTGGTGAGCACGTGGCGGGTGGCCCGCAGCAGCACCTGCTGGGTGGCGCGGGGGTCGCCCTGGCGGGCGGCGGGGTCTTCGTTGAGGGCGGTGAGCACCACGATCGAGTCGTTGAGGGCCACGCCGATCAGGCCCATGGTGCCGACGATGGCCATAAAGCCCAGCACCGCCCCAAACAGCTTGAGCGCCAGCAGCGCCATGCCGATGGAGCCCACCGCCACCACCCCCATGATTGCCGCCTGGCGAAACGAGCCCAGCGACAGCACCAGCGCCGCCACCATGCCCAGCAGCAAAATCGGCAGAAACAGGGCCAGGTTGCCCAGGGCGGTGTCCTGCTGTTCGGCCTCGCCGCCAAACTCGTAGCGGTAGCCGGGGGGCAGCTCAAAGTTGGCTTCCTCCAGCCGCTGTTGCACATCGGCGAGCACCGCGCTGGGCAGCGTGCCCGAGGCGATGAAGGCCTGCACCGTGTTGACCCGCTGCTCGTGGCGGCGGGCGATGCGGGCCAGCTGGGGCACCAGCTGAAACTCGCCCAGGGCCGAGGTGGGGCGCGATCCGGCGGTCTGGGGCGACTGCAAATCGAGGCTGGCCAGGGTAGACAGGCTGGCCCGGTCGCCGTTGCCCAGCCGCACCCGCACCGGCAGGTTTTCGGTGGCCTCTAGAATTGCGCCGCCGGTCGCGCCGCCGGTCGCGCCGCCGGTCGCCCCTTCGGTGTAGGCGTCGAGCTGCTGGGCGATCGCCCCGTTGGTCAGCCCCGCCTGGCGCACCTGCTCGTTGTCGAGGGCCAGGCCCAGCTGGGGGCGGTTTTCAGACAGGCTGTCGCGCACCTGCACCACGTTGGGAAGGGTGGCGATCAGACTGCGCACCTCGGTGCCCAGGCGGCGCAGCTCGTCGAGGTTGGGGCCGTAGAGGCGCAGCTCCACCGGGGCGTCGAAGGGCGGCCCCTGCTGAAATTTTTGGGCAATCACGCGGGCGGCGGGGAACTGGTCGCTCAGCTCCGCCTGGAGGCTCTGCACCAGCGGGTCGATGGCGGCGGCGGCCTTAAGCTGCACGATCGCCTGGGCGTAGTAGGGCTGGTTTTGCCGCGCCCCCTGGAGGTTGTAGTAGACTCGCGGCGCGCTTTCGCCCACAAACCAGTGGACCTCGGCCACGTTGTCGTGGGCCAAAATGATGTCGCGGGCGGCCAGGGTGCGATCGCGGGTCTGCTCAATCGAGGTCTGGGGGGCAAACTCAATCTCGATCTGAAACTGGTCGCGGTCGATCTGGGGAAAAAACTGGCTGGTCAGGGTGCCCGCCGCGATGAAGCCCACCAGCGGAATCGAGAGGGTGAGGGCCATCGCCAGCAGCGGGCGGGCGGTCATGCGGGCCAGCGACCAGCGGTAGGCCCGCGCCACCCCCGGCAGCGACAGCCCCTCCCGCCACCAGGCCCCCGGCCGGGGCGAAATCCCCGCGACTCCACCCTGCGATCGCAGCTCGCCACCCAGCACCAGCGCCGCCAGGGCCGCAATCAGCGTCAGCGAAATCGCCAAAGACGAAATCAGCGCCAAAATCACCCCCAGGGCAATGGTGCCCACAAACTCCCCCGCCGCCCCCGGCAGCAGGTAAATGGGCAAAAAGGTCAGCACCGTGGTTGCCGTCGAGGCCAGCAGCGGCACCTGCAACCGGCGCACCGTGGCCGTGGCGGCGTGGAGCGGGTCGGCCCCCTGGCGAATATCCGCCTGAATCTCATCCACCACCACGATGGCATTGTCGATCAGCAGGCCCAGGGCAATGATCAGCCCCGTCACCGACATCTGGTGAATCGGCACCCCCAGCACCGTCATCCACACAAACACGGCCAACACCGTCAGGGGCAGCGCCGCCCCCACCACCAGCGCCGCCCGCCAGCCCATGGCCACCAGGGTCACCCCCACCACCAGCAGCGCCCCCAGCAGCAGGTTCACCATCAGCGTGCTGATGCGGGCCTCCACATAGCCGCTCTGGTCAAAGACCACCTCGAGGGCCAGGCCCGCCGACAGGCGACGGCGAAAGTCGTCCAGCACCACCTGGGCGCTGGCCCCCCACCGGTCGATGCGCTGCCCCGACTGCATCATCGCCCCCACCACCACGGCGGGTTTGCCCCCCACCAGGGCCAGGTGGGTCAGCGGCTCGCGCACCCCCCGGCTCACCTGGGCCATGTCGCCCAGCCGGGTAAACTGCCCGCCGCTGGTGCGCACCGGCAGCTGGCGAATCTGCTCGGTGCTCTCCAGGCCGCTCTCCACTTCAATGGCCAGGGTTTGGAGCTGCGATCGCAGCTGTCCAGCGCTGGTCTTGGCATCGCTGGCGGCCACCTGATCGGCCAGCTCCTGGGCCGACAGCCCCACCGCCACCAGCTCCGGCGCGCTGACCTCCACCAAAATCTCCTCCTCCGGGCGGCCAAAAAAATCCACCTCCTCGGTGCCGTCAATGCCCCGCAGCGCCACCCCCAGCTCCTCCGCGTAGCGGCGCAGCAGGGCGTAGTTGGGCTCCCCCGGCAAATCCCAGGTCACCGCCGCCACCACCGTATAGGCCTTCACCAACACCTCCGACAGCTCCGGGGCACTCGTCCCCGCGGGCAACCGCGTCGCCGCCCTATCCATTTCGTCCCGCACCCGCGACCAGATGGGGGCGGTGTCGGTCACCGAGTCCACCAGCTCAAGGGTCACCGACGAAAACCCCACCCGCGAGTCCGACTCGATCACGCCGATGGCGTCGATCTCCGCCAGCTCTTCCTCCAGCACGCGGGTCACCAGGGCCTCCACCCGCTCGGCACTGGCCCCAGGAAAAGCCGTGGTAATCACCGCCACCCGCGACACCAGCTCCGGGTCCTCCTGGCGCGGCAGCGACTGGTAGGCCGATAGCCCCCCCGCCACAATGAGAATGACGGTGAGAATCAGCAGCCGAATATTGGTAAAAAAAGGACGAACCATAGGGGGTGAAAAAGGAGTGAAAGAGTAATGGAAATAAGTTTTGAATTTTGAGTTTTGAATTCAGAAGGCGTAGGGTGGGCACTGCCCACCAACCGCTGTTGAGCACCCTCAGATCGCCTACAAGAACCCCGGAGTGATGCTGAATTGAGGTCAGGACACTGCCCACCAACAGCTGTCGAGCACCATCAGATCGCCCAGCAAAACCCTGGAATCTACTCGGGCCTCACCGGCTGCCCCGGCACCAGCCGATGCACGCCGCTGGCGACAATGCGATCGCCCCCTTGCAGCGCCCCCTGCACCAGCACCCGGTCAGTCTCCTGGTGCAAGATCTCCACCGCCTGGGGCTGCACCTGGTAGCCGCCCGCCTCGGCGGGCACCACCCCATACACACTCCACAGACCGCGAATGTCCTGGGTGAGGGCCTCGATCGGCAGCCACAGGCCGCTGGTGGGCACCGTTTCGCTCAGCTCGACCCGCACGGTCTGCCCCGGGCTCACGCGACTCAAAACCCCCGCCTCGAGCTGAAAGACCACGCTCTGGGTGCGGGTGTCGGGGTTCACCTCCGGCAGCACGGCTTTCACCGTGGCGGCCAAGCGCTCGCCCGCCGCATTCACCGTTACCGCCTCCCCGGCCCGCAGGCGGCTGGCGGCGCTGGTGGGCATGCCAATGCGGGCTTCCGGGGCCTCGCTTTCCACCAGGCGCACCACCGACTGGCCCGCCCCCACCACCACGCCCTCATCCACCTGCCGCAGGGCAACAACGCCGTCAAAGGGGGCCCGCAGCGTGCTCTTGCTGAGGTCCACATCCAGGCTGGCAATACTGGCCTCCAGCTGCTGCACCACCGCCTGCTGGGCGGCCACCTGCTCGGGGCGGGTGCCGTTGAGCAATTCCTCCAGGCTGCTCTGGGCGCTGTCGCGGCGGGCCGCCAGGGCCTCGGCCCCAAAGCTAAACTCGTCGAGCTGCTCCTTTGAAATCGCCCCCCGCTGGTAAAGAAACTCCCGCCGCTCTTGCTGCTGGCGTTGCAGGGCCAGCTGGTTTTCCACATCGCGCACCTGGGCCTGGGCGACGGCGATCGCCTCCTGGCGCGCCCCCCGCTGGAGCTCCAGCAGCTGGGCCTGGGCCTGGGCCAGCTGGGCTTCGAGCTGGCGGCGCTGGGTAAGCAGGCTCTGGGTATCTAAGACCGCCAGGGTCTGGCCGGAGGAGACCCGATCGCCCTCGGCCACCAACACCTGCACCAGCTCACCGCTGCGAGTAAACCCCAGGTCGCTGCTGCGCAGGGCGGCAATTTCCCCGGTGTAGGCGCTGGCCACCTCGTAGCTGCTGACGGCCGCCACGGTCAGGGTTTCCACCGCCAAGACGGTGACGGCATCGGCCTCGCCAGACTCGGCCTCCTGGGCCACCAGGCGGCTCTGCACCAGGGGCAGGCCCACCGCCAGCAGCAGCCCGGCGGCCCCCAGGCCCACCAGCCAGCGGCGATTGAGGGATCTGGGCGGCGGGGATGAGATGGCAGGATTGAGGGTTTCGTCGGGCAGGGAGTAGTCAGACATGGGGCTTTTCCCGGGGTGAATTGGGTGACAGGGGGCTATTGAAAGTTTTGTAGCTTGGGAAAAAACTGCGAAACGTGCGAACGTTCACCCGTTCAAACGTTCTCCAAAAAGCGCTTACATCTGGGGAATCTTTTGGTTTTGAGCAGCAAACACGGCGGCTTTTTCAATCCGTTGGGCGCGGGTTTTTGGCGTCTTGGCCAACTTGATCCAGCGCAGCACGTTGCGCCGGTAGGAGGGGGCAGAACTTTCGAAGATTTCCCTGGCGGGCGAGTAGGAGTCCAGCGCGGCCACTAGGTCGTCGGGCATCACCAGGGCATCGACATCGTCCATAAAGTTCCACAGGCCGTTGCGCTTTGATTGGGCGATCGCCGCCAGGCCAGCCGGGTGCATCTGCCCGGTTTCGATCAGCTTTTCGGCTCTGTCTTTGTAGCTTTTGGCCCAGTGCTGGGTCTGGCGGGGCGAGATCATCTGCATGGTGCGATCGCAGTCTAGCTGGCGACGAATGCCGTCTACCCAGCCAAAGCACAGCACCGCATCCAAAATGTCTTGCACCGAGACATATTTGTCGCCCACGTGCTTTTTGTAGGTCACCAGCCAAATGCTGGCTGTCTGGGTGTGATGTTCCTCCAGCCACTGCCGCAGCTGCTGGGGCGAGCTCACCTCTACCTGCTCAAAATTTTCGGTTTTGATCACCCATCAACCTCGCTTTAGCGGATGCCTGAAAGATGTTTAAAGAGCGATGTACAGCCAAAACCCAGCTACTCATCGTCGAGCCGGCGGCCAAACTCCAGCAGCGAGGCGCAGTTTTTGGCGTAGTCCACAAGGCAGTCCACAATGTCGCCATCGAGCCAGGCACCGCGACCGAGGTGAACCATAGTGACAAAACTTTTGAGCTTGAGATAGTCGGCGTATTCGTGCTCGGCGTAGGCGTCGTAGCCGCGCGGCATTTTAGTTAATTTGTCCTCCTCGCTCAAGGACAGGCCCGCGATTTCCAAATCCTTCAGCACCCTGGCAAATTCGTCGGGCTGGTCGATGATTTTGTCGCGCAGGGGGCCGAGGGCGGTGGGGCTGAGTTTGTAGTACCCGCAGGCGATCAGGCCGCCAGCGGCTTCGAGCTGCACGTACACCAAGCCCTCTTTTTCGGCCTTGGTGCCCGAGGGGGTTAGCACACCGCTGACGTGGGTGCTGTAGGGCGATTTATCGTTAGAAAAACGCACGTCGCGGTTTTGGCGAAACATGGTTTTTGGCCCGCCCGCCAGGGGCACCGGGGCATCGGCCAGGCGGGCGGTGGCCAGCTCCAGCATGGTGGCGAAGGGCTGCCGAATATGGGCCTCAAATTCGTCGCGGTGGGCGTCGTACCAGGCCTTTTCGTTGTTGGCAGCCAGAGCTTCTAGCAGCTCGAAGGCTTGGGGGGTGAAATGAAGATTCGTCATAGGGTCAGCAGGGCAGGGATGGGTTCAAACCAGTAATTTTGAATCTGAGCATTTTGCCGGGGCGTCATCGCCACGGGTGACACAATCCAATTAATTTGGAGTTGCTGAACGCAGGCATCCAGCCAATTTTTGATGCCTCTGGCAGGGACAAAAAGCCATGTCCCAACCAAAATTCGAGTATCAATTCAGCCACACCTATTAATTTTGGCGGTGGGTTGGGCGGTTGCCCCAAGGCACCCTGCAACCTGGAGGAGGAGGGGGCGGCCCATCGACTCGGGGCTAATCAGCAGTATCAAAATCTGCATCAAAACCGGGCCAACTAATATTTAGCATGGTATTAATAAGAAAACAAATATCAATTTTTGATTGATTCATATTCTTTTTGATATCGATGCATCTGAAAACCCTGAACGCGTTTATTGCCCTGGCGGAAGAGCTGCACTTTGGCCGCGCCGCCCAGCGCTGCGGCATTTCACAACCGGCGATGAGTCGTTTGGTGAGCGAGCTGGAGGCCGATCTGGGGGTGAAGCTGCTGCACCGCACCTCCCGCGAGGTGGCGCTGACCAATGCCGGGCGGGGGTTTCTCGACTCGGCCCGCAAGGCGGTGGCCTACGCCGACATGGCGGTGCGGGCGGCGCGGGCCGGGGCGGTAGACGGCATCGACTCGCTGACCGTGGGCATGGTGATTGGCACCGAGCAGCCACCGGTGGGGCAGCTGATTGCGGCGTTTAAGCGGGCCCACCCCGAAACCCGGGTGGCCCTGCGGCGCATGGACGAGCGCGACATTGGCGCGGCGCTGAGCGCAGGCGATATCGACGGGGCGATCGCCTGGGATGTGGCGATTCCCGCTGGTTTGCACCATCGGTCGTTGGGCAGGGTGGCCCTGGCGGTGATGGTGCAGGCGGGCCACCCGCTGGAGCAAAAAGAGCCGGTCACCTGGGCTGACCTGGAGGGCTATCCGATCATTCTGCCCGATCGCGATCGCCAGCCGATTATCTACGACCACTACCGGCGCTACGCCGCCGAGGCGGGCTTTGAGCCGCTGATCGCGGTGGATGTGTCTACCATGGCCGATGCCCTGGCGATGGTGGCGGGGGGGGTGGGGGTGGGCAATGCCCCGGTGGTGCCGGGGTTAAGCTACCCAGGGGTGTCGATCCTGCGGCAGGAGCCGCGGTTTGAGTTCAGCTATGAGCTGGTGTGGGCCACCCCGGGGGCGGCGGTGGAAAACCTGCTATCGCTGTGCTGACGATGGCCCCGCCGATATAAACGATTGAATCTTTTGAAAGCAAGAACGTGGTGCCTGCTTTGGCTTGAGAGCGATAGATATACGGCACTTCCGCCTCATTCGGTTGACCAAAGTAGGGCAACAGATGCAGGTCGATGGCTAAGCGGTGACGATGATTCACGATGCCGGACGGCAGGCGGCCTTGAAGCGCTGCATTCACCTACTGCTCAACCATCGCCATATCCTCAAATTTGTCCAGGTGGTACCGGAGATCATTGCCGGTGGGTACGCCCATCAGTTGTTGGGCAGCATGTTCGATGCTGTC
>DATIVG010000077.1:0-2140 GCA_035466075.1 Nodosilinea sp. | reverse complement strand
TCGCTGCCAGGGAGCCTTTAGCCTGGTGATTGGCACGCCCGACGGCATTTTGGGAGCTCGCGATCAGCAGGGCATTCGCCCCCTGGTGCTGGGGGTGCTGGGCCAAGACATTCCGGCAGTGGGGGCACCCGCCCACTACGTACTGGCCTCGGAGACCTGCGCCCTCGATATCATTGGGGCCACCTACGTGCGCGACATTGAGCCCGGCGAACTGGTGTGGATCACCCCCCAGGGGATTAGCTCTAAACAGTGGGCGGCGGCGACCCAGCGCAAGCTCTGCGTGTTTGAGATGATCTACTTTTCGCGGCCCGATAGCATTGTCAACGGGGAGAGCCTCTACAGCTACCGCCGCCGCCTAGGCCACCAGCTGGCCAAGGAGTCGCCCGCCGATGTGGATTTGATTATGGCGGTGCCCGACTCGGGGGTACCGGCGGCGATCGGGTTTTCGCAGCAGTCTAAAATTCCCTACGCGGAGGGGCTGATCAAAAACCGCTACGTGGGGCGCACCTTTATTCAGCCCACCCAGTCGATGCGAGAGGTGGGCATTCGCATGAAGCTCAACCCGCTAAAAGACGTGCTGGAGGGCAAGCGCATTTTGATTGTGGATGACTCGATTGTGCGGGGCACCACCAGCCGCAAGATTGTGCAGGCCCTGCGCGATGCCGGGGCGATTGAGGTGCACATGCGGATTTCGTCGCCGCCGGTGACTCATCCCTGCTTTTACGGCATTGACACCGACAACCAGGACCAGCTGATTGCGGCGACCAAGTCGCTGGAGGAGATCGCGAAGCAAATTAGCGTTGATTCGCTGGCCTATTTGAGCTGGGAAGGCATGCTGGCGGCGACCTATCAGGAACCGGGCAGCTTTTGCTCGGCCTGCTTTACGGGCAAGTATCCGGTGGAAATTCCGGAGCCTTTTAAGCGCGCCAAGCTCAAGTTTGAGGCCAAAGAGCCGGTCACGACCTAGGCGGCACCTTCAACCTATCGTCAACCAGTGGGGGTGTAGCGGTGCTGCATCCCCACTGGTGTTTGAGGGGCCCGGTGTTTGGAGCTTGGTGTTTGGGGCTGACCTGATGTTGCCGAAACTTGTCGGCTCAGCGTACTATCCGCTTAACCCGCTGGGGCAGGTTGTAAGCCCGGCGAAAGGATGCGATTGAACCATGGGCAAGGGCAGAATGGAGGCCTTTAGCGATGGGGTGCTGGCCATTATCATCACGATTATGGTGCTGGAGCTGAAAATCCCCCACGGGGAGAGGCTGGAGGCGTTAGTGCCGCTGATTCCGGTGTTTTTGAGCTATGTGCTGAGTTTTGTCTACATCGGCATCTACTGGAACAACCACCACCACTTGCTACAGGCCGTGCGGCGGGTCAATGGCAATGTGCTGTGGGCTAACCTACACCTGCTATTTTGGCTGTCGCTGATTCCCTTTGTAACAGGGTGGACGGGGGAGAATAAGTTCGCGGCGCTGCCGGTGGCATTGTATGGCGGGGTGCTGCTACTGGCGGCAATTGCCTACCACATTCTTACCCGCGTGCTGATTGCCTCCGAGGGGAGAGACTCTGCCCTGGCTGTGGCCATGGGCCGCGACTGGAAAGGCAAAATTTCGGTGGTGATCTATGCGATCGCAATTCCCCTTGCCTTTCTTGCCCCCTGGCTGGCGCTGTTGCTCTACGTTGCGATCGCGGTTCTCTGGCTCATACCCGATCGCCGCATCGAAAAAGCCCTGACGTCTTAACCGCTAACAGGCAGGGTTGGCAAGAACTATAGCCTCAGCAGCCTGCCCTAGCTCACGCAGGCCAACGCTACCCGCCAGTCGTTCCCCTGCTTTTGAAGGCGAAGAGACCGGCACTTAGCGAAAAACTTTGGCAGACCTTTGGGTTCTCCAATCCGCTTTAGCACCTTGCTCAGGGGTTCCTTGTGGACTTGGGCAAAATGAGTCCCCATAGCTGAAAGGCTGACCTGGCTACCAGACTGGCCAGAGGACAAACTCCATAGAAGTTTGACTAGAGCCTGCTCTAGAGTATGGGCATCGGCAATTTTCTTAGGGGCGGCTCCGGGGGTACTAAGCTGACTGCCCTGATCAACTATGGTTGGCTCTGAGGCAGGTGCCTTCAATCTCACCTCCATGTGCTGACCATC
>DATIVG010000076.1:0-3120 GCA_035466075.1 Nodosilinea sp. | reverse complement strand
CCTGAGCGGTGTCGAGGTTGCCGCCCAGGCTGAGTTCGAGCAAGGCGTCGGGGAGATCGGTGCGATCGCACAGGGGCGCCGGTGCCACCCGAATCGCCCAGCGCTGGGGCCCAAACTCCTCTGGCGTCAGCCCCAGCTGCTGGAGCTGACGCCGCTGCTTCTCGGTGAGGCCCTCTAGCACCACCGGCGTGGTCAGCGGCACCAGTGACCACTGGGCCTGCAACCGCTCAGAGAGCACCCGCTCGTGGGCGATGTGCTGCTCAATCAGGCACAGCCCGTCCGGCTGTTCGGCCAAAATGTAGCGGTTGTGCACCTGGGCCAGGGCCCGCAACCGACCCGGCTGGGCGCGGTAGGGCAGCCCATCCGACAGGGTGGCGACGCCGTAGGCCCCTGGTGGCTCTGCCGTTTGCAGCAGCTGGGTGACCCGCTGCTGCTGACTGGCCTCGGGCCGGTCGGCGGTTTGCTGCCCCAGAAGAAACTCTATATGGCTCTGGCAGAGGGCGGCCCAGTCGTCGCTCTGGTGGAGGTACAGGGTGCCCTTGTCGGGGCGGCGGTTCCAGTCGATGGCGCTGGGGGGCACGGTGAGCTGCACAAAGGCCAGGGGGTAGCGGTGGCGCGGCAGGGTGTAGCGAAAGGCGTTTTGAATGCTCTGCTCCAGCTCGGGCAAGGCCACCAGCCGTCCATTCACCGCCACCTTTACCCAGTCGGGGCGGGGGCGATGGCAGCGGTCGGGCAGGCCCACCACGCCGTAGATGCCGGGGGTGACTAGGGCCGGCTCGGCCCAGGGAGCGGGCTGCCAGCCCTCGTGCAGATCGGTTTCGGCAACCGAGCGCACCAGCTGGGGGATCAGCCCCTTGGCCGTGGGGCTGGGGGTGAGGGCAAACCAGGGGCGGTCGTTGAGCTGTACCGTCCAGGTGACGGTGGGGTGGGCCAGGGCGCAGTGGTAGATCTGCCGCTGCACCTGGCTGAGCTGGCGGGGAAGGGCGGGCAGCCCCTGACGGCGGGCGGGCCATTGGCCAAACAGGTCGCTCACCGTCACCACGGTGCCGGGGGCCAGGGCGGCCGGGGTGGTGGTCTGGGGCTGGCCCAGGGAGGAATAGGCCACCCGCCAGCCCGCCCCCTCCCCCGCAGGGCGGCTGCCAATCTCCAGCTGGGCTACCTGGGCCAGACTGTGCAGCGCCTCGCCGCGAAAGCCCAGGCTCTGCACCTGCCACAGGTCGGCCTGGGTGCGAATTTTGCTGGTGCTGTGGGGCACGGCGGCCTGCTGAAGGTCGGCCAGGGCCATGGCGCTGCCGTTGTCGGCCACCTGCAAGCGCCCCTGCTCGGGCCACAGGGCCAGGGTGATGTGGGTGGCCTGGGCGTCGAGGGCGTTTTCGATCAGCTCGCGCACCGCCGACCCCAGGGAGTCGATGACCTCCCCGGCGGCAATGCTGTGGATGACGTCTCCCGGCAGCGATTGAATGCGGCTGGTGACGGGGTGGGGGTGGGCGGCAGAAATGGGCGGGAGTCTCCAGGGTGGACTAGCTTCATGCTATAGCACCGGCCCCGCTGCCCAGCGGGTGTTTGCGCCGAATGGGCGCCGAATGGGTGCCGGATGTGCGCCGGATGCGCCCTGACTCTTGGGGCGGCGGGCCACCGCAGGGGGTGCCAGCCCGTGGCCAGCGGCTGAGGGTAGTGGCTGAAGGCAAGGAGCGAGCGATTAACTAGGCGATTGGGGGCCTGATTTTAGAGGTTAATTCAGGCCATGCGGCCTATAAATCGCATGAATCATTGAACGGGCTCAATCAATTTCTCAAAAGTAATTGGTAGCTTTATCTACTGTTTTCAACAAAAGTTTGCACGCTCTATTAAGGTTTGTTACATTGCAGGAGCACGCCTTCGCCCAGGGATCCTCCTCACATGAAACGCTTATTTGGACTATTGCCTAAGCCGTCGCCGCTGCGCCCCGACTCTCGGGTCTACGACCTGAAAGAACGGCTGGACTGGGGAGAACCCGCGCTGACCATTATTGACGTGCGCGATCGCACCGACTTTAACGAGAGCCACATCACCGGAGCCATCTCCATGCCTGCGGAGTCGCTGCTGGCCACGGCGACCGACTCCTTTGAGGTGACCCGCGATCTTTACATTTACAGCAACACCGACGATGAGTCGGCAGCGGTCGCCGAGCAGCTGCGGGGGGCTGGATTTTCGCGGGTGGCCATTGTGCGCGGCGGCGTCGCCGCCTGGAAGGCCGCGGGCTTTCCGGTGGAGATGGTGACGGTGGCGGTTGCCTAGGGCCGTCTATCTAGGGCCGTCTATACTGACGACAGCGGTGCAGGGCGCAGGTATGGGGCAGGCTGAGGCAGTCGAGGTCACAAAAATCGGATCTGGGCATAGGCGGTCGGCGGAGCCAGGACCGCACCGCACGGTCACTTACAGCCTAGCCCACACCCTGGTACCCACCTACGAATGTTTTAACCGCTGCACCTACTGCAACTTTCGCGCCGAGCCGGGGCAGTCGCCCTGGCTGAGTTTAGAGGCGGCGGCCCAGCAGCTGACGGAGCGGCGGCGGCAGGGGGTCTGCGAGCTGTTGGTGCTCAGCGGCGAGGTAGCCCCCCGCAGCCCGCGCCGCGCCGACTGGTTTCGCCACATCTACCGCATCTGCGAGCTGGCCCTGGAGGCGGGGCTGCTGCCCCACACCAATGCTGGCCCCCTCAGCCGCAGCGAGATGGCGCAGCTCCAGCAGGTCAATGTGTCAATGGGCCTGATGGTGGAGCAGGTGACGCCCCAGCTGCTGGAAACCGTGCACCGCCACGCCCCCAGCAAGCGGCCCGAGCTGCGCCTGCAACAGCTGGACTGGGCCGGGGAGCTGGGTATTCCGTTTACCACGGGACTGCTGCTGGGGCTGGGGGAGAGTGAGGCCGACTGGGTGGAGTCGCTCCGCGCGATCGCAGCCCTTCACAATCGCCACGGCCACATTCAAGAGGTGATTTTGCAGCCCCATAGCCCCGGTCAGCGCCAGCTGCACCCCGGCGCTGCCCTCGATGCCTCGGCGCTGGTCAGGGTTGTGGCGATGGCGCGGGAGCAGCTACCCGCTGATATTGCTATTCAAATACCGCCCAACCTGGTGGAGCCCCA
>DATIVG010000075.1:0-13857 GCA_035466075.1 Nodosilinea sp. | reverse complement strand
CAGATTATGAGGGAAAGGGTAGCAGAGTGTGGGGGCGGGGGAGAGGTTGGGGAGTGGGGGGTGGGGGAGTGATGGGGTGGGGGAGGTGGGGATGGAAGTTTTGTAAGTCCTTCGGACTGGCTCGGCCTACGCGTAGCGTCTCCGGAGGAGAAATTTTGGGTTTTGAGTTTTGAATTGGGGGAGGTGGGGGAGATGGGGGGAGAGGTGGTGTGGGTGATTGGCGGAACGGGGGAGGCGGTGGCGCTGGCGACGGCGCTGGCGGCGGAGCGGATTCCCTGCGTGGTGACGGTGACGACGGCGGCGGCGCGGCGGGCCTACCCGGAGGGGCCTGACCTGACGGTGCGGGTGGGCGGGTTAGACCCTGAAGCGATGGAGGAGTTTGTGCAGGTGCACAGGGTGGGGGCGGTGCTGGATGTGTCGCACCCGTTTGCGGTGGAGATTTCGCGGGGTGCGATCGCAGCCGCTGCCCGCCTCAACCTACCCTACTGGCGCTACGAGCGCCCGGCGGTAGACCTATCTCCCGCCCCTGGGCAGATTCGTACGGTGGACGACCTCAGCACGGTACTGACCCCGGAGATGCTGAGCGGGCAGCGGGTCTTGCTCACCCTGGGCTATCGCTGGCTGCACCACTTCGCCCCCTGGCAGAGCCAGGCTACCCTGTTTGCCCGCATTTTGCCCTCCCCCGTGGCCCTGGAGGCCGCCCTCGCCGCCGGGTTTACCCCCGAGCGGCTGATCGCCCTGCGGCCGCCGATTAGCGCCGAGCTAGAGCGCGCCCTCTGGCAGCAGTGGCGCATTACCCGAGTGGTCACCAAAGCCTCCGGTGCCCCCGGTGGTGAACTCACCAAACGCGCCCTCGCCGAGCAGCTCGCCGTTTCGCTGATCATTCTCAATCGACCCCGCCTCGACTACCCGGCCCTTTGCCCCAGCCCGGAGGCCGCCCTGGCCGCCTGCCGCACCTGGTGGCAAACCCAGCCCCCTCAGCCCTAGCCCGCCCCTACCCGACAGGAAGCCGCTCCGCGCCTACACCCCATCACCCCATCACTCACCCACCTTCCCCATCCCCCTACCTTCCCCATTTCCCCTCCCCCCAAAGCAGTGGCCAACTCCCACCGGGAATGCTATCCTTTGCCTTCAATTTGTGCGTTACTATGGGCTATCCCCAGTCGCAGGGGGGGCAGGGGGCTGGGCAAAAGTTGCTGTATCTCGCTAAAAACGGGGATTTTCTACGCTTAAGTCTAAAGACGTGCGCCAAATTTTCTTTTAGCCCCTATATTTAGTTGGTCGTTTCGACTGCTGGGTTTTAAAGAGCCTGTTTTCGAGATTATTTTGCACAGGTCGTTCATGACAGCCGTTCCCATGCCATCCGGGTCTTCGCCATCTTTTGAGAGCTCCCCTGGCAGTACCCTGCCAGATACTCCGCCAGTGTTTGCCCTCAAGGAACTGGTGGCTCGACTACAGCGCGAGCAGTACAAAATTCAAGATTTACTCAGCTCCTTGGGGTTTGCCCTGCGCAGCCTCAACAATCTCAATCAGTTCCTGGAGCTGATTCCGATGATTGCCAGCCGGGTGACCGATGCCAGCGGGGGGGCCCTGGTGCTGTTTCGCGCCGATGGCCAGGTGCGCCTGGAGCGGCTGCACTGCCAGAGCGAAGACCAGTGCCAGGACGTGCGCTCGGCCCTGGAGGCGGCGACGCGCCAGGTGACGGCCAGCTTTCAGGCGGCCCCCGAGAGCAGCATGATGTCGATGGCCCGCAACGCCATGCTGGCCCTCGATCGCCAGGTGGGTCGCTACCTGGGGGACGATTTTCAGCTGTTTGGCACCGCCATTATTGTGCAGAATGTGGAGCGCGGCCGGCTCTATGTGTTTAGCCGCGACCCCGACTACGCCTGGACGGAGACCCGCCAAAAGCTGGTGCGCCTGGTGGCCGACCAGACATCGGTGGCGATTGAAAATAACGAGCTGACGGCGGCCCTGCGCAAAAAAGAGCGCCTCGACCGGGAGCTGGAGATTGGGGCTGAGATTCAGCTCCAGCTGCTGCCCCGCGAGTGCCCGGCCATTCAGGGTATGGATTTGGCGGCCAAGTGCCGCACGGCCCACCGGGTGGGGGGCGATTACTACGACTTTATTCCAACCACCTTTGAGCAGCTTCGCCAGACCGAGTCGCAGCAGACGGCGGCGGCCCCCTGGAGCTTTGCCATTGGCGATGTGATGGGCAAGGGGGTGCCGGCGGGGCTGATCATGACGATGATGCGCGGCATGCTGCGGGCGGAGGTGCTCAATGGCCATTCCCCGGCCCGGATTTTGCAGGATTTGAACTTTGTGATGCACAGCGATTTGGAAAGCTCCAATCGCTTTGTGACGCTGTTTTATGCCGAATACAACCCCAAAACCCGCCGGTTGGCCTACGGCAATGCCGCCCACAATCCGCCTTTTTTGTGGCAGGCGGCGAGCAATACCATTACCCGCCTCGATACGCCGGGGATGCTGCTGGGGCTGGATATGAACACCCAGTACTGCGAAGCGGAGGTGGAGCTGCAGCCGGGCGACATCGTGGTGTTTTATACCGATGGCTTTACCGAGGCGGCCAACCCGCGGGGCGACCGGTTTGAGGAGGAAAATCTGGAGCGGGCGTTGCAGTGGGCCTGCCGCAACTGCAACTCGGCGGAGGCGATTTTGGACTACACCTTTGACCTGCTGGACCGCTTCATCGGCAACGATCGCAGCAATGACGACGACATGACCCTGGTGGTGATGCGGGTGAAGCCTGAACTCCAGCTCAATCTGTTTGACAGCTAGGGGCCGGGCTATTTGAGGCATATCTAGGGTCAGCAGCGCTAGACTTTAAGAGTTGGAATGCCACGTTGCGCTGGTCTAGCGATGGGAAATTTATCACTCTGGCGGTTGGTGAGGCGGGGAGGTGCGATCGCAGCCCTCCCCAGCCTGCTTGCCCTGGGCTGGCTGGCCCCGGCCCCGGCCATTCAGTACTCCGACGGCACCGTGGGCTTCTCATACCCGCCGCGCCTTACCGAGAGCTACACCACCCGCAACCAGGTGGGCGACAGCAGCGCCACCTACTATCTCAGCTTTGATTTTCCCGCCGCCGCCGCCGAGCCCCTCGACCGGGTGGTGATTCAGCTGCGCGAAGGCTACGACCCGATCTTTCGCTATCGGCTGGAGGCCACCCAGGCCTTTGCCAATACCCCCACCGGGCGCTTGCCCCTGCCCCTGGGCGACCTCAGCCAGGACCCCGAGGCCCGCACCCTCACCATTGCCTTTGACCCGCCGGTGGAGCCCGGCCAGTCGATTACCCTGGCCCTGCGCCCCAGCCGCAACCCGCGCTTTGGCGGCGTCTACCTGTTTGGGGCCACCGCCTACCCCGTCGGAGAAACCGTAGAACCGACCTTCATGGGCTACGCCCGGCTCAGCTTTTACGAGCCCGATCTCAACCGCTGGCCCTAGCCCCGGAGCCATGACCACCCCAGCTTCGGCCCGATTTTTTGTCGCCCTGCTGCCCCCCCAGGCCGTGCAGGATCAGATCATCGCCATCCAGCACGAGATCTGGCAGCGATTTGGCAGCAAAGCCGCCCTCCGCTCACCGCCGCACATCACCCTGCAACCGCCCTTCCTCTGGCCCACCGAGCGCCTGGGCGATCTCAAACAGCCCTTGGCGACCTTTGCCCAGGCCCACCCCCCAGTCCCCATCGAGCTGGCGGGCTTCAACGCCTTTGCCCCCCGCGTCATCTACGTAGATGTGCACCCCAGCCCTCGGCTGATGGCGTTGCAGCCAGCGCTAATGGCCCACCTGGCCGCCACCTGCGCCCTCTCAGACCCCGTCTCCCTCACGCGCCCCTTTCGGCCCCACATTACCGTCGGCTTTCGCGATCTGTCCCCCGCCGCCTTTGGCCTGGCCTGGCCCGAGTTTGAGCACCGCCCCTTTGCCGCTCAGTTTGTGGTTCCTTGCCTCACCCTGCTGCGCCACGACGGGCAAGTCTGGCAGATCGGCGCCGATTTTCCCTTCGGCTCCCCAAACCCTTGAGCCACAAGGTATAGAAGATTATGTAGAAGCGTATACAGAATGGCTGCTTCCTTGACAATCCTCGAAACCGTAGCTTACTATACAGAAGTAATCAGAAATTCGTTCATCTCGCTTTCCTCCCGTGGATCAGAGCGAGACGGAAGTAGGGGTTAATAGCCCCCGAAGGAACGCGCCCCAATGTTCTGATCAAACCCTTGATCTTTTGGAGGCGACCCCATGAAACTCACCTATCGCGGCGTAAGCTACGACTACACCCCCCCCGCAGTGCAAACCAGCGTAACCGATGACGCTGGCAAGTTCCGCGGCGTGGATATTCGATTCCGCACCGTCAAAAAAGCACCGGTTCAACAACCCACCCTAGACCTGGTCTACCGTGGCGTGGCCTACCAGACCGGCACCCCGGCTGTGGTGCCCACCCCGGCCCCTCAGGTCGCCGCTGTTCCTGCTGCCCCCGCCGTGGCCGCCCTGGTCAGCACCGAAGACCGTGCCCGCATGAGCATGATGAACCGCCATCGCTCGGTGAAGCAGCGCCAGCAGTCGATGCTGGCTCGACTGGCCACCGAAGCCGGTCTGCCCGCAGACGCCGCCAAGTACTGGAACCACATCCAGGGCAAGGTGCACCCCAGCTTTTGGGCCACCTACAGCCGGGGTGGAGCCTCGGCTAGCTAAGCGCTCTGCCTACTGACCGGCCCGCTAATTAAGCGGCTCGATTAAACCGCCCCCGCCAGTAACTCTGGCGGGGGCGGTTTTGTTGAGCTTCAGAATTGGGAAAAATAGGTCTATGGTTACTCCTACAGTCGCTAGGGCAGGCCGGGCGGCTAGGGGGGTGGCGGCGACCTGGGGGCAGGTCGGCGGCGATCGCTCCCAATCGGCTTAGGCCTGGCGACCGATCCAGCCATCGAGCCCCGCTCAATCTAGTTTGTCACCCCCCTAGAGCGGTTTCACCCGATGCAAATGCTCAGTTTTCCTATCGTTCTGCGGTCTACGGTGTACTGTGTCTCTAGCTCCTGACGAATTACCCGTAGACCCTACCTCCCGACCCCAATCGAGCCGCGGCGACAGTCAGGTGCCCCTGGATTTGCAGAGCCGCAGCTTGTTTAACATGGCCCTAGATGCCATGCTGATTGCCGACGACTGGGGCCGCTACGTGGAGGTCAACCCGGCAGCCTGTCGGTTGCTGGGCTGTAGCCCAGAGCAGGTGCTGGGCCGCACCGTGGCTGACTTTTGCATCACACCACCGGGGGGCGATCTGGGCCAGCAGTGGCAGCAGTTTTTAATCCAGGGCCACATGCAGGGAGAAATTGCCCTGCGCACGGGGCAAGGCGAGGAGCGCATTGTCGAATTTTCGGCGACGGCTCACTTTTGCCCCCACTTCCACATGTCGATTTTGCGGGATGTGACGGAGCGCAAGCAGGCCGAAGCCCTCAAAGATCACCTCAACCAGGTGCTGACCCAGCAGGTTGAAGCCCGCACCCAGGAATTGCGGGCTGTGCAGGCCCAGCTCGAAGCCAAGCATGCCCTGCTGGGCAACATTCTCAGCAATATCGATGGGGTGGTGTGGTCGGTGGACCTGCGCACGATGGCGACCCAGTATGTCAACTCGGCGGCGGCAACCCTGTACGGCTATGCTGCGGAGGCGTTTTTGGCCGATCCAAACCTGTGGCTCAGCCTGGTACACCCCGACGACCAGCACAAGATTCAGGAGCTTTTGAGCCAGCTGGCCGATCAGAGCTGTTTTGATCTGGAGTACCGGATTGTTCGGTCGGATGGCCAGGTGCGGTGGGTGCGCGATCGCTCCAGGGTGACCTACTCCGCCGAGGGCAGCCCGCTGCGGCTAGACGGGGTCGCCACCGATATCACCGACCAAAAGCAGCTGGAGGCGGCGCTGCGGCTGAGCGAAAGTCGGCTGCGGGCGATGTTTCAGCAGGCGGCCATCGGCATTAACCAGGCGGCTTTAGACGGGCGATTTTTGCAGGTCAACCAGGCCTACTGCGACATGCTGGGCTACAGCGAGGCGGAGTTGCTCCAGCTGCGCTACCAGGATATTGCCCATCCCGATGAGTTTCAAGAGACCGAGGCCGCCCTGGCCAAACTGTACGCCGGGGTCGCCACGGCGGTCACCCTGGAAAAACGCTACTTTCACAAGGACGGCAGCCTGCGGTGGACAAATTTGGTGCTGTCGATTTTGCGGGATGCGAACGGGGAGGCGGTTTCAGACCTGGCGATTGTGCAGGATATTAGCGAGCGGAAGCGGGTAGAGCAGGCCCTGGAAGAAGAGCGCAGTCTGTTCATGGGTGGCCCTACCATGGTGGTGCGCTGGAGGCCAACCAATGACTGGCCGGTGGAATATATTTCTCCCAACGTAGAGGCTCAGCTGGGCTACGACCCCACAGCTTTGGTGGAGGAGCAGGTGGCGTTTACCTCGTTGATTCATCCAGAGGATGTGCAACGGTTGCTGGCCGAGGCGGCCACCGCCATAGCGGCCCAAGTGCCCTGTTTGGCCCAGCAGTATCGACTGCGCCACGGCAACGGCGAGTACCGCTGGATCGACGACTTTACCCGGCTCATCTACGGCCCCGATGGCCTCATCACGGGGGCTTTGGGCTACATTCAGGATGTTACCGAGCGCAAGCAGACTGAACTGGCTCTCCAGGAGAGTGAGGCGACCAAACGCGCCATGCTGGAAGCGATTCCCGATCTGCTGATTCGGGTCAATCGGCAGGGGCAGTGTGCCGATTTTATCTCGGGGGGAGAGATTACCCTCTACGACACCATTGACCGCCAGCGTCAGCAGTCAATCGATGAGATGCTGCCTCCCTATCTGGTCGATCAGCGGCTGCAGTTGATTCGCCAGGCCATCGATACGGGCGAGCGACAGATCTATGAATACCAAATTGAGCTGGGGGCAGAAAACCACTACGAGGAAGCCCGCATCGTTCCCCTGAACCAGGAGGAAGCCCTGGTGATGGTGCGAGATGTGACCGACCGGGTGGCGGCGGAGCTGGCGCTGCGGGACAGTCGGCAGCGCTTTCAGGCGATCTTTGACCAGATGTATCAGTTCATTGGGCTGCTGACTCCCGAGGGCATTTTGCTAGAGGCCAATCAAACCGCCCTGTCCTTTGGGGGCTTTGAGCGAGAGGATGTGGTGGGGCGACCGTTTTGGGAGGCGGACTGGTGGACTATTTCTCCGGCGATCCAGACGCAGCTCAGGCAGGCGGTGGCGGCGGCCAGCCAGGGCGAGTTTGTGCGCTACGAGGTGATGGTGCAGGGGGCCAACCAGCAGATGATCACCATCGACTTTTCGCTGCGTCCGGTTTTTGACGACCAGGGTCAGGTGGTGCTGCTGATTCCTGAGGGGCGCGACATCAGCGAGCGCAAGCAGATGGAAGAAGAGCTCCAGCGCACCAAGATCTTTTTGGAGCAGACCAACGTGGTGGCCCGGGTGGGAGGCTGGGAAGTTGATCTCAGGCAAGAAAGAGTGCATTGGACGCCGATCACGCGGGAAATCCACGGGGTGGCGGCTGACTTTACGCCGACCTTGACCGAGGTGCTGGCCTTTTACCCCGAGGGGGTCAACCGCCAGCGCATCGCCGCTGTGGTGGAGCAGGCCCGCCAAACGGGGCAACCCTGGGATGAAAAGCTGCAAATTATGACGGCCCAGGGCGATCGGCGCTGGGTGCGATCGCTGGGTCAGGCGGAGTTTGTCGATGGCTGCTGTGTGCGCCTCTACGGGGCGTTTCAGGATATTGAGGCCCAGATGCAGACCGAGCTTCGGCTCCAGGAGCTGACCGAGCAGCTCCAGCGGGCCAACGAAGAGCTCAACCGCATTGCCACCACCGATGCCCTCACCCAGCTGGCCAATCGCCGTCACTTTGACCAGGCGCTGGCCCGGGAGTGGCCGCGGGCCGAGCGCGATCAGCTGTCGCTGGCCCTGATCATTTGCGATGTGGATTATTTCAAGCCCTACAACGACCACTACGGCCACATGGCGGGCGATCGGTGCTTGCAGCAGGTGGCCCAGCTGTTGCAGGGGGCAATTCGGCGCTCTGGGGATGTGCTGGCCCGCTACGGCGGCGAGGAGTTTGTGGTGCTGCTGCCGCGAACTGCGATCGCAGGTGCCCTCTCGGTGGTCGCCCGCATGCAGGCCAGCCTGGCCGAGGCGCATCTACCCCACGAGTTTTCGGCGGTGGCCGACTGCATTACCCTCAGTTTTGGGGTGGCCTGCTGTCAGCCCCAGCCGCAAAGCTCCTCCAGTGAGCTCTTGGCCGCCGCCGATGCCGCCCTGTACCAGGCCAAGCTGGCGGGCCGCAACTGCCACTGCGTCAGCCTAGACCTATCCTCCACATAACTGCTCTCCGGTGGCCCTACACCTCGACTAGCTCAGCCCTCTGGCGCTGGCCCTGGTACAGCATATCGACCCCACCCTTCATGCTCAGGGTGATGCCCCGCCGCTGGGGTAGCACCGGCTCATCGCTGGCCAGGGCTAGCTGGCATTCCTGAAGCAGAGTGGCCAGCACAATCGTCATTTCGTACATGGCCAGGGCCGCCCCCACGCAGCGGCGAGCCCCGGAGCCAAAGGGCATAAACTCAAAGGGGCCGTACTGGCGCTCTAAAAATCGCTCGGGGCGAAACTGGTCGGGGTTGGGGTAGAGGTCGGGCCGATGGTGCAGCAGGTAGATCGAGCCCACCACCACCTCGCCGGGGCTGAGCGCGTAGCCCTGGAGGGTGATCGGCCGCTCCACCCGCCGGGGAAAGGTGAGCATACCCACCGGGTAAATCCGCAGAGTCTCATTACAGACGGCGCTGAGGTAGGGCAGCCTGGTCAGCGCCACCGGGTCAGCCGGGTTGGCGGTCTCCAGTTCGGCCATCAGCCGCTGGTGAATCTCGGGCTGATGGTGCACCCAGTAGAGGCTCCAGGCAATGGCCGTGGCCGTGGTCTCGTGGCCCGCCACCAGCAGCGTCATCAGCTCATCGCGCAGCTCCTGGTCGCTGAGGCCCTGGCCATCGGCATCGCGGGCGGCCAGCAGCAGCGAGAGAATGTCGCTGCGCTCCGGGTCGGGGTGGGCCCGACAATCGCGAATTTCGCTAAAGATCAGCTCGTTGATCTGCTCGCTGAGCACCCTCAGCCGGTAGCCTGGGCTCCAGGGGCCGTAGTCGCGGCGCAGGGGCGGCAAAAAAATCAGCGCCGACCCCAGCAGACCGCTCGACATATCGAGCCGCTGGGCCAACAGCTGCCCTAGCCGCTGGCAGCGATCGCCCTGGCGCAGGCCAAACACCGCCTGCAAAATCACCTGCATGGAAATTTTTTGGGTCAGCTCGCGGGCCTTGAAGCTCTGCCCCACCGACAGGCCCTCGATCGCCTCGCGGGTGGCGGTGCGAATCAGCTCGCCGTAGACCTTGAGGCGCTCGCCGTGGAAAGGAGGCATGACCAGCTGCCGCCGCTGCCTGTGCTGGGCCCCACTGAGCAGCATCAGCGAGTTGTGGCCCAGCAGGTTGGTCAAAATTTTGTTGTACTCGCCGGGGGCGCTGAGCTCTTGCCCGTCGTGGGTGAGCACGTACTTGAGCGCGTCGGGATGGCTGAGAAAAACCCAGTCGGCCAGGGTGCCCCGGGCCTTAAAGATATCGCCGTACCGACGACAGTGGGCTTCCATGTAGGTGAGCGGATCGTAAATCCAGTTGTAGAACTGAACCAGGCTGGGGGCGGTCGCTTTGGGGACAGCAGACATAGAATGACTCCTAGGCAGGGGGCTCTAAACCTTGGCCAAAGCCAGCGGGCGGGGTCTGCGATCAAGGCACTGCTGCCAACCCGGCCACCGTTGGACCTGGCTATAGCTTACGATGCCCGCCCAAAAGACCGCTCAAAACCGGCCCAGCCGAGGTCTAGTAAGAGGAGTCAGGAGAGTCGATTCGCGCCCTGGGCCGCCCGTGGCCCTAGGGGCAGTACAGCGTGTCGCGGGTGTTGCGCCCCGTTACCGGGTTGGTGCCCTGGGCCACGGCGCAGAGCATTTTGTTGACCTTGGGGTCGAGCAGCACGTCGGTAAAATCGGCCCCGTCGATAATGGCTTCGCGAAAGTCGGTGTCGAAGGCGTAGGCCCCTTCGAGAATGGCGTTGGTCAGGTTGGCCTGGTAGAAGCGAGCGCCGTCGAGGGTGGCGCCGGTCATATCGGCCCCTTCCATATTGGCGCGGGCCAGGGTGGTGTCAAACAGGCGCACGCCGCGCAGGTTGGTGTGGCTCATGTCGGCATCGGCCATGTCGGCGCGGGTGTAGTCGTTGCCACGCAGGTCTTGGTTAGACCAGTCGCTCATGCGCAGGTTTTGGCGGTCGTAGTTGGTGGCCTGGGCTGGACTGCCCCAGCCCAGCCCGAGCGTTAGCACCATCAGCGCGGCTACAAGCATCCGACACAGGCTAGATCGACTCACCATGGCTCGCAATTGACTCAAACGCTACATCTTTGAGTCTACAGGGTGGCCTGGGCCAAACCAATCCCCCGCCGGTATGCCCTTGGGTGCCCTTACCTTCTGGAATGGGGCCGCCAGCTCTGTAGTTACCCATGGCGGCCCGACCCTCCCTCAGGCTGGGGCCGCCGGTTTCCCCTTTGCCTCTGCCCCTTCGCCACTCATTCCAGGAGCTGCATCTATGGCCACTGACTACCTGCTGTTTGTCCACGGCGTCAAGCAGCGTCAGGCGGATGAGTTTAACCGCACCGCCCAGGCGCTAACTGAAAGCGTGCAGCGCACCGTGGGCGGTGGCCGCACCCTGAAGCCCATTGTGGTGTTTTGGGGTGACTTAAATGTGGCCCCCCAGGCGACGCTGCGCCAGGGGCTGGAGGCGTCTCCCCAGTGGCGCAAGCTGTGGATGACTGACTTTCGGGTGAGGGAGGTGCTGGAGTTTGCCGGGGATGCGGCCCTGTACCTGAGCCGCCACGTGGGTGCCCAGGTGGTGCAGCGGTTTCAGCAGCTGGCGCTGCCGGCGCTGCAAGGGGCGCAGCCCGGCGACCGGCTGCACCTGGTCACCCACAGTCTGGGCAGCGTGATTTTGTTTGACCTGCTGTTTGCCGCCCGCTGGGATGACCCGCAGCTGGACCGCGACCCCAGCACCCGCCAGATCCGCCAGACGGTGGGCCAGCTGCGCAACAGTTTGTTTGGCCTCGGCCAGGAGCCGGGCAAGGGGCTGCCGATTTCAAGCGTGCACACCCTGGGGTCGCCCATTGCCCTGTTTAGCCTGCTGTCGGCGACGGGCGAGAGCACCCACGACTTGACCAAGGAGCTGCGATCGCACCTGCAAACCCTGTACCACCAGCGCGGCAAAAAGGCCCTGCCCTGGTACAACTACCTGCACCCCGGCGACCCGATTGCCTACCCGCTCCAGGGGCTCATGCCCCGGCTGATGGGCAATGCCCAGCTCTACATTCACCTGCGCGATGTGATCACCGAGCACCGCGGGCTGCCGATCACCGCCGGACGCCTGCCGCTGCTGTGGGGCGGCGATGCCCACGGCGGCTACTGGAAAAGCGCCACCGTCCTCAAAACCCTGGCCGAAGCCCTGCGCTAGCGCCCCCTGAGTATTGATTGACCCTGGCACTCGCCCCCGACGCTCATTCCCTGGGTACCTCAGAGAACAGGCGGCCAAAGTCAGCGTCCTTAGGCAGCTTCAAGCCAAACACATTGGTCAAAATCGTCTGCAACTCCTCGATGGAGGCCAGCTGGCGACGCTCGCTCTGCCCGGCCAAAAAATGGGTGCTGAACTCAGTATCGCGCAGGCCGTAGCGGCAGTGGGGGTCAACCCGAGCCGCAATCAAATGATTGACAAACAGCGAGCTGGGGTGGGTTGACACATGCCAGTTGCTCACCGCGTAGTCGCAGGGATACTGCGGCTGCAAATCAAACTGGTACAGCGGCTGCCAGTCGTCGCCCAGGTGCGCCTGGAGCACCAGCCCCCCCAGCCCCTCTACCCCCTCCACCAGCCGAAACCGCTCGTGGGGAGTCTCCTGCTCAAGACCTGGGGTCAGCCGCAGCGGAGCGGTCAAAGTCAGCCCGCCAAAGCCCACATCGGCGATGTAGGCTTGGCCCTCCACCTCGACCCGCAGCACCATGTGGCTGCGAGGGGTCACCGTACCCGCAGGCAGATTCCACAGCACCCGCGCCCCCAGGCCCCTGACCGCAAACCCCAGGCTGGTTAAGACCGCCAACAGCAGCCCGTTTTGCTCAAAACAGTAGCCGCCGCGCCCGCCGTAGACCAGTTTTCTCTCCAGGGCCGGTAGATCTAAACTGACCGGCTGCCCCCAAAAGGCATTGAGATTTTCAAAGGCAATCACCTGGGGATGCCGCTGGTGAATGCCCTGGAGAGTAGCCAGGGTGGGGGTGCGATCGCCCTCATAGCCAATGCGCTGAAAATAGCCTTCCAGGGCAGCCGCACCCAGCGGTGAGATTGTCGTCATCGATTCAATTCGCTACAGAGACGTTGGTTCATCAGTCTACAAATCTACTGCGCCGGGTCGCCGCCGCGATCGGCGGATGGATTTAAGGCGTAGGGCGTTTGGTTAGGGTCAACTGCAAGGCGCATCGCTATGACCTCAGGCAAATTGCTAAAACTACCGGGCGCATTCGTAGAGCCATAAGCTGCCTTGCCACAACCACAGGCTGCATAGTTAAAATCACAGGCTGCATTGCCATCACCCCAGGCCGCTTTGCCATGACGATAGGGCCCATGGCTACAACCCCAGGCTGCACCCTCTGATTGCGCCGCGCCCGGTTTCAGTGTTGAATCGTTCTGTTAGCGTCCTTCTATAATGGGCACTTTGCGCTGCCCCTGCCATGAGCGTCGTCCTCTACAACACCCTGACCCGCCAAAAAGAACCCCTCGAAACCCTAGCACCGGGCCAGGTCAAAATGTACTGCTGCGGCGTCACGGTGTACGACCACTCGCACCTGGGCCACGCCCGCAGCTCTATCGCCTGGGATACAGTGCGGCGCTACCTGCTGTGGCGGGGTTACGATGTCCACTACGTGCAAAATTTCACCGACATCGACGACAAAATTCTCAACCGCGCCAAGCAAGAAAATTCCACCATGCAGACGGTGGCCGAGCGCTACACCGCCGCCTACCTGGAAGACATCGCCCGCCTGAATGTGCTGGAGGCCGACGAATACACCTACGCCACTCAAACCCTCGACGGCATTCAGCGGTTGATTGGCGAGCTAGAGCAAAAGGGCTACGCCTACCCCGCCAACGGGGATGTGTATTACTCGGTACGCAAGTTTGACGGCTACGGCAAGCTGTCGGGCCGCAGGCTCGACGACATGCAGGCCGGGGCCAGCGGCCGCGTCGCCGCCGAAGACAGTATCAAGCAAGACCCCTTCGACTTTGCCCTGTGGAAAGGCGCTAAAGAAGGCGAGCCGTTCTGGGAATCGCCCTGGGGGCCGGGCCGACCGGGCTGGCACATCGAATGCTCGGCAATGATTCGCGAACGTCTGGGCGACACCATCGACATCCACGTGGGCGGCAGCGACCTGGTCTTTCCCCACCACGAGAACGAGATCGCCCAGTCGGAGGCCGCCACCGGCCACCCCCTGGCCCGCTACTGGATGCACAACGGCATGGTCAACGTGGGCGGCGAGAAAATGTCGAAATCCCTCGGCAACTTCACCACCATTCGCGATCTGCTGGACGGGTCGAATGCGCCCGATCCGATGGCGGTGCGGCTGTTTTTGCTCCAGGGCAGCTACCGCAAACCAGTGGACTTTACCGATGAGTCTATTCACGCGGCCCAGACAAGCTGGGGCACGCTGAAGGACGGGCTGCTGTTTGGCCACCACCACGG
>DATIVG010000074.1:0-14100 GCA_035466075.1 Nodosilinea sp. | reverse complement strand
GTTTGACCTGCCCCTCATACCCGCTGCAGAGGCAGAGGCCGACCGCGATCGCACCCCTGCCATAGAGGCCCATTTGGTGCGAGAGCTCAGCCACCTGCTGTACTTTTTGCTCACCGGCCAGCGCGCCGAGCACACCAATGCTCCCCTGGCGGTCGATCTGCGCCGCCGCCGTCCAGAGCTGCCCACCAGCCTAGACCAGGCTCTAGAGCTGGGCAGCCCCCGCCGCCCTGAATCCAGCGCCGATGGTGAGCCGCAATCTGCCCTGACGCTGGCCGATTGGGGGAGGCTGCTACCTGCGATCGCAGATCTCCCCGCCGATCTGCCCCAGCCCAGCCCCACCGTCAGACCAGCACCGCCCCCAGCCCCTAGTGCCGAACCCAAGACCCTGGTGGCCTCACTCAAACCCGACCGCGCCGTCGCCACCCCCGCCTCCCGGTCACGCCCGCTGCCGGTCTTGGCCCTGGCTTTTACCGGGCTGTTGGCCACCGCCAGCGGCCTGGGCTTCGGTCTCTACGCCCGACTCCAGCCCCGCCAGTCCACCAGTCAGCAACGCCTCAACCCCAACCAGTCCTTCCCCCCCCTGCCCGACTGGAACAGCGACGCCCTGTGGCAGCCCTGGGATGAAGCCCCCGCCCTGCGCCAGCGACCGGACTACAGCACCACCCCACCCCAGGGGTCTGAACCCGCCGTTGACTTTACCCCCAACCCCCAGGAGCCCGCCGCCCCACCCCCGGCCGTGACCCAGCCTGAATTGGTGGAGCCCGAACCCGCTGCCGCCCCCGCCGAAACCTGGGAAATGCCCGAGCAGCCTGAGTTTCAGCCCCTGCCCGATCCAACCATCATCGATCCGACCCTGCCTGCCCCAGTCCCAACCCCAGAGGTGGCCCCCGCCCCCAGCGCCCCGCCGCCCCTGGCGCCGCCGCCTGCCCCCCCTGCCCCAGAGGGAGCAGCGCCACCGCCGCTAAACCTGCCGCCCCGCCCCGCTGCTCCCGCCCCAGCCGCAGGCTAACGCCCTGGGCTAGCGACGCATTCCATCAAGCTCAAATCAGCTTTTAGGGATTTTGCCCCCAGATCTACCCGGTGAGGGAGGAATAAGGGCGTTATAATTCTCTACAGTTAAATGTCTTCTGTTACAGACAAGTATTCTTGAGGTTTACCATGAGTAGCCCCGTGCTGCATGCGTTTTTTGTAGGCCGAGCCCTGGCAGACGCCGTCAACGAACGAGCCGAGCGACTGCTGACCGATGGGCTGAGCCTGGTGGGCAAGTTTGATGCCGAGCAGCGCGAGTATTTTCGCCAGTTCACCGATGAGGTGATCGCTCGGGCCCAGCAGGCCGAGGCCGAAGCTGGCGAAACCTACCCTGGAGCCACAGGCGCAGCTGGAGAAGTCGGCACCGCCACCGACCTCCAGGCCACCATTGATACCCTGCGGGCCGAAATTGCCCAGGTGCGGGTGGCGCTACAGCAGTATCGGGCCACATCCCAGGTTTGAGCCCCCGTTGACCTGGGGCTCAGCGCTAGGTCGAGCCCTCTGCGTCCCTCAACAGGCATCCCCAATCGGGTGTAAGCATTTGAGGGACTTCCTGCCCAACATCGACCTGAGTTTTTCACCCGATCACCCGAACACCCGACCAACAGTCGTTCCGAGCTTTAGGAGCCCGAGTGTCTGCCGTTTCTGACTCCTCCGCATCGCCCAAGTTACCCTCTCCTGAGACCGATGGAGAGGGTGGCGTTCTCAGTACCGCTGACCTGGGTGACGCCTTGAGGCAGTCGGAGGCTTCCGGGTCTCTCCACGCATCGGCGGCTCCGCTGGCGGCCAGCCTTCCCCTCGATCCCACTGCCGAAAAACCCCTACCCTTTGGCCAGGAAGCCTACCGCTGGAACCGGGGTCGTTACTCCCGTCAGCGCCGCTTTGTGGATATCTGGAGTTTTGTGCTGCGGCTGCTATGGGCCCGATGGCTCTACGGCAAGGCCTGGAGCTATGGCGGCACCATTACCCCCGAGGCCCAGACCGCCCGCCGCCGCCAGCTGGCGGTTTGGATCCGTGAGACCCTGCTGGATCTAGGGCCGACGTTTATTAAAGTGGGTCAGCTGTTTTCGACCCGGGCCGATATCTTTCCCATCGAGTTTGTCGAAGAACTGTCAAAGCTGCAAGACCGAGTACCGGCCTTTAGCTACGAGCAGTCTCGCGACATCATTGAGGCCGATCTGGGCAAGCCCATCCATACCCTCTACCGCAGTTTCGACCCCATTCCCCTGGCGGCGGCCAGCCTGGGGCAGGTGCATCGCGCCCAGCTCCACAACGGCGACGACGTGGTGGTCAAGGTGCAGCGGCCGGGGCTGCGATCGCTCTTCACCATCGACCTGTCCATTCTCAAAGGCATCGCCCGCTACTTCCAAAACCACCCCAGCTGGGGCAAGGGCCGTGACTGGTTGGGCATCTACGACGAGTGCTGCCGCATTCTTTGGGAAGAAATCGACTATCTCAACGAGGGCCGCAACGCCGATACCTTTCGCCGCAACTTCCGTGGCGAAGACTGGGTCAACGTGCCCCGGGTATTTTGGCGGCTGACCTCCTCGCGGGTGCTCACCCTGGAGTACATGCCCGGCATCAAAATCAGCCACTACGATGCCCTGGAGGCCGCTGGTCTCGATCGGCGGCGGCTGGCTCGGCTAGGGGCCCAGGCCTATCTGCACCAGCTGCTCAACGACGGCTTTTTCCATGCCGACCCCCACCCCGGCAACATTGCCGTCAGCCTTGAAGGCTCCCTAATTTTTTACGACTTTGGCATGATGGGGCAGGTGCAGCCAGTCACGCGCCAGCGGCTGATGGGCACCTTTGTGGGCGTCGCCCAGCGCAATGCTGACCAGGTGGTGGCGTCGCTGGTGGAGCTGGGGGCGCTGGTGCAGATGGACGACATGAGCCCAGTGCGGCGCTCTATCCAGTATATTTTGGATAACTTTATGGACAAGCCCTTTGAGGAGCAGTCCATTAACGCCATCAGCGACGATCTGTACGCCGTCGCCTACGACCAGCCCTTTCGCTTTCCGGCTACCTTCACCTTTGTGATGCGGGCTTTTTCGACCCTAGAGGGGGTCGGCAAGGGGCTCGACCCTGAGTTTAACTTTATGGAAGCGGCCAAGCCGTTTGCTGCACAGCTTATGACCAATGGCAATTCGACCGATGGAGCCAACAGCTTACTGGGCGAACTCAGCCGTCAGGCGGCCCAGGTAAGCACCTCCGCCCTGGGCCTGCCCCGGCGCATCGAAGATACCCTCGACAAGCTGGAGCGCGGCGATATTCGCGTGCGGGTGCGCTCCATTGAGACCGACCGCGCCCTGCGGCGCATCAGCGGCGTTTCCATGGCCAACAATTACGCCATTCTGTTAGGGGCATTTACCATTTCGGCCACGGGGCTGCTGCTGTCGGAGTTTATCTGGCTGGCGGTCGTTCCGGGGGTGCTGGCTGTGGGTAGTGGCATCGCGTTTCTGCGGTCCATCCTCAAAATCAACCGCGCCGACCGCCTGCCTTAGTGAGTTAGCCCCGAATTTGCTATGTTAGATTGCGTTTTTTCAGGGCTCTCTGATCCGGGGCTGCTGCGAACCAGTAACCAGGACGACTACTATATCGACCCTGACGGGCGATTTTTTGTGGTGGCGGACGGCATGGGCGGTCACGCCGGTGGGCAAGAAGCCAGCCGCCTGGCCACCACCGCGATCAAAACATTTTTAGACCAAAACTGGCATACTGAGACCGCCACGGCGCTGCTGCTGGAGCGGGCGCTCCAGCAGGCCAACAATGCCATTCTCGATGACCAGCGCCGCCATCCCGAGCGGGCCGACATGGGCACCACGGTGGTGTTGGTCACCTTCCGCGACCGGGATAGTCAGCCCTGGCGGGCCCACGTGGGCGATTCTCGTCTCTACCGGCTGCGGGGGCACGAGCTTGAGCAGCTGACTGAGGACCACACCTGGATTGCCAAGGCGATTCGATCGGGGGAGGTGACCCCGGCCCAGTCGCGCAGTCATCCCTGGCGCCACGTGCTCTCCCAATGCCTGGGGCGAGATGACCTGACCGAAATGGAGATTCAACCCGTTGAGGTGCAGGCGGGGGACCGGCTGCTGCTGTGCAGCGACGGACTGACCGAAGAACTGTCTGACCATCTGATTGCCTCCCATCTCAAGTCGATTCGGGCATCGGAAGCGGCGGCAGCGGCTCTGGTTAACTCCGCCAAGCAGCGGGGCGGCCGCGACAACATTACGGTGGTGGTGGTGAATGTGGCACCGCTGAGCCCCAGCACCAGCTCGGACCTGTAGGGTCGAGAAGTTTACCCTGAGCATTTTTACTTAGCAGTCATTGCTAAAAAGTGTAAATCTCCGATCGGAGGATGACGAATCGGGGATGAATTGTTATATTCACCTTCAAGATCTAACAACTGGATCTTTGTCAAATGATTGTTATAATTTGTAAACCATTGCGTAGTCCGCTTGGCCTTAGCTGTGGTTACAACCCATTCCACTATTGAGCCCACTAGATCGAACTAGGTGTCTTGGGATTGGTGCTCCAAGGGGATTGCTGCCCAAGTGCATTGAGTTCAGCGGCGCTGGCCGATTGAGGCTGAGTTGTCGTCTAGGGGCTGGAATGTTGTTCTCTCTCTGGAGCCGATCCATGAACGAACCGATGCAACTTTCGCTAGAGCAGCAGTTTAACTTGAGGTCGTTTGAGACCCAGGTTGACAAGATGAGCCGCGAGCAGGCTCAGCAGTTTCTCGTCAAGCTGTACGAGCAGATGATGATGCGCGAGACCATGTATAAGCATTTTCTCAAGCATGAGTGGGGGATTGGGCCGAATCCTACGCTTTAGCTCTCTGCCGGTTTTTGGCCGATTTAAGGCTCGGTGAAGACGGCGACCTCCCTCTTTTGCAGGATTCTTCTGAATCAGGCCAGGGATGCCGGGGCGTCAACTTCGCGGCCACAGTGAAAAGTCACCGTAAACAGTCGCGGTAAAGAACCACAGAGAACAGATTCAGAGACAAAGGACTTAGACCGATGAACCTGGAACTCGATACATTGGGCTGACGGTGGGGTTGACGGATAGACATTAGCGATGGTTGGCCATTGAGATCGACGCAGCATAGGCCACCGCTAACTTTGAGAAATTGACTGCCTTAAATGCAGATCAGCCAGAAATACAGATCAGCCAGTCTGAGGCTGGAGCGATCGCACCTTTTTGTTAATTTCATAGTTGACCAGGGCCAGTCGCCGCTGTTCCCCACCGCTACGGGGGTTAGGCGGAAGCGCTGGGCTTGAGAGAAATGCGGCGGAGGGGGCACCCGGGGTCGCGCCCGTTGGTTAACCACCCGCTCTAACGGTATGGTAAAGATAGGGCAAGGCCCGGCTCAAGATGCAGTCTAGCCAGCCCTTTGGCGGCAACTGAGAGGCCGGGAGCGGCCCACCTGTTAACGCCTTGCTAAACCTGGACGGGGGACCTATGTTTCAGCGCGCACTCATTTGTACCGACTTTACCGATGGGATCTACCGCCTCGCCCAGTTTGTGCCGAGCCTAGCCGCCGGGGGCTTTAAGTCGCTGGTATTTTTCCACAATGTATCGCTGGAGAGCGGCCCTGAAATTCCGCGGGAGAATCCGGAGCTGCTAGAGCCCTACCGCCAGCGCTTGAAAGAGCTGCTGCGGGAGGTGCCAGAGGGCGTCGATGTGACGATTGAAGTGCAGATGGGCCGCCCCAGTGACAGCATTTTGCGGCTGGCGAAGCAGCACCGGTCGGAGGTGATTTTTTTGGGGACGCCCGCCCGCACCCTGCTGGAAGAGAAACTCTTTGGCAGCACCACCGCCAGCCTGGCCGAAAAAACCGGCATTCCCCTGGCCATTTTGCGGCCCCAGCTGGTGTCAACCTACACCACGGCGGAGCTAGAGCTGCGCTGCGCCCATTTGTTTCGCTACCTGCTGGTGCCCTACGACGGCACGGCCGGCGGCAAAAACCTGATTCAACACATTCACCGGCAGGTAAAAGGCAACCCCGACTCGGTGCTGGAGCGGGTGCGGTTGCTGTGGGTGATTGATGACAATGTGCGGCGCGAGCTCCATGGCGACCACCCCATTCAGCAGGCGGAGCAAGAACTCGACAAACTCCAGGCCGAGCTGGCGGCGCTCAATCTGGTGGTCAACACCACCATTGTGGAGGGCAGCCCCCTGGAGGAGATCATGAAGGCGGCTGAGGTTCACGACGTGGGTGCGATCGCAGCCTGCTCCCGAGGCATTGGCGGCATTCTCAAATGGTCAGCCCCCAGCCTCACCCGCGAAATTTTGCGGTGCAGCTGGCACCCCGTACTCTATTTCCCCAGCTAGCCTAGTCGTACAGGTTAGACCCCGTATCGACATAGATAGACTCCAGCTTTTGCAGCACCTTGGGCTTCAGCTTAGTTTGCAGCTCGTTGCGCAGGAGATCGCGGCTGATCGACGTAGCGCCGGTCGAGGGTCGGCTGCGAGCGGTCAGCGCCCATTCCTGCAACAGACTGCGCTGGGGGTCCGACACGCTACAGCTCAGCACATGGGCGCAGCGGCGGGGGTTTTCGAGGGCAAACAGCAGCAGCTTGTAGGTACCGGTTTTGCCCAGTAGCCCGGCCATGTCCTGGCCCAGGGAGATCTTGAGGTCGAGGTAGCAGGGCAGCCAGCGAGCCCCGTGGGAGCTGCTGTAGAGCACCGTCAACCACAGCATCATCGGGTGGGGGGCCATGGTGCAGATAAACGTGTTGTAGCGGGTGCTCACCAGTCGGCGGCCAATTTCCGCCTCGGGCATCATCGCCCAGAGGGTGGCCAAGGGCCCCTGGCTGGTGGGTAAAGGATGGGGAAACACAATCTCAGCCACGGGTTTGGCCTGCGGCCACACCGTCAGGCGACAGACCTGATCCTCCTGCAGCGCCTCCGCCGGGGCGGGCTGGCGGGTGACCGGCACCCGGTTGAGGGTGGTGCTAATCCGCTGACTAATCCGAAACCCGTTGACGTAGCGCGCCTGGAGCGGCTCTAAAATTTGCAGAATTTCCTGGGTGCTCTGGGGCCTATCATCGGCGGGCTTGGCCATGCAGCCCATCACCAGATCTTCCAGCAGCTTGGGAATTTTGATATTGCTGACCACATCGGCCATGCGCTTGGGGGTCTCGGTCTGGTGTACTTTGTACCAGCCCCCAAAGGTATGGCTGCTGGCCCGCAGCGGCAGGTGCCCGGTCAGCATTTGAAACATCATTACGCCCAGGCTATAGATGTCTGAGCGGCTGTCTAGCTCGCGGCCCTCCATCTGCTCGGGAGAAGCGTAGGCCAGCGTGCCCATAAAGCAGTTGGTCTGGTCGCTATCGCCCTGCATCAGCTTGGCAATGCCAAAGTCTAAAATTTTGGCCAGCTCCCCCAGGGTGGGATCCTGGACAATCATAATGTTGCTGGGCTTGATGTCGCGGTGAATGATCGGCACCGGCTGCGGCTGCGTCTTGAGGATAATGCCCTCGTGGGCCGCCTGGAGACCCAGGCAAATCTGCCGAATTAGCCCCAAAAACCGGGGAATCGGCAGAGGCTGCACGTTAATCATGTGGCTGAGGCTTTGCCCCTGCAAATATTCCATGACGTAGAAGGGCACCCCTTCATCGCTCACGCCGTAGTCGGTGACCCGCACCACATGGATACTCTTCTGGCCCAGCTGGGCACAGGTCATGGCCTCCTGCATGAAGCGCTCGCGCATTTTTTCCCCAGGCAAAGTCTGGGAGAGCAGTTTGACCGCCACCTTGACACTGCCCAGCAGCAAATCTTCAGCCAGGTACACCCGCCCCATGGAACCCTGGCCAATCGGTTCTAAGAGTTCGTAGCGATTTGCTAATTTGCAGCCCAGGTTTGAATCAGCCATAGAACAGTATTAGCCAGAAATCAGAGAGGGGCAGGGAAGCTCAAGGATGAAGCGGCCGCCCCGGCCGCCTTAGCCCCGGCCAGGGCGACCAGGATGGCATCAGTCCACCACTGCCTAGCGCCCCAGGCCAAACCAACGGCGCCTCACCAGGCGACAGCCCGGTTCAAAACCAGACCCCAAAGCAAGCTCTAAAGCGCACCCATCAGCACCCACCCAGAGGGCCCCACACCCAGTGACGACCAGCGGTTTGGGTGGGTAAATTTAATATGCCCAGCTCCGGCAAAAAGGTACTCTGCCTACACTTTAGTACATTGCACCCAGAGTACATTGCACCCAGCCCTAGGCACCGAGGGGCGGCGGGCCCTGGCGGTGCAGGGTGGCCTCCATGGCGCTGGTCAGGTAGTGGCCGGTCATAATGCCGCTGGAGAGATGGTAGCGATCGCTGTCGAGGCGGTAGAGGGTTTCAAAGCCGGTGCGCCGCTGGCGATCGCCCAGGGCCCAGTAGCGCTGAATGATCGAGTCAGGGGCTACCCAGCCCTCTCCCTCGACCCGACCCAGCAGGCTGTGCTGGAGCACAAAGGTGTACTGACAGTCGCCGCTGGTCAACCGACCGCGGTACTGGAGGGCCATTTCCTGGGGCTCGGCGTCGGGGCGAGCCAGCTTCATCACCATGGTGAACCAGTCGTCGCGGCTCCAGGCGATGAGAATCTTGCCCTTCACTGGGGCAGGCAAACGATCCCGCTCCATCCAGCTGCCCTGGAGCGTCCATCGTCCGGGCTCAATTAAAAAGCTATGCACCACAAGCTGCTCCCTCAGCCATCAAAAGGCTCCGCGGTTGGGGCCTCCATTGCGTTTGTCCTGTGCGGTTGTCCTGCGTTTCTCAAGCATACGCTCTATTGTCTAGACTGGGTGCCCAGTCTGGGCACCTAGACCGTAACCATGGGGGGGTTAAGGCGGCCCATGATCACAGCGGCGGTGGCTCCGGTGACCGCTGGCAGGTTGCCCGGGAACCGCTGGCAGTGCCAGTAGCCCAGCACCGCAAAGGCAATCGCTTCTTTGTAGCTGGCCGAGACCCCGACGTCATCGGTGGTCAACACCGCCAGCTCAGGCAGCTGGGCCTGGAGACGCGCCATCAGCACTGGGTTTTGGCTACCGCCGCCGCACACCAGCACCGTCTGGGGCAGAGCTGGCAAATAGGTGCGGTAGGCGTGGGCCACCGAGGCGGCGGTGAATTCGGTGAGGGTGGCGATCAGATCCGTGGGGCTCAGCCCCTGGGCCTGGGCCGCCCGGTGACAGCGCTCAAAGAAGGCCCAGCCAAACAGCTCGCGCCCGGTGGATTTGGGCGGGGGCTGCGAAAAGTAAGGGTGCTGGAGCCAGGTCTCTACCAGGGCCAGGCAGGGGGTGCCCTGGGCGGCCCAGGCGCCGTCGTGGTCGTAGGTCAGCGCTCCGTCGGTGAGGGTGTGCATGGCAATGTCAATCAGTGAATTGCCGGGCCCGGTATCCCACCCGATCACCGGGGGGGGCGGGGTATGGCCCTGGCGAGTCCAGGGGGGCAGGTAGGCGACATTGCCAATGCCGCCGAGATTTTGCACACACCGGGGCTGCTGGGGATGGCTAAACAGGCACATGTCAACGATGGGCACCAGGGGGGCACCTTCGCCACCGGCCTCAATGTCGGCCTGGCGAAAGTCGCTGATGGTGGGCAGCCCCACCCGCTGGGCCAGCACGGCCCCCCGCCCCAGCTGCAGGGTGTAGCCCAACCGAATTGGCTGCGGGCTAGGCCCTGGGGGGCGGCCCACCGGGCGGTGAAATACGGTCTGGCCGTGGGAGGCGAGCAGGTCAGCGGGCCCGGCCTGGGCGATCAGCGCCTGGGCGGCATCGGCAAAGGTTTGGGCGACGGCATCGTCTAGCTCGGCCAGCCGCTCCAGGCTGACGGCGTCGCCAGCGCAGAGGGAGAGGAGCTGCGATCGCAGCTCCTCCGGGTAGGGCCAGGTCAACCCATCCACCAGGTTGACCGCTACACCGTAGCCCTCCCCCTCCACCTCCACCAGCGCGGCGTCAATACCATCGACAGAGGTACCGCTAATTAAACCAATCACTCGCATGGGCTACACCGGCAAACGCTCTAAACCTTTGTTGCTGCCAATCACCACCATCAGCCCGCCCGCCTTCAGCCGCGTAACCGGGCTAGGGTTGATCTCAAACTGGTCGGGGTGGTTATCCTGGCTAATCGCCAGCAGCGTCAGCTCGTAGCGGTTGCGCAGGTCGAGATCAACAATCGTTTTTTGATCAAAGGCCTCCGGCACAATGATCTCCGCAATACTGTGGTTGGGGTCAATCTCAAACCGATCGAGAATGCCCGGCGACGTGAGCGATCGAGCCAGTTCACAGCCCATCTCGTGCTCGGGAAACACCACATGGTCGGCCCCCACCCGATCCAGCAGCTTGCCGTGGATCTCAGAGGAGGCCTTAGCCACCACATTTTTCACCCCCGCCTCCTTCAGGTTGAGGGTGGTGATGATGCTCTCCTCCACATAGTTGCCAATCGCCACAATCACCGTGTCAAAGTCGGTAATGCCCGCCTCCTTCAGGGCCGAGGGCTGGGTGGTATCGAGCTGCAGGGCATGGGCCGCAATCTGGTCAGTAAGGGCCTGGCTCACCCGGCGCTCATCGGTGTCGGCGGCCAGCACTTCGTAGCCCAGGTTGTTGAGAGTGGCACACACCGCCCGCCCAAATCGCCCCAGCCCAATCACCGCAAACTGGCGATTGGGCGATCGCATCTTGCGCAAAAACGTCAGCGAGGACAGATTCACAACCGTTTTTCCCTGCTACAAAAACACCGCTCAAGCCGCAGCCTGAACAATACTATCACTCCCCACCCAGGGCCCAGCCTTCCCCGGCTTTCAGCCCCAGCCGTCTAAACCAGCGATCTAAGAGCTATACGGCGAGAATTCTTTTTTGCTAGGCTAGCCTAATGGTTTTGGCCCAGAGGTTGAGAAGGACGTGAATATACAACTTGGTCGCGGCAAAGTAGTCCGCAGAGCGTACGGCATTGACGAAATTGCCCTGGTGCCAGGGCCCCGCACCCTGGATCCAAGCCTGGCCGATACCCGTTGGCAGATTGGCGGCATTGAGCGCGAGATTCCCATCATTGCCAGCGCCATGGATGGGGTGGTCGATGTGGGCATGGCAATTCGGCTTTCAGAACTAGGGGCGCTGGGGGTGCTCAATCTAGAAGGCATTCAAACCCGCTACGAAGACCCCAACCCCATCCTCGACAAAATTGCCTCGGTGGGCAAAGAGGAGTTTGTCGGTCTCATGCAGGCCCTCTACGCCGAACCGATTAAGCCCGAGCTGATCACCAAGCGCATTCAGGCAATCAAAGCCGGCGGGGGTGTGGCAGCCGTCAGCCTCACCCCCGCCGGGGCGGCTCGGTTTGGGGCCACCGTCGCCGAGGCCGGGGCCGACCTGGTGTTTGTGCAGGCCACCGTGGTCTCCACCGCCCACCTGTCTCCCGCCGACATCAGCCCGCTGGACCTGGCCGCCTTTTGCGCCGCCATGCCCATGCCGGTCATTTTAGGCAACTGCGTCACCTACGAAGTCGCCCTCAATCTCATGAAGGCTGGCGCGGCCGCCGTCATGGTAGGCATTGGCCCGGGCGCGGCCTGCACCTCCCGCGGGGTGTTGGGCATTGGCATTCCCCAGGCTACCGCCGTGGCCGACTGCGCCGCCGCCCGCGATGACTTCTTTGCCGAAACCGGGCGCTACGTCGCCATCGTCGCCGACGGGGGTTTGGTGACCGGCGGCGACATCTGTAAGTGCATCGCCTGCGGTGCCGACGGCGTCATGATCGGCTCCCCCTTTGCCCGGGCCGCCGAAGCGCCAGGGCGGGGCTTCCACTGGGGCATGGCCACCCCCAGCCCGGTGCTGCCCCGTGGCACCCGCATCAAGGTGGGCACCACCGGCAGCCTAGAGCAAATTCTGCGCGGCCCCGCCGGGCTAGATGACGGCACCCACAACTTCTTGGGCGCTCTGCAAACCAGCATGGGCACCCTGGGCGCTAAAGACCTCAAGGAAATGCAGCAGGTAGAGGTGGTGATTGCCCCCTCGCTCCTGACCGAGGGCAAGGTGTATCAGAAGGCTCAGCAGCTGGGTATGGGCAAGTAAGCCCCCCGGCCCAAGCCATCCTCAACCCGCTGAGAAAACGACGGCTCCCCAATTCTTGGGGAGCCGTCGCTGTTTGACGCCACCTTTTCCCAAGGCAAACCAGCGGATCGCCGGGGGGAACAAATGAAACTGGCTCCGACAAAAAACTGTCGAAGCCAGCCAAGTTGGGAATTTAGAAAGGAACCGAACGCAGACTCCCTACCAGCTGCGGGTGGGTGCCAGGGCATGGCCACGAATCAGGCTGCCCACGGTTTTGGCGGTGATTTTCATCTGCACCAGAGGGTTGGCGGGCACCACGGTTTTGTAGAGGTAGCTGTCGAAGGTGAGCTTCTGCACATCCATGTCAGAGCACATTTCCACAAAAGCCTCGCGGGTGGCGTCAGAGCGGTAGAACACCGTTTGCAGCAGGTCAAGCACCTTGTAGGTCATGCCGTACTGCCGATCCCAGCGCTTGAGGTAGACCTTGAGGTCGGCCTCGGTGGGAATGCGAGCCCCATTGTTGGAAAATTCCACAATGGTTTCGGCGCACATGCGAGCCGACTTGGCCGCAAAGTAAATGCCCTCACCGGAGGACTTGGTGACGGTACCTGCCGCATCGCCCACCAGAGCCACCCGACCGACAACCCGGCGCGGGCGCGGATGCTCAGGGATGGGGTGCGCTTCGACCTTGATGATTTCGCCGCCCTCTAGGCGCTTGGCGGCGCGGGCGCGAATGCCCGCCTGGAGGCCCTTAATCTTGGCCTGATTGACCCGCATGGTGCCGGTGCCCACGGCGACGTGGTCGTACTTAGGGAAGACCCAGGCGTAGAAGTCGGGGGAAACATCGTTGCCCACATACATTTCGGCCAAATCTTCGTAGTAGGCCATTTTGTCTTCGGGCAGGCGAATGCGCTCTTGAAATGCGATCGCATAGTTGTAGTCGCCCGCCTTGATCGCCTTGGCGACCCGCGAGTTGGCTCCATCGGCCCCAATCACCAGATCCACCTGCAGAGATTTGTTGTCGCCCACCAGCCCGTCTTCACGGTGCTCGGTGTAGTGCAGGGTGTAGGCCCCAGACTCCGTAGTAGGGATTTCGAGGGTGTGGACGGTACCGTTGATGAGCTTTGCCCCGTGCTTAGCGGCGCGATCGCGCAAAAAGCCATCCATCACCTCACGACGGCACATGCCAATGTACTCGTCGTCCTTGAGGGTGCTGCCGATGTTGACCTCCACATTGGAGGGGGAGATCATCTTCATCTTGCGCACGCGGCGATCGATGATCTCGGGGGGCAGGTCAAACTCCTCGACCATGCACAGGGGAATCGCACCGCCGCAGGGCTTAGCGTTGTCTAGCTTGCGCTCAAAGAGGTACGTTTCAATACCGGCTTTGACTAATGTCTCAGCAGCCGAGGAGCCTGCTGGACCTGATCCTACTACTGCTACCCGAAGTACCAAGGGTGCTTACTCCACTATTGCAAAAAGCTACGGATGAATCGTATCACGGGATTTCAGGCATTTCGGGCCACCGCCAGCGGTTGTAACCCGATTGAAACACTCGTTTACATTGAGACATCTAGGGCTGGGAGTCGATCTATTCTCTGGCTATAGAAAAATCTATGGGTGGGAACGCCTCTGTCCTTGACCCACCCGGCCCTAACGTTCAGCCGCTGCGCCGCCCTCGGCACCGATCTCAATGCCCAGTTCATCGGCCAGCCAGTTGATCACCTGCTGGCGTTCGCCGGGGGTAAGGTAAAAGCGGCCAGTCTGGCGCAGGCGATCGTTCATATCCTCCACATCGGCCAGGGTAAAGAGCCCGGCGGTGGTACCCAGAGTGCAGAGCACGTCATCGCGCCCCTGCTCGTCCAGTCCGCCGTAGCGGTAGCGGGCAATGTGCTGCCCCAGACGGGTAAAGTCGTAGCTGTCCTGGGCAAGCCGGTTCTGCTTATCGGCCGGAATGGGCTCCCCGGCGGCAATTTTGGCGTAGTCAGTATCCAACAGGTCAAGGTGCACGATGCGGGGCTGCGGATGGGAACTCAAGCTGCCTCCTT